>JACQZM010000221.1 GCA_016213885.1 Candidatus Rifleibacteriota bacterium | reverse complement strand
CGACCGGCGTCGGCGGCTCGACCGGGGAGAGTCGGGTGGGCGCGCCTCCCGTGGAGGCCGGCGACGCCGCCGACCCGGACACGGCGCTGGCGGCGGACAAGCTGGCCTACAGGATCCGCCAGGCGCTTGCCCCTCTGTACCCCGACGCCCGGGTCAAGGTCGGCCCGGGCGACCTGGGACAGGTCGACGTGGTCGTGACCGTGATGACCGCGGCGACCCCCGACGACAACGGGGCGTTCATCTCGGCGTATGTGAGGCGCCTGGTACGGACCCTCATGGAAAGGGAGTTCCGGCAGCTCAAGATGGGCCCCCGGAGCCATTTCACGATGGAGCGCTACCAGCGCCCTGAGCTCGACGACATGCCGACCCGGGACAACCCGGACAAGCGGAGCCGCCCGCAGCAGGCCGATGATGGTCTGTCGAGGCGGCTCGAAGGCCGGATCCGCCAGGAGCTCGGCCCCCGGTTCCCCGATCTGGCCGTGCGGGTCTGGTTCGTCACCCCGCACGAGATCGAGGTGGACCTGGTGGTGGAGACCTCGTCGGTGCTCACCCGCTCGAACAAGCCGGTGATACGGGAGTACCTGAGACGGACGGTCCTGACCATCCTGGCCAACGAGCACGGGTCGATCTGGCTCTCGGCCCGCAGCCGGTTCCGCGTCGTGTCGGCCAAGGACAAGGGGGCGCCCACGCGGGTGCGAATCCAGAAGAGCGTCTCGGTCTCGGCGCCCATCTCGACGGTGAGGTCCCGGGTGATCGAGCTGCCCACGGCTCACGTCCTCAGACCGGGGTACCGTCAGACCGAGGTGGGGATCCTGAAACGTACCGTGGGCAGCTCCGTGTTCTCCAACGTCACCAGCGTCGACCTGACCGGTCTCGACTTCAGCTACCGTCAGGGGCTGGTCCGCGGCGTGGAGTTCATGGTCGCCTACCGCAGCCACACCGAGTCGGTGGCGACGAGGGACCCGAGCCTGTTCCGGGGCGGGAGCAGGGGCCTGTCCGTGGTGACCGGCGGCCTCAAGGTGCAGTTTCCGTACCGGTACAACGGGATGGAGCTGTCGTTCGGCATCACCGGGAGCCTGATCAGCGACCTGGACCGGCCCGTGTTCCTGCCGGACGAGTACGAGCGGTTCTCCAACGCCTACGTGGTCTTCTCCACCCCGCTGGCCCCGGGCTTCAGGGTCCACGCCGTGGGGAAGCAGAGCCAGATTCCGGCCAGCGGTCAGAGCCCGTCCAACACAGTGAAGACGCTGGGCGCCGCCGTCGAGTGGCTTCCCATGGAGGAGGTCCGCTTCCTGGCCGAGGTGGTGAACGAGACGCTCGCGTCGGATCGGGTCGGCGACTTCGGGGCCGTCCTGAGCTCCAACGGGACCGCATCGTTCGGCGGCTCTTACACCAACGTGGGCGGCCTGTTCGGCTTCCGACGGTTCGGCGACCTGCTCGTCTACTGCCGGAAGCTGACCCAGAACGAGAACCGGGAGTACGGCGCGTCGCTCACCACGACGTTCTGACCTGCATCCCGACCCAGGAGGCGCCCGAGTCGGTGAACTCCTTCTTCCAGATCGGCACCAGCTCCTTGATCCGGTCGATCCCGTACCGGCAGGCGGCGAACCCCTCGTCGCGGTGACCGGTCGAGACGGCCACCACCACCGACGCCTCGCCGACCTCGAGGAGGCCCAGCCGGTGAACGATGGCGACCCCGGTCACGGGAAACCGCTGATGGATCTCGGCCTCCACGGCGGCGAGCTGTTCGAGAGCCATCTCCTCGTACGCCTCGTACTCGATCCGCAGCACCGATCGACCCTCGTTGTGGTTCCGCACGGTGCCGACGAACACGCAGACGGCTCCCGCGCCGGGGGCGGTCACGGAGGCCATGATACGGGCGCAGTCCAGCGGCTCCCGCACGAGCCGGTGCATCGTCACCCTCCAGCCACCGGCGGAACGATCGCCAGTTCGTCGCCATCGGCGATCGCCGCGTCCGCCCGGGCGAACCGGCGGTTCACCGCCACCCTGCACTGGCCGAGCACCCGGGCGTGCTCCGGGTGAAGCCGGCACAGGGCCTCCACCAGCTGGCCCGCCGTGGCAGCGGCTCCCAGCTCGATCTCCAGCCGGTCAGCGCCGAATCGTTCCTTGACCGCAGCGAACAGCTTCACGACGACCTTTGCCATGATCCACGATCATAGCCCCGGAGCCTCCCTGCTGGCAACGGGCGCCCCGGTCGAGTCGACCCGGGATCGGTGGAGGAGCACCCTTGGCTCGTCACCGATTTGACGTCGCGCTCGAGGGAAGGGAAGAGGAGGGGATCCGGATTGAGGTCGCGCTCGGGGGCGCGACTCGGACCCGGCGAGGCGCCGGGTCTTGCGATTCGGACCCGGCGAGGCGCCGGGTCTTGGCGGACCATCTGGTCGCGGCGCCGGGCTCGTGGTAGATTGGTCTGGCCATGTGGGTAGACCCTGACGACGGTTCCGGCGAACTCGGCCCCAGAACCCAGGAAGAGATGACCGGCTACGCCTCCGAGAGCACCGTGGCGATCATCCTGGGGGGCGGGAAGGGGACCCGACTCTACCCGCTCACGGAGCACCGGTCCAAGCCGGCTGTGCCGCTGGGCGGCAAGTACCGCCTCATCGACATCCCGATCTCCAACTGCATCAACTCGATGATCCGGCGGATCTACGTGCTCACCCAGTACAACTCCGCCTCGCTGAACCGTCACATCAACCAGGGGTACAAGTTCGACACCTACTCACGGGGCTTCGTGGCGGTGCTGGCCGCCGAGCTGACCGACTCGTCCTCCGAGTGGTACCAGGGGACAGCCGACGCGGTGCGCAGACAGATCCGCCACATCTGCCGGTGGAATCCCAGGCACTACCTGGTGCTCTCCGGCGACCAGCTGTACCGGATGGACTATCGGGAGCTGCTCGCCCACCACATCTCCTGCGGCGCCCACATCACCGTCAGCGGCAAGGTCGTGGGTCGAGAGTGGACCGGGTCGCTGGGCCTGTTCACCGTGGACGATGAGGACCGGATCTGTCTCATGGCGGAGAAGCCGAAAGACCCGGAGGTGCTGGCCCGCCTGCGCATCGACCCGGAGCTCGCGCTCCGGCTGGGCGTGGACCCGGTCCACGAGCTCTACCTGGGCTCCATGGGCATCTACGTGTTCGACGCCCCGGTGCTGGAAGAGCTGCTCTCCGACCCGGATCCAGAGGACTTCGGCCGGCACCTCCTGCCCAAGGCGCTGAAGACCCACCGCATGTCCGTGTACATCCACCAGGGCTACTGGGAGGACATCGGGACGATCAAGAAGTTCTACCAGGCGAACCTGCAGATGACCCAGAAGTACCCGCCGTTCGACTTCTACAGCCCCTACGCGCCCATCTACACGAACGCCCGGTTCCTCCCGGCCTCCAAGTTCTACGAGTCCCGGATCGTCAGCTCCCTGGTCGCCGAGGGGTGCATCATCGGGAACGCCCTGGTCGAGAACTCCGTGATCGGCGTGGGGTCGATCGTCGATCGGTCGGTGCACATCTCCGATACCGTGATGATGGGCGCCGACGAATACGACGACCCGGCCCAGATTCCGGCCATGATCGCCAGGGGCCTCCCCCCCCGGGGAGTGGGGTCCGGCAGCGTGGTCCAGCGGGCGATCATCGACAAGAACGCCCGGATCGGCCGGAACGTGGCGATCGTGAATCGCGACAACATCGCCCGCGCGGATGGGACCGGATGAGCGCTCCGTGAGGGGATCGTGATCGTCATGCGGTGGACCCTGATGTCGAGCGTGTCGGTGTCGGCGTTGCCGTAACCCAGACCCTCGGCGAAGGTGAACTGCGCCACTCCGTCGATGGTGATGTCGTTGGCCCGGATCCTGCCGTAGGTGTGCTGGGCGCCGTTCAGCCTGACGTTCATATCCGGGGCGTAGATGTCCGCCACGATCTTGGTGCCGCCGCCGATCACGATGTCGCCGGAGCTCGCCATGCCGTAGATGGCCAGGTCCTTGGCGTTGACCCCGCCGAGGCCTGTGCCGGCGGCGGCCAGCGCCAGGTTGAACTCGACGCCGCCCTCCATCTTGGCTTCACCGTTCAGGTAGATCCTGGTCTGACCCTGGGTGGCCGGGTCGCCGTCGATGATCATCTTGACCCCGCCGCCGAGGGAGAGCTCCGTGAAGTAGTACGTGTGGCCGGCCCTCAGGTGGACCTCCATGCCCGCCGCGGTCTCGTTCAGAACGGCACCGGAGAAGCTGGCGTCGGTATTCTTCGTGGTGTTCCGGATGATGATGTGGCTGTTGTCGTTGTTCGTGGCGATGTCCGCCGGCGCCACCACCGGCGGCAGCAGGAAGTGGGGGACGTCGGCGCCGCTCTTCACCGTGCCGGTGACCGTGCCCGAGATGACCGACACCGTCTCCTTGGCCTCCACGTTGCCGTCGATCAGCGCCGCACCGCCGGTGATGGTGGCCGTGCCGTGGGAGTAGAGGCTGCCGAACTGGGCCACGTTGCCGTTGTACTCGATCGCTCCGTTGGCACAGCCCACGGCGTTCGAGTTGTCGAAGAACTTGCCCCCCATCAGGTTCGAAGGCTGGTAGCCGCCCAGCCTGGAGTCGAAGCTGTCGATCACGCCGTTGCCGGCGCCGCCGTAGTTGATGTTGTGCTTCGCGATGAAGCCGCACGGCGGCAGCTTCGCTTTCACCCTCACCCCCTCGGCCACGGCCCGGACCGTGGTCGTGGGGGTCCGGTCGCCCCAGATGACCCTGATGAAGAACGTGGGCAGCGGCTGCACCGTGGTGAGCGTGCCCTGGACCACGTACTTCGGGGTGGACGTCGAGTCCGCGGTGGTGGAGCAGCTCCACCGGGACGTGTCGTAGCCGTTGGCCGCGACGATGCCGATCGCCTTCTGCTGCACCCAGGTGGACTGCGCGGCGTAGGTCATCTCGAGATCGACGGTGCCCATGGCCGACACGATGGCCATGTCGGCCGCGAGCTGGAGCTGGGCCCGGCGGGTGTACCAGAGACCCACGTCGACCACCAGACCGGCGATCGCCAGCAGCAAGACCAGCCCCCCCACGAAGAGCACAATGGCCTGACCCTTTCGCTTCTTCATGCTGGCCACCTCGTCTGACTAGGGTGTGAGTCCCGTGACGACCATGGATGTGATCGTCGACTGGAGGTCAATGGTCGACTGGGCCGCGAAGACGAACGGGAGCAGGAAGTAGTGCTTGTGGTTGACCTTGATCTCGTAGGCCTGGTGGACCGTCGAACCGATGGTGATGTTGGCCGTCTGGGCGATGGTGATCTCCGAGTCGGCTATCGGCGCCGCGTACACCGAGTCCTTGATTCGCTTCTTGATCGTGTCGTTCGAGAAGGCCTTGTCGTACAGCGCCAGCTGCGCGCCCTCGCGGACGCCCGTATGGATGTTGATCGCCACGAGCATCATGTAGCCGCCGTCGATCACGGCGGCAAACAGCAGGATGGCCAGCGGGAGCACCGCACAGAACTCCACCAGCGACTGGCCCACCCCCCTCGCAGTCGTTCCAGGTTTCACGATGGAAGTGGAGGGGATCCGGTCGGAGTCGCGCTCTCGGGCGCGAATCTGATCCGGCGAGGCGCTGGATCCTGGGGGAGCGATCACGGGCCCGTGGAGGTCAGGGCGTGGCGATCGGCAGGTCATCCATGCCCGGACCCGAGTCAGGGGAGGCCGGCGGGCCGGCCGGCCGTGGCCGGGGCGGTGCGCCGGGCCCGGGGGTGAGAGAGGCCGAGGGAGAGGGCGGGTCGCGCCCCCCGCCAGGCTCCACCGACCGCTCCGGAGGCACCCGGGCTGCGGGGTCAGGCCGGGACTTGCCCTCGATCGCATCGGCCCACCGACCCAGCAGGCCCATGACGGATCGCTCCAGCGTGCCGGTGAGGCCGACCTGGCCCAGCTTGGAGCCGATCAGCGCCCCGAGCGTTCCCCCGATCATCCCGCCGATGATCCCTCCGACCACCGGGATCGGGATGAGCACTTGCCCGAAGAGGCTGCCCAGGGTGCCGCCCATGAGCTGGCCGAAGTCCCGCCCGGGGCGGATGTCCCTGAGACCCTGGGCCAGGGAGCTCCGGAAGGTCATCCCCTTGGCCACGCCCTGCCCCACGTTGAACCCGAACACCTGGGCGCCGAAGGCGACGGTCGGTCTGAGGAAGAAGCCCGCCGCGGCGCCGACCGGACCGGCCTTGGCCAGCAGGGACTGGAGCGCTGCTCCGGCCACGTCTCCGGCCAGACCGCCGGCGAATGTGCCGGC
Organism: Candidatus Rifleibacteriota bacterium; assembly: GCA_016213885.1. GTDB lineage: Bacteria > Muiribacteriota > UBA6191 > JACPRK01 > JACQZM01 > JACQZM01. The sequence continues at coordinate 3,095 of JACQZM010000221.1, read as the reverse complement.
GACGACGGCCGGGTGGAGCGACTTGACCAGCCGACCGAAGTCAAGGCCCTCGCCGGAGGCGATCTGTCTTCCCAGCTCGATGCCGAGCGGGTCGGCGAGGTTGCCCACCAGCTTCACCGGGTGGACCTTGCCGAGGAACGCCGCCTTGACGTTGGCCGACATGTCCACCGGCATCATGGAGCGCTTCAGCGCCGCCTGCCACGTGGGATGCTCCGTCAGATCCGTGGCGTAGAACCGCCCTTCCTTCCAGTTGGTCCGGACGGTCTTCGGCCAGCCGGCCACGGTCCGGCCAGCGTTCTTGATCGCCGGGAGCGGGTTCATCCGGCCCAGCGTGTGCAGGTACCCCCGGTCGGCGGCCAGCGCCGGCGCGCCGGAGAGGACAAGGCCCACCAGGATGAGAGCGACGACCGGCAGAGCGGTCCGGACGGTCCGGCGGCGGGCGGCCCGATCGGCGAGCGCAGAGATCGTCATGGGCTTCACGAGGTCCGGGAGCGCGATCCGGGCACGTGGAGCCCGGAGGAAAGAGCGGTCAAGCGCTCGTCGGACGAGAGGGTCCTCTGCCTACTACGGTCCCAAGGGCGAAGAGGATGCATCGGTGGGCTGGCTCGTACCGGCCGCCGGCTCCTCCGGTGCCTGGCAGCCGGTCATGTTATCCTGGATGCCGGCAGCGAGGCCCGCCGTTCCCGTTCCGGCCAGCCCCTGTCCTGCGGCCCGGCGAAGCGCTCGACCGCCGTCCGGTCGATGTCATGCCCGCGGAGGCCGTCATCTCGGGGGAGGTGACTCGTTGGAATCGCTGTGCTCCATCTGCAGGCGGCCGCTGGGCGCACGGGCAGGTTCACCAGCGCCGACCGTATGCCCCTCCTGCGGCGCCGGGGTCGTGTCCAGAGACGCCGTTGCGCGTCCTCCGGAGATCGGCGTGCCGGCCGATGGCCGGAGCCGGTTTGCCGACGAACCGAGCGATGAACAGCTCATGGTGGCAACTGCGCGGGGCGACAGCGACGCCTTCGCGCGGCTCGTACAGCGGCACCAGCAGCTCGCCTGGCGCATCGCCTACAACTACGTGGGGGACCGGACCGAGGCGGAAGACCTCGTCCAGAGCGCCTTCCTCAGGATCTTCGGAAACGCCGGCGGGTATCAGCCCACGGCCCGGTTCACGTCGTTCCTCAGGTGTGTCCTCTCCAGGCTCTGCATCGACTGGACCGAACGGGCCGCGCCGGTGTACGTCCCGGAGATGCCCTCCGTGGGAGATCCGGCTCCTTCCGCTTCGGAGAGGATCGTGGCCCGGGAACGAGCGCTGACCGTGCAAGCCGCCCTGGGTCGGCTGCCGGCGACGCAGAGGCTCGCCGTGGTCTTGCGATACTACGAGGAGCTCGGCTACGCCGACATAGCGGCAGCGCTGGACGTGACCCCGAAGGCGGTCGAGCGATTGCTGGACCGGGCTCGCAAGAGCCTGAGCACCGCGCTGGCGGCCATGTTCGACTGAGCGCCCACGAGAAATCCGAGATCGTGCGGGGGTTTCGGCGACCTCGACCGTTCTTCATGCCCGAGGAGGTCGAGGCGATGTCCTGCGAAGAGATCTCGAGCCTGCTCGATGCCTACGTGGTGGGTGACCTCGGCACGGCCGACACCGGCCGGGTCGAATCGCACCTGTCAGGGTGCCCCGGGTGCTCCCGCAAGGTGGAGGACGAGAGGCGGCTCGTGCGCTGGCTCAGAAGCCGCGAGGTGCCGCCACTGCCGGAGGGGTTCGCACGCCGGGTGGTGGGCTCGCTGGGCGCTGAGCGTTCGCCAAGGCCACCGTCAGGTCGTCCCGATCGTGCTGCAAACCAGCCCGCGCACCCTGTCGCCAGGGGGGCGGGTTCGTCCGAAGGAGGGCCCATGCGGACCGGAGAGATCTGCCCCAACTGCCAGTTCGTGCTGGGTGAGAACTCGCGCAAGTGCGACTACTGTCGCGTGTACCAGCAGGGACTGGCTTCCGGAACGTCGCGGATGTCCAGCCGGCGCACCGTGGCTCTGGTCGGAGCGATGGCCCTGGTGCTGGGGGTCGCTGGCGCGATGGCCGTCAGGATCGCGCATCCACCCCGTGACGCCACGGCCCCGTCGATCCGGTCGCCTGTCGGCAGGAACGCAAGCGACCTCCTCAAGCGACGCTGGGAGGCTCCGGGCTGGTCGCCGCTGCAGGCGACCGGTGAACCGGACACTCTCGGCGGGGGCGATCGACCCAGCGCCTGGGCCGCCGGCGAGTGGACCAGCGGGAGAGACTGGCTCGAGCTGGAGTTCGACCCTCCGATCCACGCCAACCGGATCCGCGTCTTCGAGAGTCTGAACCCAGGGGCGGTGGTCGGCCTCATCCTCCGGGATCCGAACGGCAAGGCGCTGGGCTCGCTCGCCGTCGACGACAAGGTCCGGCCCGGGCCCGCGGTGCTGGAGCTTCCGATCCCCGCGTACGAGGAGCCGGTCAAGAGCGTGAAGATCCTCCTCGGCTTGGACAGGGTGTCCGGAAGGGCGGCGATCGATGCCGTCGAGCTCCAGGGGCAAGAGGGGCGAGGGTGGGCCGTGGATGCTCGCGCGAGCAGCTTCTACACACCGGCGCCGCCGCCGGACTCTGACCTCTTCACGGGCGTCAACCGACGCTCGTACCGATTCCCGAGCTGGTCGCCCATGCAGGCGACGGATGCGCCCGATACCCGGATCGCCGGCGACCTGAGCAGCGCCTGGGCGCCTCTCGAACAGGAGAAGGGGCTCGAGTGGCTGGAACTGGATTACGCCCCCGCGCTCGTCGCGAACCAGGTGAGAATCCGTGAGACCTACAATCCGGGCGCCGTGACGGGCGTGGTGCTCTTCGACGAGCAGGGAAACGTGCTGGCCGACATCCCGGTCAAGGACACGTCGAAGCAGGCGCCCACCTTCCTCGATGTGGGGTTCCCGGTCACGCCGCGGCCGGTGGCCCGGGTGAAGGTCGTGCTGGACACGAGCCTGGTGCCCGGGTGGAACGAGATCGATGCCGTGGAGCTGGTCGGCCCAAACGCCCGGGGGTGGGCCGCGCACGCGCGCGCCAGCAGCTTCTACGACTCCAACAGCTTCGACGCGAGATCCCC
>JACQZM010000371.1 GCA_016213885.1 Candidatus Rifleibacteriota bacterium | reverse complement strand
TCCGAAGATCCGCCGAACAGCACCCGCATCAAGAGACGGTCTTCCCTGGCGACGAAGTCCACGCTGATGCTCTCGAGGTTCATGCCGGGACCCCTGACCAGAGCCGGGACAGTGGCGAGCCCGACGCCGGTGCGGCGGGGCCCGACGGCGAGCGACTCTCCCGGATCACCGCACCGGAGCCCGCTGCACCGATCGCCCGGGGGATGGCACGGTCATGGAGAGCTCGTCGATCGCCAGCCGAGCCTTGCTGCTCGACGCCGAGAGCAGCACGCCGACCTGTCCTCGCCTGATCACGTCGTTGATCGCCTGCTGGGCGCTCGAGGAGACCTCCACAGGCGCGAGAGGCACGCCGTCCACCGACGCCTTGACCTGATCGGCGGCGCACTCCACGGTCAGGCTGCGCCAGCGCTGCTTCGCCGGGGTGTCGCCGAGCGGCAGGCGCCCCACGACGATCGCGGTTCCGGAGCTGTCCATGGAGGCCAGGAGCGTCGCCTCCTTCTGTCGCTCGTCGACGGACAGGACGTAGCCGACCCACTTCTCCCCGTCCTGGGCCGAGCACCGCGCCAGGAGGCCGTACGGCGCGATCTCCTCGCCGTCGAGCCGGACCGTGGCCGCCACCGTGTAGTCGCGCCAGCAGAACCCGCCGGTTCGCAGGCAGGCGGGCCTTCCGGGCGCCGACGAGATCACGGCCGCCGCATCGTCGCCCCCCGGCGTCGGGGTCTGGCTCGTCTCGACCGGCGCGCCGACCCACCGATCCGAGAGAGGCCCGGCGAACTTCTCCACGAGAGGCTCCGCCACCGGAGTCCACGGGGCCACGGGGGTCACGTTCAGCGTGTCGCAGAGGCCCGCGTAGACTCCCCAGGAGAGCCGATCGTTGACCTCCGGGTCGTCCACGGCCGCCGCATCGTCGGCGTTGGAGAGGAACCCGCCCTCGCTGAGGCTCTTGCGCCGGGTGGCGTGATTCGCGCTGAGCACGCCGAGGTAATAGCCCAGGTTCTCCTTGTCGGCCCTGGCGCCCCGGTCCGGAAGGCCCGCGGCCTCGATCATCCGCCCCTGGACCTTCCGGGCCTGGGCACGACTTGTCGTGTCGCCGGAGCGATACCACGTCTCGGACCCCCTGGCCGTGGCGTTGGTGGCGCTGTTGTAGTGGATCGAATGGAACACCTTGGCCCCCACGGAGTTCGAGAAGTTGACCCTGGCGGTCAGCGCCGGGTTCTGGCCGTGGGTGTACCGGGTCATCTCGACGGTCGCGCCAGATCGCTCCAGGTAGTTCTTCACCATGTAGGCGCTCTGGAGCGCGTACACATCTTCGATCTTCTTGGAGAAGTCGCAGTAGGCGCCGGTGTTCATCCCATGGCCCGGGTCGAGGCACACCACGGTGCCGGCGAGGCCTCTCTCGGGAAACGAGACGGTGGTGGCTGGAGTGGCGACCGCGACATAGTCAGCGTTTCCGGTGCCGGCGGCGAGCAGGGTGACGCGGCCGCTGGGCAGCTCGTACAGGTACAGCGACTCGGCCAGCACCTGGTGCCCATCGTCGACGGAGCGGACGAACTTGAAGCTCTCACCGTCGACCCAGGAGGGAGAGTGGCCCTGCGTGAGGAAGGTCGGGGCAGCGCCGCTGCGGTCGGTGATCCAGATCGACCCGTTGCGATCGAGGCACTCCCAGAGCAGTTCCCTGCCGGTCGGCGAGGTCTGGGGGGAGAAGAGCGTCCCACCGGTCTCGGCCAGAGTCTGGCATCGAACGGTCGGGGACCCGGCGAGAGTGGCGACGAGGAGGACCACGACGGCGATTCTGAATCGATACTTCATGCTGTGCTCCCGGGATTCAGACGAAAAGCCGGCATGAATTATCTCAGATGCTCTCCCGGCGGGTCCATGGTTTTGTTGCAGGGCCGAGGCAAAGTCGTGGAGGTTCAGACGGAGTGAGCTTCGGGCGAATTCTCTAGCCTTGGGGATACCGCTCATGAGAGATTTTCCTGGACATGAGACGGCCTCCTGTAGAAGGTACCCGGGGCAGCCGGGCACGGAACGCGATCACTTTCCGGGGCACCTTGCTCGGGGAGGCCGCTGCGCGCCATGCGCAAGGCCGGCGGTGGGGGCCGAGGAAGGCGGAGGGTTCACCACGGATGCTCTCTTTCGCATGGTGCGATTCGTGGAGTGCTTTCCGGATCCCAAGATTGTGGCGACACTGTCGCCAAAATTGGGGTGGAGCCATATCGTGGAGCTGATCGTCGTTGAGGATCCTCTGGGGAGTGGATCGATCCGGAACTATGGGAACATGTAGTGCTTCTCACTGCTGCCGTTGCACAGTGGTTTGTTGTTAGGTGCCCGTGAACCAGATGCAGACGCTCTATGTGCACGCATTCCTGGTGGTGCGGGGGAAACGTCGACGGCTCACGGAGCCTCTGTACTTCATTGGGCGTGATCGTCGAGAATGCGAGTTCTCATTCGATGACCCAGACCTCAGCAAGATACACGCAGCGCTGGTTCGTGGAGATGGTACATATATCTTGCTTGACTACAAGAGCATCTCTGGAGTCTTCCTCAACGGAACGTCCGCACGGCGGGTTGTGTTGAAGTCGGGCGATGTCATAGGTGTGGGCAACCAGGAACTGCAGTTCCTCCTTGTGCCCGTGCAGACCCAGAAGCTTCGACGCAACATTCGTCGGAGTGCCAGGGATCTTCCGCCGTCTCTCAGGTGATCGAGAGGCTCGCAGGACAAGGGATCGGCAGGCGCGAGGTCCTCTCGAGCTCTTGTCTGGATCCGCTGACGGCATGTCACACACTACCACTCAGGCGACCGCACGGCACGAGCCATGAGGTCTCTCGATCGCCATTCACCCTGGCAAAGCGGCAGGTTGCCTGCAAGTGGCTCTGCTTCTCTGCGGTTGGTCGCCAGATCCGCGTCGCTCACGACGGCGGTCCCTCGCACCACCCCCCTGGCTGTTCGGGCCGAGGCCGCGCAGATCCGCGTGAGCTGCTGTGCCTCGTCGATCCAATGGCCAAGCTCGTCGGTCGCCCGGGTCGGTTTCGCGTCGGTCGCAGGTGCTGGGCTGGAAGATGCACGGGCAGACCGGGGAGGAGATGGGCCGGCGCCTCGGGAAGACCAGGGCGACCGTCTACAGGTGTACCTGCGTGAGGCCAGGCGGGCCGTTCGGGCCCAGGTATACAAGCTCCGGCACGGTATCGCGTAGACTCGGCTCTCATCTGCCAATTCAGCGTGCCGAAGGGCGGGGGTCATCCCGCCCGGTGTTTTTTTCCCCGGCATCCTGTGATGGTGGTCCTGGCTTCCGTCGGTCGAGCCGGTCACCGCCACCAGGAGCACAGACGTGGCGATCGACGACGCCATCGTCTGGCCCCCTGCGCAGGATACTGCCCGGCAGAATCGAAGGTCGACTTCGGTCCCGATTCTGGCCCGGTCCATCCGGCGCAAGCGCCAGACAGCACCCCCGTCCCCTTGGGATGATCATGATGACGCTGCGATCAAGACCGCCGCGCCCGGCCAAGTCGCGCAAGAGGTGAACTGGTCTCGCCACCTGCAGGTCCGAGCGGCACCACCACTACCCGGGGGGAAACCTATTTGGCTTGGCCAGGCGCTTTGGAATCTCGACTCAGCCGTTCGGTGACGTGCTGCGACAGCTTGTTGATGGACCGAAGCGCGACGAGGCTCTCGAGTTGCTGCATGGATGCGTCTTGGCGAAGGCGCTTGAGGGTGGAATACAGGCGAAGTGCAGACTCCACGCCGGCAAGTTGGACGGCGAGGTCGTCAGGCTTGGCACGAGGGTGATTGATTGAGTAGCTGGCCATTCCGAACATCATCTGCGCGACGAGAAGGGGGCCGTAGTCGGGGTGTAGCTTCTCGGGATCTCCAAGCATGTCGCCGTGGAGGATCACCGTGAGATCGGGGGCATCGATGATGTACGTGGTGAGGGCGGAGCGGATGTCTTTGGCTTGAGGAGCGAAGGGCTGGGCTTCGAGGAGTTCAGCGAGGCGGACGACCTTCTGGAGGTCGATCGGGCCATACAAGGCGGGTGAAGCGGAAGATGGGCTGCCGGACTGTGTGGGGGCTGCGAAGAGGAGGCTCGGTGCCAGAAGGGTGACGAGGAGAAGAGAGAGCAGGTCGGAGGGCGCGAGTGATGGGCGAGTGTGGTGGAGCATGTTTTCGAGGCTACCACCGGCCAAGAGGGGGGGCAAGCCTATATCGTCCAGCGCTCGAGCGTGCCAACCGCCGGAAACCATGACCCAGCCGCGGAAGCCGGACCTCTTGTCCGTTGCCGGCTTGTTCTGCAGAGGGCTCGCAGGAGGGGCACGCCGGGGTCCCCGGGGCTCACCGCCCCTGTTGCCCAACGGTGCCCAGCTTCGGCTCTGTGCGCAGCCGCTTTAGCCCGCGTTCGATCAGCAGCGCTGCAATCTGTGCCGGATCCACTCCGATCGAGGCGGCGAGTTTCTTGAGCTCCTCCCGGTGATCGGGCCGCAGCGGCACGAGCCGGCGGAGGGTCCACTCCCTCGCCGAGGGGCGCCCTCGCCTGTGGGTGAGCATGCGCCTGTGGGCCTCCTCGGCCAGCTCGTGCAGGAAGATCGGCCCCCGGGTGCCACCCTTCCT
>JACQZM010000487.1 GCA_016213885.1 Candidatus Rifleibacteriota bacterium | reverse complement strand
CGTGGATCCCGGCCTCGCGCTTCAGCTCCTCGTGCGCTCGCATGCACTCCAGTGCCATGTACGAGACCCCCACGATCGTCACGTCGTCGCCGTGGGCGAGGTAGCGGGCCTTGCCGAACGGCACGGTGTAGGTCTCCGGCGGCACGTGTCCCTGGCGGCGATGGAGATGGCGATGCTCCACCATGATGACCGGGTTGTCGTCCCGGATCGCCTGGACGAGGATCCCCTTGGCATCGTACGGCGTGGACGGGGCCACCACCTTGAGGCCCGGGATGTGGGTGAACCAGGAGTAGAGCGCCTGGGAGTGCTGGCCGCCCTGTCCCCAGCTCCGCCCGATGATCGCCCGCACGACGATCGGCACCGGGATCTGACCGCCGTACATGTAGTGGCTCTTGGCGGCGATGTTCACCAGCTGGTTCGCCGCCAGGATCAGGAAGTCCATCCGGATGTGACAGTGGATCGGTCGCATGCCCGCCATGGCCGCCCCGATGGCGATTCCGGTCATCCCGTCCTCGGAGAGCGGGCTGTCGAACACCCGGTCGGATCCGAACTTCTGGGCCAGCCCCAGGGTGGTTCCGTAGACCCCCAGGTGATCCGGCACTCCCATGCCGAAGACGATGACTCCGGGGTCCCGGGCCATCTCCGATTCGGTGGCCTCCCGAATCGCCTCTGAGTAGGTTATGATGCGCTCCATCACGCCTCCTTGAAGAGCTGGGTCCAGAGCTCCGCGTCGTCGGGAAACGGGCTCTCCTCGGCGAACTGGATCGCCTCCCGGAGCTCCGATTCGATCCCTTGCCTGATCCGCGCCACCGTGTCGGCGGGGAGCATCTTCTCGAGCCTGGGGATCTGGTCACCCTCGACCCAGGGCTTGTACTCGCCCGGAGTCCTGTAGGGCGCGTCCAGGTCTTCCAGAGGCCCCACGTGCTGACGCCACCGGTAGGTCATGCACTCCATGAAATAGGGTCCCGTGCCGGTGGACCGGATCCGCGACACGAACTCCCGGGCCTGCTCGTAGATCGCCAATACGTCGTTGCCCTCCACGCGGACGCTCTCGATCCCGAAGCCGCGGGGGCGTTCCCAGATGTTGTTGTGGGCCTGTCTGACCCTGAACGGCGAGTAGACCGCGTACCCGTTGTTCTCGCAGATGAACAGCGCCGGCACCTGCTTCAACGAGGCGAAGTTCAGACTCTCGTGGAACGCTCCCTCCTCGGTCGCCCCGTCGCCGAAGAAGCTGACGGTGACGACGTCCTGCTTCTTCACCTTCATGGCGTAGGCGTACCCCACGGCGTGGGGGATCGCGGTGGCCACCACCGCGGACGTGCCCATCGCCCCGTGCGGCACGTCCACCAGGTGCATGGAGCCGCCCTTTCCCCGCGCGCAGCCCGTCGCCTTGCCGTACAGCTCCGCCATCATGCTCTTGAGATCCCCGCCCTTGGCCAGATAGGTGGCGTGGCTCCGGTAGGTACCGAACAGAACGTCTTGAGCGGCCAGCGCTTCACAGACTCCCACGGCGACCGGTTCCTGGCCGATCGAAAGGTGCACCGGGCTCTTGATCTTGTCGGATGGGTAGATCCGCGCCGTCTCCTCTTCCACCCTGCGGATCCGCAGCATCTGAGAATAGAGCCTCTCCAGGACCTCCAGCGGGAGCGCCTTCTTGCCCGTGGCCTTGGCGCGGCTCCCCTTAGTCTTGCCCGTCAATGGACCTCCTCTCCGGGTGGACTGCTCCACCCCGTACTCGTCGTTTTCCAGATCGATACTCCGGTGCACCCGGGCGCTCGCCGTCGAACCTGCGGCCTCGCGCCTCTCAGGAGCCTCGCCCCGGCCGGCACCCGGACCGCTCCACCGACCGGGCGTTCCGGACCAGCTTGTGGCTGACCATCTCCTCGATGTGCCGCGTCGTCTCGGGACCGAACTTCCGGGTGATCATCTCGAGGTAGCGCGGATCGGTGAAGTACTTCGTGAACGCCTCGTCCCTGAACTCCAGGACCACGGAGGCGTCGACGAACCTTGTCGGCAACGGCAGCGTGTCCGGAGCGTGTTGCGAGAAACCCTCCCAGGTCGGCGGCAGCGGCCAGCCCTCCTGGACCGCCAGCGCGTACAGTTGCGATCCGGGATAGGCCATGGCGACGTACAGGTTCGCCATCTCGCAGTTCAGCTCCTGCGCCAGGTCCAGGGTCTGCTGCATGGTCTCCAGGGTGTCGTCGGGCAGCCCGAAGATGTAGTTGCCGATCACGTGGATGCCCGCATCCTGGATCTGACGGACGACCCGCAGGCAGTCGGTCCTGTCGAAGCTCTTCCGGGCCCCGTCCCGGACCAGGCTCGACCCGGACTCGATCCCCAATGCCAGCCAGTTCACCCCGGCCTTCTTCAACATCTGCAGGAACCGGGGTTTGACCGTGTCGACCCGGGCGTAGGCCCAGATGTTCAGGTCGAACCGGCGCTCCACGATCCCGTCGCAGATGGCCTGGACGTGGTTCAAGTTCAGGACGAACATCTCGTCGAGGATCTTGAGGTTCCGCACGCCGTATCTCGAGACCAGCAGGTCGATCTCGGCCAGGACCGACCGGGGGTCGCGGAGCCGGTACGTGGGCTTCCCGAACGGTGCGTTGATGCAGCAGAACACGCACTTGAACGGACAGCCGAGGCTCGTGTAGATCGACGCGTACGGTGTGCGACGGTCGAGGTGACCGAAGCAATGCCAGTTGTGAGCCCGGTATCGATCCATCGGAAGGAGATCCCAGGCCACGCCGTTCAGCTCCCGGTCCAGGTCGTTCACCAGGGGCGCCGGCGGGTTCGATCGGATCGCGCCGTCGTTCCGGTACCACAGGCCGGGCACCTCATCGAGCCGGCTCTCGCCTCCGGCGAGGGCGCTCAGCAGCTTCTCCAGCGTGTAGGGCCCCTCGCCCTCGCACACGAAGTCCGCGCACTCCTCCTCGAGGGTCCGTCGGGGCAAGGCCGAGACGTGGCCGCCGAGCAGGATGATCTTGCCGGAGGGACGGCGAGCCTTCAGCGCCTCGCAGAGCAGGCGCGCAGCCCCCATGTTCTGGGTCGACGCGGACGGCTGGTGCCCGAAGACCACCACGGCGGTGAGACACGGATCGAGCGTCTGGACCTGCTCGGCGACCTGTTCGGGCCCCAGCCCCAGGGCGTTGGCGTCGATCAGCTGGACCGAGAACCCCTTGTGGCGGGCGAAGGTGGCCAGGAGACCGGCCCAGACCGGCGGTTCGATGGCGGCCAGCGACGGCCCCAGGTTCTGGTAGATGGAACAACGATTGCCGGGGTTCACCAGCACGAGATCCAGACGATTCATCTTCACGCCATCTGGGCCCGTGTCGCCGTCTCGAGGCCGGGCCCACGCCCAGGGAGCCGCCCGGTCGCCTTCATTCCGCCGTCGTGGCAGGCCATGGAAGAACGGAGCGAGCCGCTCACCAGCAGAGGATCGATCGAGCAGCGCCGGGACACGTCCCCGGCTCTCCCGATCGAGAAAAGGTCAGCGCCAGTAGTAGACCTCCCGCAGCACCTGCAGCATGTAGGCGCCGCCCCAGCGGAACACCTGGAGCTTCCGCTCGCCCCCCACCCTGGCCGGCTCGTCGCCGGGGATCTCCCCCAGCTTGAGCTTCCGCTTGGCCGCCCGCACCGAGAGCAGCGGCTCCACGCCGATGACGGTTCCCAGGAGCTTCTCCGTGCAGTAGGCGTCCTCGCGGTCCAGGCCGAGCTCGAAGTACAGACGGGTCCAGTATGCCCTGTAGATGACCATGGCGTCGGTGTACCTGGCCCCGTGGAGAACGTTGATCGTCGTGGTGAACAGCCAGTTGCCGAAACCGGTCAACCAGTCATCGTCATCGCTCTTGGCGCCCTTGGCGTACCGGGAGGCGATGACCATGTCGAACCCCTCGTCGCGGACCTTCTTGACGAGCTCCGGGATCAGCTCGGGGATGGAGTTCCCGTCAGGGCTGAAGGTGATGACGATGTCGCCCTTCACGTGTGGAAAAGCCTCGTGGTAGGCGTGGCGAATGCCCTTCTTCTGCTGGACGATGACGTCGTAGCCCTGCTCCCTGGCGTACTCGATGGTCCCATCGGTGGACTGGCCGTCGACGACGAGGATCTGGTCGACCCAGCCCTTCTCGATCTTGGGCATGATCGCCCGCATGCCCTCGATCTCGTTCATCGTCGGTACGAGCAGCGTGACCGTGTGTCCCACGAACTGACTCCCGGAATGTCGGTGCGGCCTCCGGAGAGCGGCCGCTCGGCGGACCGAACCGTCGGGCCGAGCCTGGTGGGCTCGCGGCGCCGGAGCTCCGATCGCCCGGTCCAGGGCAAAGACGAACCAGGCACTCGCCGGAGTGCCGGGCTGGGAGAGCACTATACTACCTCGACCGTCCAGTTTGCACGCCCTTGCAGCCGGAAGTGTAGGATTTCTGCCGATCGGATCCGGTCAGCGGCCCGGAGCGACCCGTCCGACCACGTCCCGGAATCGCTGGACGTGCACGTCCAGGGAGAGCTCCGTGCGCCACAGGTCGAGAGCGCGCCGGCTCACGGCCGCAAACAGCGCGTCGTCGGAGGTGAGCTGCACCACCATCCGGGCCAGGCTCTCCAGGCTTCCCCCGGCGCACCCGAACACGCCGTGGTCCCGGAGGAGCCCGTCCGGGTCGAACGCCAGCGAGGCGACCGGGGTGCCGGCCGCGAGCGCCTCCAGGAACACCAGGGGGAGCCCCTCCTGGGTCGAGGTGCTGACCAGGACCCGCGTCCGCGCCACGGCTCGTACGGACGACGGATGGTCCAGGTTCGGGCACAGGGTCAAGTTCGGAACGCCCTGGGCCCGGGACCGGATGCTGTCGAACAACCCCTCACCGTCCCGGTTGTCCGCCAGCACCATCGTGAACGGCACCTCGGGGAGCGCACGGGCCAGGTCGACGAACAGGGAGGGCCTCTTGAACCCGGCGGCCCGGCCCACCCACAGCGCCCCGACCCGCTGCGATCCCGGGTCCGCCTCGCCGGCCTGGACTCCGTAGCGGACCAGGACGCTGGAACGGCCCGGGCGACGGCTGTCCAGCAGGCTCTGCTGGCGACGGGTGGTGCACACGACCTCCGCGGCCAGAGCAAGGGCCCTGCGGTGGAGCCACCCCAGGAGAGGTCCGGCCGCCGCCTCGTACTGGCCATCCACGTCGATCTCGTGCGCCACCCAGAAGAGGGACCGTCTGCCCCTGTGCCTGGCCCACAGCGCGGCGTACCCGGCCGTGTGGGACGCTCCCTGGTGCACCACCAGGTCGGGGTCGATGGCGTCCAGGAGCCTCGTG
>JACQZM010000486.1:2701-8680 GCA_016213885.1 Candidatus Rifleibacteriota bacterium | reverse complement strand
CCGGGCCCGCCCCCGGTCGTCGGTCAGGAGGGCCGGGTTGGAGTGGAGCGTCTCCGGAAAGAACGACCGCACCCGGACCGACGCCTTCTCCTCGGCGGTGGCCCCCCTGGGCTCCGGAGCGACGGCCGGCGCAGGAGCCGGCTCGCCCTGGGCGGCCGGACCCGCCCCGGGCCTCATGGCCAATGACTTCGCTTCCATCCCCGGGGCGAACGACCTCGAGACACGTCCGTTCATGGTCATGCTCGTGGATCGACTCTGGAACAGAAAGAACGGCAGGCCGACCACGAGCACTCCGATGACCATGAGCCCGAGCGCCACCCCCCCGGACGACTGGTGGGCCGCCGGCCTGATCCGGCTCACCTTGGCCAGAAGGCCGCCCAGCAGCGGTCCGCCGATCAGCCAGGGCACGAAGAGGACCCCCAGGACCCAGCCGACGAGCTGGCGGAGCTCCCAGTGGACCGAGTCGAGCAGCACCACCCCGGCCGTGAGCCCCAGGAACAGCATTCCGGCTGGAAGCACGTCGGAGGCCAAGCCCCTGAGACCGACGAGACGCTCGAGCGGAGCCGGCTCCTGGGGGCGCTCTCGCCGGACCCACGCCAGGTCGAACCCCAGGAGCCTGCCGGTGAGGAACCCCAGGGCGGGTCCGAGCAGGAGCCAGGCCCAGAACAGGAAGCTCTCCAGCTCCGTCAGCAGTCGACTCGTGGGGCTGTCCCACCGGAGCCCGTGCCCGACCGCCTTGAACACCATCACTCCGGCGAGCCAGGTGGTGCCGAGGAGCGCCAGTCTGAGCATGTTCGTGCAGGACTGGTCGAGCCACCGGGTCAGCTTCATCCCCAGCCCCAGCGCCGGGGGATAGACGAGCAGCCAGAGGACCATCAGGTAGGGTGTCATCAGGGAGCGACGGGTGTGCCAGTCCAGCGGCAGCGCCTCGACGAAGACGTTGTAGAGCACCGGCACGAAGATCAGACCGCCCACCAGCACGCCCAGGAAGGCGACGCTCCGGGCCGCCGAGCCCGAGCCGGCCGTCGCCCGCTGGCCGGGCAGAGTGGCCTGCACCGCCGGCCGCGCGATCTGACAGGTGTACGCCCCCAGCGCCAGGAGCGGCGCCAGCACGGCCAGCGGGATCGCCACCCCCGCGGATGCCGGCACCTCCCCGGGCAGCATGCCGGCGGCCAGGAGAAGCACCGAGACCTGGGCGCCATAGGCGAACAGCAGGACGGTGCCCCCGTGGAACCAGAGGCCCGGCGGCAGGTGAGCCCGCGATTCGGCTCCGCTCCAGATCGTGATCAGCCCCACCAGGAGAGTGATCGTCAGGAGAAAGACGACCATGGCGGGGAACCCGCCGCCGACCGCGGCGGGGATGCCGAGCACGACGGCGGCCAGCGTCGGAAGCGCCGCCGCCCAGGCGATCCGGGCGTACTGGAGCTCCTGCTTCGACCCGGGCTCGAGCTCGCGAGACCCCGCCGCGCCGGCACCGCGTAGCAGCACCCAGACCATCAGCAGCACAAGCGTCAGAGGCATCCAGAGCAGAGCCACGATCTCCATCAGGCCGGAGAAGAACTCGACCCGGAGCCTCAGCAGCGCCTCCTTCCGCTCCTGGATGGAGACCATCAAGAGGTTCAGGTCTCCTTCGGGCACGATCGGCGCGAGCAGCACCCGGGCGATCCGGGACAGCACGTCGCGGGCCTGGCGGGGGGTCCCGCACCAGCGGTGGCGGACCTGGGCGCCCACGTCGAACGATCCGGGGGCGCACCGGATCTGGTACCTGGGATTGAGCAGCTCCTGCTCGATGGCGAAGTAGACGCGCTCGAGCCCCGGGGCGAAGTCCGCCAGGGCGAAGACCGATTCGTCCACCACGTCCAGCCCCAGCAGGGCCTGCACCGGCTTCCCCGCCGGGTCGGTGACCGCGAAGTCCACCCGGGCCTTCTCGCCGGGCAGGTAGGTCTGCTTGTCCGGTTTGACCACCACGGAAAGGGAGCGGGTCGCGCCGACCGCGATGACCTTTCCGGAACGGAGGATCTGGCCGGAGGGCAGGATCCGGTAGGCGTGCAGGCGGAGCGTCCCGGTCATGTCCTGGGTGAGGTCCAGCGTGGTCTCGACGCGGCCACCGGCGAGCTCCAGCGTCCGGGTGGACACGGTCTGCCCCTCCCGCACGACGTCCAGGTAGACCGTGCCGGTGCTATCGGCGGAGAGCACCGTGAGTCTGGCCGAGTCGCCCACCTGGTAGATCCCGTCGTCGGTGCGGAGCAGCAGGCCCGCGCTCGCGCCGGATGGCCGATCCACCCGCATGGCGAACCCCGGGGAACGGTCCCACCGACCTCTTCCCGGCCTCCCGTACCGCTGGTTCGACGTGGTGACGCTTCTCTGGCGGAACAGCTGCCGCCCGCCGCCCGCGTCCGACACCTCCACCTCGAACTCGGCGGGAATGCGGGGCACCTTCATCTCATGGTCGGATGCCATCCTGTCCGAGGAGACGCCGAGCTCCGGGAGGCGGACGCGACACGGGACCGGCGTTCCGTCCTTGACGCGGCTCGTCACGACCCGGATCGAGGCGCCACCGTCGGGTCGCACGTGCTGGGAGGTGTGGACGTGTACCGGCTCCTGCAGGGCGTCCGCGGTGGCCGAGTCGCGGAGCTTGACGCCGAGCCGTTCCGACAGCCCGCCGGCGCCCTCGACGACCAGTTCCCAGGTGTCGGAGGGCCGGTCCGGAACGACCTTCAGCTCGGCCACTCCGGCCGCGTCGGTCCTGGCCGTCAGGCCCCGGGCGGGTACTGTCACCGTCGCGTCCGGAAGCGGAGTCCCGTCCGGTCGCGCCACCACCACGTAGACGATGTTCTCCACGCCCGGGACCAGCCGACCGGCCTCGGGGATCGCCTCGACGGCCATCGCCGACCGGGCCACGGTGAAGGTGTGGCCCACCTCCTGGGAATGCCCAGCCTTGTCGGTCACCCTGGCCTTGATCAGCATCAGCGCCCGTCCGCCCTCGCTCTCGAGCCCCGCGAGCACCGCCGGGAGCGGCAGCGGCACCTGGGCCGAGCCCTGATCGGAAAGCGGGGCGCTGGCGCTGGCCACGGAGGTGAAGCCGGCGGTGAAGGCGGACAGCTCGACCTGGACCGTCCCGCCCGCGGGCTTTCCGAAGAAGTAGCGGGCGTCGACCCTGGCGGTCACGGTCTCGCCGGGACGGTAGTAGGGCCTGTCCGTGGTGAGCTCGACCTTGAACTTGGGGAGCACGTACGGCTTGACCGTGACGGTCCGCTCCTGGACCTCGGGCTGGGCGGGGGGCAGGTCCGGCGACGGCTTCGGGAGACCCGACGGCGCCACCATGGCCCTGAGCTTGTACTCGCCCTCGTTCACCAGGTCGGCCAGCCGGAACTTCGCGGCGGCCACGCCGAACTCCGAGACGGCGACCTCCTCCTTGAAGACCTTGTTGTCCTTGGGGTCGAGCACCTCGAAGACGACCGGGAAGCCGGTGAGCGGCGCCAGCGACGGCCGCGTCAGCACCAGCACCCTCAGGTGCATGGTCTGGCCGGGCTGGTAGAACGGCTTGTCCGACGTGAGGAGCAGCTTGTGCCGGCGCGACACCTTGAGCCGCCTGGAGCGGCGGTCCGTGTCGCGACCGAGGCCGCTGCCGGTCCGGGCGCTCACCTCGAGGTCCAGCGATCCCTCGAGGTCGCGCGGGACGTCGAACGGGGCCAGCACCTCGCCGTCGGCGCCGCTGGTGCCGGTGACGGTGGCGATCTGGCGGCCGTCCCTGAGGAGCGTCGCCTCGACCTGGGCGCCGGCCAGCGGGTTGCCAGTCAGCGGGTCGGCGCACTGGATCCGGTAGGCCGACCGGACGCCGCTGGCGAGCTCGGGCTGGCCGATGATCCGCATCGCCACCGGTCGCTGCATCCGGACCTGGATCCAGTGACGGACCACCGGGAAGAACCCCACCACCAGGGTCAGGATCCCCAGCACCGCCGGCGAGATCGCTCTGCTCACGAAACCCTCCCTCCGGACTGACTCCGTGGACACTCCGGACGGCCGCGCACCGGAGCCGGCCCGTCCAGGACCGAGCGTACCCCACGCCACGCCCGGGAGCAACGACGGTACGGCAGTCGCCCTGGGCGGTGAATCTTGGTTGGTTGGCCAATCTATTATTGTCACGCTTCCCGATCGGGTGAGCGTGGGCGATCGCAGCCAGTCTTTGTTTATCTGATGATGCCTTCAAGGCACAGAGTCGCCTTGCACGGTGGGTTCCTGGTCTGGTATAAGTTGGTTGGTCATTCAACTAATCTACCTGGATTCGACCGGTCCCATCGATGGCCCGACCGCGGAACACTCAGGAGAGGCGCGCTCAGATCGTGACCGCCCTGCTCACGGTCATGGCCAAGCAGGGCTACGAACGGGCCAGCATCGTGGCGGTGGCCGCCGAGGCCGGCCTCACGCCGGGGCTCGTCCACTACCACTTCAAGTCCAAGCAGGAGATCCTGCTCTCGCTGGTCGTGTGCCTCCACGAGGCCCGGCGCGTCGAGCTCGATGCGCGGCTGGCTCGAGCCGGGGATCCGGTGGCACGTCTTCTGGCCTTCGTGGATGCCCATCTGGACCCGGCTGCCGACCCGGACCGGGCAGCGGCTGCGTGCTGGGTCACGATCGGGGCGGAGGCGCTCCGGCAGGACGAGGTCCGGCGACTGTTCGAGGAGCTGACCCGCGGGCAGGCCGGGGAGCTTCGCCTGCTGCTCACCGACGCGCTCAGGGCGCGAGGCCGCACGACGGCCGACGTCGAGGCGCTTGCCGCGGGGGTGCTCGCGGCGATCCAGGGCTGTCACCACCTCGCCGCGACCACCCCCGGAGTGGTGCCCGCCGGGTCCCCGGCCCGGACGGTCCGGCGGATGGTCATGGGCCTCATCGACTCGCAGTCATCGGCGGCGTCCGGCCGTCCCGGCCGCTCGACCGGAGGGAAAGCCCGATGACCACACCCCGCGCGGCCCGGAATCGCGGACCGCACCCATTCGACAGGAGTCCGGGCGAGGTTCGCTCACCCGGAAACGACGCATCGACCTGGTGCGTGGAGGTTCGTCATGAAGGTGCTGGACTGGCTGTGGCGCTTGCTGGACCATCTGGGCCTGCGTCATTCCCCGATCGTTCACGTCGACGACGCGGGCGTCATGCGCCTCCTGCCCGATGACAGGGTGGAGCGGGTCAGCTGGACCGATCTCTGGGCGATCGAGATCGTGACCACATCGGACGGTCCGCTGGCCGAGGACGTGTTCTTCGTGCTCCACGGGCGTCACGGGTCCGGCTGCGTGGTGCCGCTGGAGGTGGCGGTCGAGATCGGTCTCCTCGACTGGTTCCAGATCCTGCCGGGATTCGATCACGAGGCCGTGGTCAGGGCGCTGGGCTCCCAGGGCGAGGGGGTGTTCCTGTGCTGGACCCGTCCCGGCCACGAGGCGCGCAGCGAGGGGCTGCTGGGCCCCCCTCTCTCGCGAGCGAACGGCGGCCAGGGGGCGTGAGGAACGCGGGCGAACTTCGCCACCCGTACCGGGCCGGTCCCCGCCGATTGCGGCGCCGATTTCCCTTGACAGCCGAGGCCAACTTACCTACAATCATCTCCCGCCCGTCGTGGGTCCTCCCCAGACGTGGGGTCCGGGCGTATAGCTCAGGTGGTTAGAGCGCGCGCCTGATAAGCGCGAGGTCCCTGGTTCAACTCCAGGTACGCCCACTCCGTCTCCCCCGCCTCGATTTTCACCTCCCGCCACCGGCGCCAGCCCTGTCGCCGTGCTACAATCGGTCCGCGGCGAGCTGCGTACCAGCCTCCGCTCCCGCTTGCCGGGAGCACCTTCTTCGTCCGCGCCCGCCCGCGGGACTCCTGCGGCGGGTCCACCGAGATAGCGTCGAAAGGGGGCGCCTGGACCGTGGAAGAGCGCGATCGCCCGACGACCGGAAGTCGTGGTCTCTGGTTGGAGACCTTCGTGGTGCTGACGCTGGTGGCGGCGCTGG
>JACQZM010000486.1:0-2669 GCA_016213885.1 Candidatus Rifleibacteriota bacterium | reverse complement strand
GGCGGCGCTGGAGCGGGAGGCGCTCGACGAGGCGCTGCGGCACTTCCTCGCGGCGACGACCACGAACCCGAAGTGCGTGGCCGGCCACCTCGGTGTGGGCCGAGCGCAAGAAGAGCTCGGGAACCTCGACGGCGCCGTGCAGGCGTACCGGCACGCCATCGAGATCGCTCCCGGCTCCAGCGACGCTCCCATCGCCCTGGCCCGACTGCTGGCGAACCGCCGCGGCAGGCTCGCCGATGCCCACAAGATACTCCGGAACGTGACCGGATCGGTCGCCCGGAGGGTCGACGCCCTGATGGAGCTGGCGGACCTGCTGGTCCGACAGGGCGAGTGGAAAGAGGCCGAGACGGTGCTGGTCCAGGTCACCCGCCTCGAGCCCGGCAACCTCGATGGCATCGCCAGGCTCGCGCGGATCAAGACGCTTCACGGCGCCTTTTCCGAGGCGCTGGCGCTGCTCGCGGGCGCCGCAGGTTCCCGGACGCCCTCCTCCAGGACCACCCTGGCCAAGGCCTTCTGCTTCGGCAAGAGCGGCGAGTCCGAGAAGGCGAGGGCCCAGATCCTCGAGGCGCTCTCCCAGGCCCCGGAGAGCGCTCCCGACTGCGAGAACATGGCGCTGGTCCTCGGGCTGGACGATCTTCTCACTCAGGAGATCGGCCGGTTCTACAGAGGCGTGCACGACCTCGGGGGCGCGAGCTCCAGGCTGGTGGGCGCCGCCGCGGAGTTCCTGGTCAAGCCTCGCGCCGACCCGGACCGGCGCTGGCTGTGGTACGGCGCCGACAGCGTCACGGTGGTCCGCATCCTGGAGAAGCTGAAGGAGCTGCACCCCGAGGATCCCCGCCTCCCTCCGCTGCTCGCGCTGGCCTACCAGGCCGACGGCAGGGCCGGCAGCGCCCAGGTCGAGTACCAGAAGGACGCCCAGGAGCATCCGAACAGCCCGGCCGCCGCGAGGCGGCTCACCCGGTTCCTGGTCTCTCAGCGCCAGCTGGACGAGGCGGAGACGCTTCTCCGCGGCTGGATCGCCCGCTCTCCGCGCAGCTTCGACGCCCACTTCGAGTACGGCCGGTTCCTCCAGATACACCGTCGCGATCCGGCCCGGGCCGACGGGGAGTACAGGCGGGCGTCCGAGGGGCAGCTGTTGCCGCGGCACCTGCCGGCGATCGACGGGGTGGTCAGGTACTTCCTGAGGCGGAACCTGCCGGAGCTGGCGGCCCGGGGGAGTCAGGCCGCGCTCAGGTTGAACCCGGAGTCCGCGGTTCTCACCAGGCTCCGCGGGGCGGCTCTGGTCGACCTGGGACGCCCGGACGAGGCGATGGCCGCCTTCCGGAGAGAGGCGGAGATCCTGGGTTACCCGACGGCCGGGTGGGCCCACTTCCGCATGGCCGACCGGTACATCGAGCGCCGGGAGTTCAGGGCGGCGATCCCGGGGGCGCAGGCGGCCCTGAAGCTGGGGATCGGCAAGGAGCGCGACGCCCTGGTCAGGTTCGCGGAGATCCTCTCGATCGTGGGTGAGAAGGCCGCTGCGGCGGCGGTTCGCCCGGTCGCAAGCGTCGGGGACGCCGGCGACGCCGGGCCGGCCGCGCCCGATCCGATGGCGTACCTGGAATCGCTGGGACGCATCGACGACGCCGAGCTGATCCTCCGTGAGCGGCTCAGGCGCCCGGCCGATCCGGGCGAACGGTGGCGCCACACCACCGAGGCCATGACCTGGTTCGAGCGCCGGGGCCGGCCGGCGGAAGCGCTGACGCTCTTGCGTCAGACGCCGCTGGACCACCCCGACGACTCCGGACTGTGCCAGAGCGCGGTGGACTCCCTGATCTCGAGGGGAAGGCCCGCCGACGCGGAGCGGGCCTTGCGAGACGCGTTCCGGCGCCATCCCTTCGACGCCGCCTTCCAGGAGAAGCTGTTCGAGCTGTTGAACGATGCCTGGCGCTTCAAGGACGTCGAGGCGTTCGCCAGGGAGGTGCTGGAGCTGGAAGCGGGGGCCGGGCTGGCGCTGCTGAACCTGGGGATGGCCCTGCAGATGCAGAAGAAGAGGAGCGAAGCGATCGCGACCTACCAGCGGCTCGTCGATCAGGCGGAGGTGCCCGGCCCGATCCTGAGCCGGGTTGCCCGGCAGCTCCTGTCGCTCGGCCGGCTGGACGACGGGCTGAGGGCGTTCGGGAAAGCGTGCCGGGCCAGAGACACGACCGGCCTGCAGGCCGTGCTGGACGCGGTGGACAAGCACGTGGACGCTCCGGATCCCAAGCCCGGGCTCAGGCTGCTGGAAGGGCTGGTGGCGCTGCCGGAGCTCCAGCCGGCCCAGCTCTTGAGGGTGGGCGATCTGGCGTCCCAGAAGGGGAGGCTGGACCAGGCGGAGAACGCGTACACCAGGGCGCTGCATATCGGCAAGGACCCGGACCCCTGGGCCTACGCCAGCGTGGGCTACGTCTGGTTCCGACAGGGCAAGCGCCAGGAAGCCGACGCGGCGTTCCGCCAGGCCATCTCCGGCATGGTGAGCCGTCCGAACGAGCTGTACGCGTTCGCGGACTACCTGAATCGGCTGGGAAACGCCACGCTGGCCAGGGAGGCGAGAACGAAGGTCCACGGCGGCAGGGCGTCGCGACCGCTCCCGTCCGATCGCCCGGTGGCCGCGCCGTTCTCGACCCTGTCCGAGCCTCGCGCGCGGCCGT
>JACQZM010000485.1 GCA_016213885.1 Candidatus Rifleibacteriota bacterium | reverse complement strand
GGTAGCTTCACGCCACCGGACAAGCTCCTAGCGCTGCTCAAGCGTCGGTAGTTATGTGCAGTGCAGCAGGCCCATATGGCCGTGTGCTGCGGCTTCACGGCCTGCTCGCTGCGCATAACCGTTTGCTCCGCATAACAGAACTTATGCTCAGCTGAGCATAAGTTCTGGTACAGCCCATGTCGGTCCACAGCCCGCTGTCGCCGCTGATCGACCTGGAGGTGCTGGATCTCACGCCTCAGGACCTGCTCATGGCGCTGGGAGAGAAGCTCATGGGCGTCTACCGCACCGCCTACGGATGGGCCGGCAACCGGGGGGCGCTGGAGTCCAACCTGAAGACGCTGGTCGACGAGACGCTGGCGCACCAGCTTGAGGTGGGCCACCGGAGGATCTTCGTGAAGGCCTGGATCCGCCTGCTCGACGAGGATCGACGGACCGGCGGGCGGGTCCTCGACGCCCGTGAGGTGCTGACCGTCATGCAGAGGGCGGAAGAGGCGCTCTCGCCGGACGATGAAGACGAGTTCGAGGACGATTGAACCCATGCCCAGAACTTCTGGCCAGACCGCTCCCTGGCTGAGGCCGGGGGACAGGGTCGTTCATCGGGCCCACGGCGAGGGAACCGTCCGGCGGGTGGAACCTGGTGGCAGCCACGCGTGGGTCGCGTTCGGCCAGGGCGCGGCACCCGCGATCCGGCTGCACGCCTCGACGCTGGGCCGCCTCGACGCACTCCCGGAGCTCCCGCGGGCCAACCGAAGCCGACCCGGTCGGAGTGCCCGCGCAGAGGCGGTGGCTGCTGGGGAAGGGGCCCCTCGAGACGCCGCACACGACCCTGCGCGGGCCGGCGAGCCCGGCGTGGAGGGAGCCACCGCTCCCCCCGGAGCGCGGGCCGGAGAGGTCGTCCCGGCGCCGACCAGCCTCCGTATGGAATCCCGGATAGAAACCGCCACGGCGTCGCTCCTGGAAGCTCTCCGGCTGGGGGTCATCCCGGGTTCCAGGGTCGGGGAATACACCGTGGGACGGGACGCGCTGTTCGATCAGCTCGGACGCGATCTCGACGGGCTGGACTCCGCGGGCCAGTTCAGGGTCATCATGGGCGACTACGGCTCGGGCAAGTCCCACGCCCTGGAGTGGCTCCGGGAGGAGGCGATCTCCAGAGGGTTCCTGACTGCCTCGGCGGAGCTGGACGACCGGGAGGTGACCTGGGCCAACCCCAAGCGGGTCTATCGGGCGCTGATGGACGGGCTCGCCTACCCTGACCTGGGGCGGTCCGCCCACGGCCTCGCCCCGCTGGTCGATCGCCTGCTCCGGACCGGCGGATCTCCCCTCCCCCCGTCCGACGAACGGTACCACCGGTACCTGGACCCGGCCGTGGACAACCTGGCCAGGGCCCGGGAGCGAGGCGACGAGGACCTCGAGCAGCGTATCCTGGACTGGATCGGAGGCCAGCCGTCCGAGGACAGCGAGAGCTGGAACCGGGCGCTGGGTTGTCTTCGCGGCCCGAACCTGCTCGCGCTGGCGGACTTCCGGACGTTCTCCCACATCTACGCCTACCTGCTCGGCGGCGTGGCGTCGCGGGCCCGCGAGGTCGGGTACAAGGGGCTGGTGCTGCTCCTCGACGAGGCGGAGTTCTTCCAGGCGCTTTCCAGGGAGAACCGGGAGCACGCCAGCCACCTGATCGCCTGCCTTGCCCTGGCAGCGCGGGGCGAGAGGCGGGTCTGCTTCGATCCGGCGACCTTGCCCAAGGGAGGCCAGCCGGTCCACCGGCTGGTCCCGTTCGTGTACCGAGAGGGGCAGCCGCTCTACGTGGTCGTGGCTCTCACGCCGGTCGACGAGATGCGGGACCTCCTCGGCAGGCTGCTGCCGCTGGACCAGGTCGTGCTCGAGCTGAGCCGCCTGACGCCGCGAGACTACCAGACGCTGTTCCAGCGCATCGTCGGCCTGTACCCGGTCCCGGTGGAGCAGCGCGGGCTGCTCGCGGAGCTGGCCGCGCCCATGGGCAAGACCGAAGCGGTCACGGCCCCGCTCGCGGAACGCATCCTCACCGAGCGATGGGAGGGGCTCGCGGTGGTGTACGTGAGCCCCACGAGGGCGCTGGTGAACGACCTGTACCGGCGGCTGCTCACGCCGCTCGTCGAGCTGGGCATCTCGCTGGACCGACGCACGTCCGATCATCCCCGGCCGATCGGTCGGAAGCCGCCCCGGATGCTCATCACGACTCCGGAATCGCTGGATTCGCTGCTGTGCCGCCAGCCCCGGACGCTCCGGTCGGTCCGGGCGCTGGTCCTCGACGAGGTACATCTGCTGGAGGGCTCGGCCAGGGGTGACCAGGCCGCGATGCTGGTCTCCCGGATCAGAAAGCTCGTCGCTGCCGCGACCGAGGGGCGGCGAGTCCAGGTGGTGGCGCTGTCAGCCACGGTCGGCACCGTCGACACCATAGTGGACCGGTTCCTCGAGGGAGGAACGGTCGTGACCGAGCCGGGACACCGCCCCCTGGAGATGAGGGTGGAACAGGGGTGGGGCGTGGAGGAGATCGCCGCTCGGCTGAAGAACGCCGTACGAGAGCTGGGCGCGCCCAAGCTCCTGGTCTTCGTCAACCGGCGACAGGACGCGGAACAGCTGGCAGGGGAGCTCGCCAGGCAGCTCCCCTTCGAGGGCCAGGTCCACGCCCACCACGGCAGTCTGAGCCGGGCGCTCCGGGAGTCCGTGGACCTGCCGGGTCTGGCGCGGATCAGCGAGGCCGGGCTCGTCGGCCCAGGCGATCGGGGTCTGCCGGACGGGTTGCCCTATCTATGAGTGTTCACGGAGCTTCTATCCGGAGGGGTGTGTGACGGGCCAGAGTGTCGAAGTCGGAGTCGGCATGGAGAATCGGTACATTGGCGTGGATGGCGACTGCAGCGATGAGGCAGTCGAGGAGCCTGCGGACCGTCTCGCCTTTGCGGCGGCAGGTCCGGTACAGCGAGGCCGCCGCCTCGTAGTCGGCCGGTCCGGTCGAAATGATGGATGCTCGCGCGAGCAGTCGACGAAGGTCGTTGAGGTGGCGCTCGTCCCGTGCCCCTGCGAGCACCTCCATCTGAACCGGGTCGCAGGTGGCGATGTCCGCGTCGAGGAGCGCATCGACGCGCCCGCATACCGCGCTGCCGGTATCACGGAGAAACTCGACCCAGGCAGACGTGTCGATCAGAATCACCGGACGCCGCGCTCCCGCATGGCATCGAGGTCACCTTCCCAACCGGATCCGCGCAGTCGTCGGGCCTCGTCCACGTCCAAGGGCTCGGCGGCGAGGGTTCGAAGCGCGAAGTTGACGGCGTCGCGCTTGGTCTCGTAGCCGTATCGATCCATCACCGCGCGACACGCGACATCGTCCAGGTCAATATTGGTGCGTGACATACACCAATGATACACCTGAAATGGTCGATCGTCCACACCGATCCGACGGGCTGGACTCCGCAGGCCAGTTCAGGGTGGTCATCGGCGGCCTGGTCTACGACCGGCCGGACTCCAAGTCCAGGCGGCTCCTCGGCGTTCTCACCATGGTCCTGGCCCTGATCCCCGTTTCCACCTTCGAGGCCTCTCGGCACCACGCGCCCACGAATAGCTGCGCAAAGCAGAAGACG
Organism: Candidatus Rifleibacteriota bacterium; assembly: GCA_016213885.1. Lineage (GTDB taxonomy): Bacteria > Muiribacteriota > UBA6191 > JACPRK01 > JACQZM01 > JACQZM01. The sequence continues at coordinate 325 of JACQZM010000485.1, read as the reverse complement.
ATCGCGAGCGCCATCGAGATGTACAACCTGGACAGGAACACGAAGCGGACGGTGTTGGACGCAGCTCTCTGGGAGGCACCCGGGAGGCGCCGGTGAGATCCGGTCTTCCGGACACGCCGAACCGCGGGCTCCTCGACGTGATCACCACGTTCACCGACGGGAAGTTCGCCCCCTACTCCGCGGCGGAACCGGTGGAGCTGGTCTACCTGACTCCGGAAGAGGTCGACGCCGGCCGGAAGGGGCTGGGCGAGCTGAGCGCCCGTTTCGGGATGAGGAGCATTTCCGGTTCCGGCACGACCGTGCGTCTCCTGACGCGCCTCGAGAT
>JACQZM010000484.1 GCA_016213885.1 Candidatus Rifleibacteriota bacterium | reverse complement strand
GGTTCGAGGTATCCGGCGTCGACCCGTCGCCGCACCAACAGGAGGCATAGGGCCGGGGGGCCGGTCCAGCGTGCGACAGAGATGCGGAGGGCTATGTCAGGAGCTCTGAGACTCTGGGGTGAAGACTCGGCATGAAGCTTGTGCAACGCCCCCTGAGCGCCGGAGACCCGCATGAACGTGTGGTACGAAAGTTCGGACCCCCCTCGGGAATCATGATCCAAAGCCCATCGCCGCGCAGCGAAAAGAGCTCATGAAAGTGCCGTGAGAAGGATCGAGTCCGGCTCATTCGGCCCATCGGCTTTCCGCGACTTCTCGTCCGCATCGCTAACGGCCTTGTCGAGCGTCTTGAACCAAGGATCCCTCCCGGCGACTCCTCCGACTCATCGCCGGAGGAGTCAGCAACCGCCCTCCGACGGGGCCGTCCGCGGATCGCACGCTTCAAGTCCCATCACGTCTCGCGCTTGCCGCCGTCTCATGCGCCAATGGTGTCACCGGTCGTTTTCGACAGGGCAGGGGAGGAGGCTGATGATATGGCTGCGCAGCATGGTGGCGCCAGGGGGCCGGTCAGAGACACCCTGATGCCTTCGAGGAGTTCCTGAGAGACCGGGAGGCCATCGAACCGGGCAAGATCGGCCACCACGTGTCGTGGGTCAGGAAGTTCCTTGCGTTCGCAGAGTCCCCAGGCCCGACGGACCCAGAGGCTACCTCCCGCTTCTTCGACGCGCTTGGACGGGGGGAGCCAGAGTGGCGGGTCCGGCGGGCCAAGGACGCCGTGAGGCTGAATAGTAGTCCGGATAGACGGGGTATCTTGCTCTCCGGGTCTTTCCCCCGACGGACCATGGGCGAGTCTGGCCGCTTCCGCGCTGCGTCCGGACCTCCCCTGTCCCCTGACCTGGCTCCGGGCCGGGGACATCATGGCGGCACCATCCTGGAGCCCTGATGAAGACCAGACTCCCAGTGCCCGTGACCACACCCGACACCATCGAGACGGTGATCCGCCTCATCCGTGGGCAGCGCGTGATCCTCGATGCCGATGCCGCGCGGCTGTATGGAGTCCTCACCAAGGAGCTCGTGCAGGCGGTCAAGCGGAACGCGGACCGCTTTCCGGAGGAGTTCATGTTCCAGCTCACCCGTGGGGAGCTGGAGGAATGGAGGTCACAGCTTGTGACCTCCGATCCCTCCATGAGGATGGGCCTCCGGCGCCCGCCGGACGCCTTCACGGAGCATGGGGTGACGATGCTCGCGAGCGTGCTCAACAGCGAGACGGCTGTCCGTGTGAGCATCGAGATCGTGAAGGCGTTCGTCCGACTCCGGCGGCTTCTCGAGGAGAGCCGTGCACTCGCCAGGCGCCTCGACGAGCTCGATCAGAGTGCGCCCCGGGCCCGGGCGCGGTCTCACGGCCTGGGCCAACACCACGGCGCCGGGTCACGACAGCAGTCCCCGCCAGTCGATGATCCAGCGGCCGGTTTCGCCGAGCCTGCACTCTCACGGCCCGGCGACGGTCAGCGCCGACCCAGTGACCGTCAGGAGCACGGCGGCCGCCCGGCACTGGACGAGGCGGCGCCGTTCGAGCTTGGCGACGGTCCGGAGAAGCTCGGACTCCGTGAGGTAGGGGAACGCCGCGTGGAGCTGTGGCAGGTCGGTCGGACCACCCCCGTGGCGCAACGAGTCGAGGATGGCCACGTCACGCCGGGTCGGTCCGCCGTTCCCGAGCAGGTGCACCGTCCGGCCGAGTCGAGTCCACCTCGTGAGGGTGTCCATGTGACACAGGAGGGTCCAGATCTCCTCTCCGACCGGGTTGAATCCGCTCGTCTCGATGACGAGCTCCCGCCCCTCCCAGACTATCGGGCGGGCCGACTCGGCGGCCGAGCTGCAGCCGGCCCTGGGTCCGTACCTGGGGATCAGGACGGAGATCCTGCGTCTGAGCGACTCGACGACATGGTCGAGGCTCGCCGGTTCCAGGATCTCGTCGATCGATCCGGAGATGGGCTCCGGACCCGATGCGGCGAAGGCCGAAGCCAGGTGGCCCGCCAGCTCGCCGTTCACGGAGGTGAAGACGCACTCGTCCACGCGGCCGTCCGCCTCCGTGAAGAGGAAGTAGCCCGGGCTGATCCCCGGCGAGTCCTCCAGGATCTCCCTTCGCGTGCGCCGGGCGAGGTCGCAGCGGGCGCAGAACCGAAACCCGGGACGCGTTCGTTCCACGAGCAGGAGCTTGCCGCAGCCGGTGCACGCGACCGCCTGGTTCCGCTGCCACCAGTGGGGGCAGCCATCGTCGGGATCGTCTGGCGAGGGGAAGAAGAACGCGAGACCCAGCTCCCTGGCGACCTGTTCCCCCGCGCGATTGGCGATGACCGCCTCGGGCCATGGGGGGACGCTTCCGGAGAAGAGGCGGCCGTCCCCGCCGCACCTGAGCGTGTCGATGACCTCGCTCCGGTAGTGGTGGAACAGGAGTCCCTCGCACATGACCAGGCAGACGTCCAGCCACCAGCCGGAGGTATCGCCGTCCCAGATGAACTCCACGGCCACGTGCTTGCCCGGCAGCGTGCCGATCCGGCGCCGCCACCGGATCACCCTCTCCCGGATCTCGTCCTCGAGCCCGCCCATGAAACCGAGCCGTCCTCTGCCTCGCGCCCCACCTGGCCGCTCTGGTCCATCGTACCACCCGGGGCGAGCGGCGTCTTCACTCGCCGCGGGCACGACCCCTCCAGGGGGCTTCATCGGTCACCGGCCGTTCCGAACTGGCTCACTCCCGGGTTCCTGTCTCCGGAACGCCTCCTTGAAGAGCTCCAACGCCGCCGGAGCATGGCCCGAGAAGTGGTTGTTGGCGAAGGCGTAGACGGTCAGACACCTGTCGATGAGCCCCCGGATCACCCCCACCCACTCCTCCATCTCCTTCGTCCGGTCCACCACGACCTTGTCCCACTTCTTGGTGACTTCCTCTATCTTGTACCGGTCCCCCAGCCACCGGATGTAGGCGAAGTCAGCGGTCACGACATCGTGTCCGGCCAGCAGCCGGGCGGGTCTGCCGAACCACGGGTGGTCGATCAGGGCGAGGGCCACACGGTGTTCTCGGAGGAGATCGAGGAGAGCCGGCGTCACGAACGTCTTGTTCCTGACCTCCAGGGCGAACCGCTTCCCGACCGGCAATCTCTCCAGGAACGCGGGTCACGAACTGGTCTACCCCGAGCTCCCCCTTCTTGAAGTACCGGAACTGGAGCAGGAACGGGCCCAGCCGGTCACCCAGCAGGTCCATCACGGCCAGGAAGCGGTCCATCTCCTCCTCGACGCCGACCAGGAGCTTCTCGTGGGTGACGACCTGAGGGACCTTGGCGGCGATCTGGAAGCCGGGAGGCGTCTTCTCCTTCCACGACAGCACCGTCTTCTCCGACGGGGTCCCGTAGAACGTGGAGTCTATCTCCACCACCGGGTACCTCGAGGCGTAGAACCGGAGCATCTCGCCGTCGGGGAGGTCCGGGGGATAGAAGACACCCTTCCAGTCCTTCGAGGAAAAGCTGGAGGTGCCCAGGAGAAGGCGGCCGGGCAGGATAGCGGTGGTCATCATCGTTGCACCGTGAACGAGAAGAACCGGTCAGGTGTGCGCCGGGACCACGGAGACGATTCCGGAGATTACCACCTTGTCATTCGGTCCGGAAGTGGTGAATGCCATGGTTCCCACGACCCCGGGTCGCGCCCCGAGCGCGACCTCGATCCGGATCCCCTCCAAGACCCGGCGCCTCGCCGGGTCCGAGTCGCGCCCCCGAGCGCGACCTCAATCCGGATCCCCTCCATATTTCCTCTCTCTCCCGAGCGCGACCTCGATCCGGATCCCCTCCA
>JACQZM010000483.1 GCA_016213885.1 Candidatus Rifleibacteriota bacterium | reverse complement strand
GGGCACCAGGCCGAAAAGCAGCGAGTAGAGCCCAAGAAGCACTACTCCATTCCGGTGGCCTTCCACGCGAACTGGAACGAACCCAGATCCCGTGCCGTTTCGCAGTCCAAGCACGCTCTATGGTTTGAAGCGATGGCTCTGCCGGTTCTTCCGGGGTCGGTCAGGGGTCCGGAGTACCACCGGCTGTGGGCGCTTGATTTTGCCCGCCAGGACATGCACACTGGTTAGCCTGAGTCCGTTGCAGAAGGGGCTGGACACCTGACATGGACGAATTCGATCCGAATGCAGCTGCTGCGCCCGATTCCGGGGTGTTCGGGCTTCCCGGGAGCCCGGAGGAGTCGGCGATCGTTCTGATCCCGGTCCCCTGGGAGGCCACCGCCTCGTGGAGGGGCGGCACCGCCGGCGGTCCAGCCGCCATCCTGGCGGCGAGCCGGCAGATCGACCTGTACGACCTCAAGGCCGGCAGAGCCTACGAGGCCGGCATCGCCATGCTCGACGAGCCGAAGAAGGTCCGCCGCTGGAACCGGCGCGCCAGGGAGCAGGCCTCGAAGATCATCGAGTGCGCCGGTCTGGGGCCGCCCTCGGCAGAGCTCGTCAGGGCGCTCGCCAGGGTCGACGATCTGTCAGGGCGGCTCAACCGCTGGGTCGAGAAGACGGCGAGGCGGTGGTTGAACCGGGGCAAGATCGTGGGCGTGGTGGGTGGCGATCACTCGACCCCGTTCGGAGCGATCAAGGCGCTGGCCGCGCGTTGCCCCGGCTTCGGCCTGCTCCACCTGGACGCTCACGCCGATCTGCGCCGGACTTTCGAGGGGTTCCGGTGGTCCCACGCCTCGATCATGGACAACGTCCTGGAAGAGGTTCCTCAGGTCACCCGCCTCGTCCAGGTCGGGGTGAGGGACTTCTGCGAGGAGGAGCACGACCGGGCCCGGGCGATGCCGGATCGCGTGACGGTCTACTTCGATGCGGATCTGCAGGAGGGGCGCTTCGGGGGACGGGCCTGGCCCGACCTGTCCGACGAGATCGTCGGGAATCTCCCGCACGACGTCTACGTCTCGTTCGACGTGGACGCCCTGGACGCCTCCCTCTGTCCCCACACCGGGACGCCGGTGCCGGGGGGGCTGTCGTTCGATGAAGCGGTGTGGTTGATCGCCACGGTCGTCCGGTCGGGGCGCCGGATCGTCGGGTTCGATCTGTGCGAGGTGGCACCGGGTTCCGACGGGACCGACTGGGACGCCAACGTCGGCGCCAGGCTTCTGTACAAGATGTGTCTGTGGGCCATCATGGGTGGCCGGCAGGGGGGTTGATCCGTGGAGTCGATGGCGTTTCTGGAGAGGGGCGCGAAGCCATGAAGACCTCGCCGCTGGTGCTGGTCCTGTTCGTCTGTTCAGGGGCCGTCCGCGCGGCCCCCCCTCCGGCCTCGCCGGACCCCGGGGCTCCTTCGCTGTTCAAGCTGGTCTACGAGCTCACCCCGGGTGGCCCGGGGCCCGCGGGCGGGGTGGCTCCCACGAGGCTCGAGATCCAGCTTCGTGGCGGAAAGGCGAGGCTGGAGCTCGTCAGCCCCAGGGGAGGTCGATCCACCAAGGTGGTACGGGATCCGTGGCCCCGGGAGGAGCTGGCCGCCCTGTGGAAGAAGGTGCAGGAGTCCAGCCTGTTCACGTTCAAGCCCCGGCCCGGCGCCCCGGCACCGGATTTCGGCTCGGTGAGCCTCTCCGCCGAGGCGGTGGCGGGCAAGACGGCCCGGTCGACCCGTCTCGCCTGGACGAGCCCTCTTGGCAACGACGGGATGATCTGGCCGCTTCTCGACCATCTGGATCGGCTGATGATGGACATCGACCGGCCGGCGCCCCAGGCTCCGGGCAGCTCGCCAGCGTCGCCCGCTCCGGTCGGCGAGATCGAGATGCTCATCGCCACCGAGGCGACCCGCCTGCCGTTATCGGCCGACGAGACCGCGGAGGCGCTGCACAAGCTCCTCTCCACCGGCCCGCTGTTCGAGCGCCAGAAGCCGAAGCTGCTCACGGCGATCGATGTCCTGGCTGCCCGGCTCGTGGCGACCCCCCGGGATGCCGACCTGCACTCGCTGCGGGGCGCCTTCTACCACGACCTCAGGGAGTACGGCCGGGCCACCGAGGAGTTCACCCGGGCGGTGGAGCTGCAGCCCGGGCAGGCCGACCACTGGAACAACAGGGGAGTCTGCTTCCTGAGGATGGGACGCAAGGAGGACGCCGTCCGCGACCTCGAGCAGGCGTCGAAGAAGGACGGTCGTCGCTACGCCCACCTTCAGCCCCTGATCCAGAAGCTCCGGAAACGATGATCGGATCAGGACGTGACGGCTCCGCTCCGGCCAGGCACCGGTGGATTCCCGCCACGCCCTCCACAGGCCGGCTGGCGTCCACGCGCGGCGGATCAGCGCCGCTTGTCGCGAAGACCGGGGTTCAGAACATCCGAGGCCGGCGAGGCCGGAGGCAGGCCGGGCGGCTCGAAGACCTGCAGGTTCTGGTCGGGCATCGCTCTGCGCAGTTCTTCCAGCACGAACACGAAGCGATCCCCCAGGCCCCAGGTCCCCAACGAGAGGGTCGACCCCGGTCGGCTCTTCAGCACCATCGCGGTCAGTCCTCGCTGCGTCCGCTCGAAGGTGCGGCGCGGGCGCGCATGCCGGCCGAGGTCAGGGTGCGCTTCGAGCAGCACCCCGAAGTGGTTCTGACAGATCTCGGAGCCGATCCGCGGTCCGCACGGACAGATGGTGTTGGCGAGCGTCTCGAGGCTCCAGTGTGCCGGCCGGCGCACCTCCAGCCTGGGATGATGGAGGGCTTCCACCAGCGCTGGAATGACCTCGTCCGCCACCAGCAGCGGCAGGTGCAGCACCGCCATCTGGGCCGCCTTGGGGTCGGGGGTGTTCTTCGCCAGCGCCAGGAGTTCGCGGAGCCCCGAGGAATCCTCGAGGCGGGCCAGAGCCTCGACCATGCACCAGCGTGCCGGAACATGGGTCTCCCTGGCCAGCGCCTCCCGGATGCGGGGCACTGCAGCCAGGGCGTGCTGACTCCCGAGCGAGGTGGCAGCGACCCCGCGCACATCCGGGTCGGCGTCGGTGAGACCCCGCTCCATCAGCGTCACCGTTGCAGGCCACCCCAGCTTCAGGTAGATCAAGCTCAGGCCGAACCTCTGCCGTCCGGGCCGTTTTTCCCAGGCCGCGCCAAGGACCCTCGACGCTCCGATCGGGTCGATGCGGGCGAGCCACTCCACCTGATCGGCCCGCTTGTCGACCCAGCCGCTGTCGGGAGAGACATCGCCGTCCAGCCGGGCGGCCAACGCCCGCTCGAGCTTCTGGAGGTCGGCGTCGACCTCCTGCTGCACCATCGAGGCGAGCACCGGGCCGCTCTCCCGCGCCTCATCGGCGGCTCGACGCAGCAGGACACGACCCTCCGACGGATCCACGGCCGCGCGAAGGCGAGCTCGCACCAGGGTCAGCACCGGATCCTCGACTCCGCCTTGCCTCGCGAGCCTGAGCGTCTCCTCGAGCGCCCTCGCCTCTCCCTGGCGGTAGAGTGCGAGCGCCAGGTTGCCCCACGTGCAGGCCATCGTGCCGTCGAGCTCGAGCGAGCGGCGCAGCGCCCGCACCGCTGCTGCCTGGTTCATCGGCGCGATGAGCAGCCCCTCGAGGTTCCAGGCCGCGGCATCCGTGGGGAGCTGTCTCAGATGCTGCTCGACCGCCCTGATCGCGTCGTCTATCCGGCCGACCACCGCCGCGCCGACCGCGAACGCGTACAGTCCCTGCCCCTCGTCCCTGGCGATCGGTGAGGGCGACGTCAGAACCGCGCGAGCCGGTCTTCCTCCGGTCGCTGCCCGGGCAGGGGCGCCCACCGGCCACGAGAAAAGGAGCAGGGCAACGACGCATCCGACGGTCGATCGCGACATCCGAGCACCTCCCTTCGGATGTGACGAGGAGCCCCCCTCGAGGTTCGTCGTGACGCGAATATCACAGTGTCGCCTGGTATACCGTGCGTCGCCATGCCGGGACGAACGCCGCTCTGCTTCGACACGACCGGGCCGGTCGACCCGAACGACCACTACTGCCTCGACCCGCTGGGAAGGCTGGACCTCGAAGAGGCGACCACGCTCGTCCAGCAGAGGCGGTACTTCGTCCTCCACGCGCCGCGGCGGACCGGGAAGACTTCATCCCTCCTGGCCTTGAGAGACCGCATCAACGGCCAGGGAGAGTACGGGTGCCCGTACGTCGACGTCGAGATCGGGCAGGCCGCCAGGGAGGACGTGCAGCGAGGACGGGGCTCTCGACGGGGACGGCGGCGCGACCGTGGCGCCCGGCGTCTACTTCTTCGTCCTGGAGGCAGCCGCCGGAGCGACCAAGGCGAAGACGCGCGGGAAGAAAGCTCGGCGCCGTGTCGCTCCAACTCGCGACCGTTCCTGACACCTCTTCAGACCCTGTCGGTCCTGTTCTACCTATCTACCTTTGTGGGTCCGGTATCTACCCTCTTGAGTAGCTTCTTGGCATCAGGGCCCAATGATCTGATCTTGAGCTTGAATGCCTCCATGGCCTTCATTATCTCTTCGGCTGCTTTCTTTTCTTGAGGATCTCGAGGCTCAAGGGCCAGTTCGCCTCCATCACAATCGCATATCCAACCGCAACGCTCACTACATTTTATCCACTCCACTATCCATCCTGCATGAGCGTTCTGGGCGAGCAGCATGGCTGCGGCGAACAGCGTGGGCAAGACATATCGTACAAGTGCTTTGGTTTGCATGGTGATCTCCCTCTGGTCTGGTCAATTGATGCTGCTGGCCCGCGTTTTCTCCATCGTCGTACTCGAGTGTCCTCGTTGCGGATCGCGGATGTCGCAGATCGCCTGGATCACTGCCAGGTCACCTTCGCCCTCCTGTTCGTTTCGAACCTGCGCACGTCTGACGTCCACGACAACTTAGATTCAGCTGCCCGACATCTGGACTGGTCTTTCCGCCCTTTCTTCAAGCGGCCTCTGGCAGCTCATGAAGCCCCCCGCGGGTCGGTCGAGACCGTGTGGCGATCATGGCTTCGGCCGTGTCGGTGTTCCGAGACGAGGCCACCCGCGTGGACGTCTTCGAGACATGTCATCCTTCCTTCCCTGGCCGACTGCCAGGCAGGTACCGGAGCGACCGATACCCCAGGACTGATATCTTCGTGAGCACGATGGGACCTCCGAGTCGTCATCCGGATCCGATGCGCCACCAAGCGGCTCGTCGTCGAGGGGAAAGAGCGAGGACTGCGTCCCAACTGGCCTGCCTTTCCGGCTCCCTGGTCTTCCGGTGGTCGAGGGATCGGGAATCGGAAGAGCGATGACCGGGTGGGGCAGGTTCGTGTTCAGCGGGATGTCAAAGTAGGCGTCGTGCTTTCTTGTGAAGGCATCGAGTCCGATGGCTTTCAGCTCATCGTAGGCGGCGAGGCAGAGCTGCGGTTGCCTTCTTGTAGATCGAGCCACCCGGTCCTCCCTGTTGAACGACCAGAGCTCCGCGAACAAGGCGTCGATTTCGCCCGGCCCGGTCTCCGGGTCCAGATCGATCCAGGCGCAGCGGAGCGCCGGACACAGGAGAGGTCAGGAATGGGCAAGGTCATCCTCCGTAGGCTCTGAGCAGCCGAGCCTGCTTTGGCACCAAGACTGTGGCCCGCCTGTAAGTCGACGGGGTGCCAGAAATGATCATGCGTCCCCCTGCCGAAGCCGGCCCTGACGGCGGAGCTCTCGCGCGACGAAAGGGGCCCGCTCCTCCAACTGGTGCAGATCGATGTGGGTTTGAGTGTAGTTGACCACGTAGGCCTCGCGAGCCTTCAAACACTCGTCATCGTTGAGGCCAAGTGTCTCGATGGTCTCCGTCACCCTACGCAGAATATCCCCCGTTGCCGCCGGCCCAGGAATCACCTGATAGGCGACGAACTCGAGGGCGAACCATCCATCCTCGATTTCAAAGGGATCGAGGACGCCGACCACGTCACCCTTGTGGACGTTCATCAACGCACAGGCCAGACGGTAATTGGACCACTCGTAGACCTGATTCCAGGCCTTCGACTTGGGAATGACATGGTCGACCGTGGCAGAGCCGGTGGCGTGCTCGATGTATAGTGCGAGGTAGGCACAGAGGCGACCATAGACCTGCAGCATGTCGGGAAGAACCTCTCTCCAGAGCGTCGGGAACCTGGCAGCAGGAATATCCTCCCGTCGGCTGGCGATCCTCTGTCGCCGTGGCCTTGGGCGGCGACGGTTGGGGACCTCGCCCACCATCTCGGATCTCGGCAATTGCATCGAGGCCGGGTTGACGTACTCGCTGGTCGAAGTCAGGAGGTGGCCGTGCCTCGCTGACGCGGATCACTGCCCCCCTCCGAGTTCCTTCAAGAAGGCACTCCATCGGACCCAGAAGGGATCGATGTCCGGCAACCCGGCCTTGCGGAGAGCCTCATCTATCTCGCGCGCGCGGGGCAGAGACGGGCTCGTCTCCCGAAGCAGCGCACGCGCATCTTCAATGGCGGCCTCAGCCTCCTTGGATCGTGCGCACTTGAGACCGAATGCGTTGCTCGTGAGCCAGTTCGAGACGTCTCCGTGACGAACGTAGTCTCGCCTCTGAAGTGAGACCATGGCCTTCCCGGGCTCCTTGACCAGATCGATGTCGAACCAGGCATCCTCCGCGGCATCAAAGAACGGCTCGGTCGAGGCGAGCACCAGCGGCGAGTGCGTCACCGTGATGAGCTGGACGGTGGCTTTGCAGTGCAGCACCTCCACGATCCTCAGCAGGGCCCCGAGCACGGTGCGCTGCCAACGGGGGTGGAGGTGACTCTCGAGCTCGTCGACCAGCATGACGACCTGCTGGGCCGGTTCCTCACCGAGGGTCCTTGCGGCGAGCCCGTGCTCCTTGTACGACCACAGGAGCATGTAGGAGAGAGCCACGATGCGGCGGACTCCGGCTGATGCGTGGAGAATCGGGACATCATGAGCGTAGGCTGTGTGGATCGTCGGAATGTCGCGAGCGTCGTCGATGGCGATCCTGGCCAACGATCCCGGCTTGAGGCGGTCGAGCGGATCGTCGGACTCGGAGAGGCGCTGGAGCACCGTGGCCATGTTGCGGGCATCCTCGCCGTTCTCCCTGATCCAGCTCGCCCAGTCCAGGATCAGGCCGTTGCAGACCAGCGGGCCTTTCTCCTTCTCCTTCGTGGTGTCTCTCAGGCCGTCCCAGACGTCCTTCGGCGAGAAGACGAAGGCGGGCAATCGGTCCTGGACGTCGACGTTGCCCTTCTTTCTCCAGTAGTTGCGAGCTGGATCCCAGACCGAGAAGCCGCCGTCGGCGTGCGCATACAGCACGAGGCCGGGGTTCGGGGGTCGTCCGGCCTTCCCGGTCCAGGCCTGTTCTCGCCGCGCATAGGTGCTCGTGTACTCGACAGTCCTGCTCTTGGCATCCACTCGAAAGTCGATCGTCGCCGTGATCCTGGGGTCGCGTGGCCGGGCCACGTAGCCCGAAGTCAGGTCCCGGTTGATCTCCTGGGGCCACTTCCGGGTGAGCGCCCACCAGATCACGTCGAGCAGGAAGCTCTTCCCGAGACCGTTGTCACCGGTGAAGATGTTGAGGCGTGGCGCGAACTCGACCTCCATCTCCGAGGCCGGGCCTACGTTGGTGAGCTTCAGGTACTCGATCATCTCTGCCTCCCGCGCCGGGTCCCGGTTGCCGCTCTTCGGCCACCTGAGCTCGCCGGAGCCTCCAGCAACTTCTTCAGCGCATCCTCCACGGCCGGAGAGCTCCACTCGAGCACCAGGCGATCGATCACCGTCCGGCTGACCGAGCGCTTCTGCCACTTGCCATCCGGGCCCTCGCACCAGAACACGTCCTCGAGACCGTGAGCGATGGCGAGGCTACGGTCCTGGGCACACTTCGGCACCACGCGCTCAGGCCAGAGGTGCATGGCCAGGTGCGCCCAGTCGTACTTGCCGGCCACGAGCTCGTCCCAGCACGCCTTGCACTCTTTCTGCCAGGGCTTGCGGTGGGGGACGAGACGCCACAGCGGGGCGAAGTTGATGATGACGCCGTCGTCGAGGTCGGGCTTCCAGAGGGGCGCGACCATCGCCACCTCGTCGAGGAACGTCCGGAGCTCCGCGACGAGTTCCGCCTGTAGACGGCCACCCCGCGAGGCCCCAGAAGGCCCTGGGTGTTCCACCAGCGGGCTACATCCATCTCGCCGTATCGGGCGATGACCAGGCGGAGGCGAAGAAGACGGTCGATGTCGAGAGTCTCGATGGTTGTCACGCGGCTCTCCAGGAATCTGTGCTGGCCGGACGCGCCCCGCTGCCCATGGAGGACCACCACGATCCAGGGAGGGTGCGGAGCGTGGACCGAGCGTACCATCGAGTGATGGGTCGGGCAAGAGGAGTGCCGCCGGTACTCACCTCATGCGACTCATCCCCGACCATCAACCTGTCGGCGTCAGGGTCCCTGACGATCTTGCGACGAACGGCGGGGATCAGAATCTCCGGTCGCAACGGAGTCGCATGCCGGGACCGGAGGGCGTGAAAGCTCAAGCGGGAGGATGCGGCAGACCCGGCCCCGCGCGGTCTGCAGCACCGACGTCGCACCGGCTGCTGTCGACGCCTACCGCGCCGGCGAGCAAGGGCACAGCGCCTGGGTCAACAACACGCCGCATGAAGAACCGTGCGAGGGATAGCTCCTCGCGGTATGGGCACTCGATGCTCGACAGGGCATCAATCGAGGTCCTGCCCAGGATCACTTCGGTGGTCGATCCGCTTTGCTTCTGAGCGATATCCGCGGGCGATTCTCCGGAGTAGGCTGGCCGTTCGTGGCCACTGGTTGGCCACTGCTGCAGCGAGGCCCTCGTACTTCTCCGACTGCGCTCGCTCAATCGTACCGCCTTCTCCCATCGCCCTGGAGGTAACGCCCAGGCTGTTGAAGACCCCGATCTCCAAGCCCGCTTCGATTTCCGAGCTCTCGAGCTTCTCCAGAACGTCCCTCACGGACCGACAGGGCCACGTGCCGTCGGGGTCGAACGGGCTCCCGCGGAGCATCTGTCCGATCAGGTGTTCACCGATGGAAGCACGTTTGACGGTCACCAGGGCGTTGCGTGCACCGTCGACCCACCTGGCAAGAGCCTCTCCGTCGACTCCCGGTGGGTCTCCGATGGTTCCAGGGACCGTACGCCAGGAGCTCAACAGTGCGTGGCCTCGCTCGGCACGCTGCTGGTCCTCGGCGGACACCTCCCGGCGTGACTCCTCCCCCTCGGCACGAAACACGCTCGTGATGACCTCAGCGAAGAATCCGGGGTTGTCCGCCAGCATCCTGTGCAGGGCGCGCGGCTCACGATCGTGTCGATCCACGAGAGGGAAGCGCCATTCCAGGGCGGCCACACGCTGCTGATCTACACGTGGACTTTGGCTCAGAAGGTCCAGCAGATAGCCGATGTCATAGGCCAGAGAGTCGGAGGGTGGATCCAATTCTCTGTCACCAGAAAGTGCTCGGTTCAGCGCCTCGAGGGCCAGCTCCGTATCGATCGGGCCCGAACGCGCTGCACGAGCCAGTAGATCCACGGCTGCGTTGGGCCGGCCGACGCTCAGGAGTTTGCTGCTCGCTCTGGCATGATCACCCATGTCGATGTACCACGGCAGGAGACGCACCCAGTACTCGTGATCAGTCTCCTCCCCCAACCGGATCGCGAGTTCCCACGTATCGGCCCGCGACGGCAAGACGTGGAGTAGCTGGGCTTTCTTGGGCGGGCCCCACTCACGGCCGATGCCGTTCAGCTTCTCCACCGCCCAGCTGACGCCTGCGGCTTGCGAGCGGGCTGTGGCAAAGCCCTGGGCCAACCAGGACGAGGGGTGCCCCGTCGGTTCTAGATACCGGGTGAGGATCTCGTCCTCGTCCCCTTGGGCGAGTGCACATTGTGCAGCACACCGGCCCACGAGCGTTGGAAGCTCAACTCGCTCCGCAAGGGCCAAGAGTCCTTCTAGACCAGAAGATCTCAGCACAGCCTCCACGGCGGACTTCCGGGCCCTGTCAAGAGTCGCCTCCTCCCGGTGCAAGCCTGCTCCACGCGTGAAGAGCCACCCGAAGCGCGAGATGGGATCTTCCGGTTCGAAGCGCTCTGCCAGTTGGAGAAGGCGCTGGATCTTGGGTGGGGTGGTGCCCCGCTTGCCCTGTTCACGTGATCCCCACCTGTCCACCAGGTTGCTCAGTCGACGCCAGATCGCCTCGCGGTCTTGCGGGCCCAGAGAGGTTGGATCGAGCTTCTGGAGGCGATCAACGACCATGTCGTGCTCGTCTCCAGCCAGCACTGGAAGTGCGTCGATCAGGACCTTCCATCGGGAGCCACGGTGGCCAGCGTCCTCGACCATCCATGACACGATGCGGCGGGTCGCGTCCGCGCGCTCCGACACGGGTGCGCACTCATCGGCATCAGGTGCCCAATCCCTCCAGCGAGGCCGGGCAGTCGGAAAGGCGGCATCATGGGACTTCGGGAGCATGGAGGCCAGCAACTCCCAGGCGACATCCGGCTCAGTCTGTCTAAGCCTCTCCAGCACTTGAAAGCGCTGCTCGACGGTTGCAGATGACCGGGGCAGCCAGGGGCGGAAAAGCGCCCGGAGGCTTGCCTTCGGCCGGTTGGCAACCGAGCCTCCTGGGTCGAGCCGGGCAAGCCGTGCCAGCACCTGGGCGACGAAAGGCAGGTGGTCCCCCGACCAGGCGAGACGTTCCAACGCCCAGAGCAGCCCCACATGCGGCGATGATGACAGGAGACCGCAGTCGCGGTCGTCCAGCAGCTTCCTGAGCACCGGCGACTCTCCACGACTGGCCTGGGACACGGCCTCCAGGAACTCACCTGGAGCCGCCTCCGCCAAGTCCGGGAGCTGGTGTTCGAGCGATGCCCAGAGCTTCGGGTCGGTCCTCGCGCGTTCGAGAATCTGGCGCACCACACGTACTGCCGTGTCCTGCATGGGCCGGTCGAGGACATCCGATTCCACCAGCCCGGCGCCGATCAGAGCTGCGTTCGCAGCAAGGCTGTCCCTCAGGATCCGCGAGTGACTGGCCGCCTGCCCCAGAGCTGGAGCCATCCACCTCTGATCAACAGGAAGGTCGAACTTCGGATCCAACTCGGTGAGTACCGAGATGGAGATCGAGGCAAAGCGGTCCAGGTCATCTCGATCGAGAAAACGATTCAACTGGGTCCAAGCGTCGACGCGGGATGCCAGGTACCAGTGGTCTGCGCTCCTGCGGAGGAGGGGATCTGAGGCCTCGGCCCATCGTGCAACGCGGTCTCGAAAGTCGTCGTACCTACTTCTCGCCGGTCAGCTCCTGAGCGATGTGGCTCGCGTCGCAGACCTTGCGCAGCGCCTCGACGATCCCCCGGGAGTGGACCGCCAGCGCCCTCGACTGGACCTCCGTGAACACGAAGTCCAGCACCAGCGACTGGATGTTCCCGTCGAAGATGAGCCCCACGACCTCGGCGTCCCTGTTGACCACGGGGCTGCCGGAGTTGCCGCCGATGATGTCGTTGGTGCACACGAAGTTGAACGGCGCCGCCAGGTCGAGATCCTTCTTCCTGTCGAGCCAGCGCTGCGGCAGATCGAAAGGCGGCGTGTACTTCTGCTCCGCCGCCCGGTCGTACAGCCCGGCGTAGGTCGTGGCGCAGGGGATCTGCCGGCCATCCTCCTCGTACCCCTTGCACACGCCGAACGCCAGCCGCAGGGTGAACGTGGCGTCGGGGTAGGTGCTGGTCCCCTCGATGGCGAACTTGGCCTTGGCGATCTGGTCGTAGGCCTGCTGCTTGAGCTCCTTGACCTGCTCGTCGAAGATCTTCCTCAGGGCGCGAGACTCCGGGTCCACGTCCCGGGCGAGCTTGATCAGCGGGTCGTCGGACGCCTCGATCGCCTTCGTGCCTCCGTCGTAGAGGCTCCGGCGCAGCTCGACGTCCTTGAGCTTCGTGCCCCGGATCAGCTCGCTCGCCCTGGCCCTCGGCGACTTGCCGGCCAGCGCCTTCTTCACCGAAGGGTGGTCGTAGCCCAGGAGCTCCGCCAGCCACGTCAACGAGTCGGCCAGCTTGGCCTGCTCCAGATCGTCGTGGATCGGTCTCTTCGAGAAGAGCCTCAGCTCCATCGACGCCTTCTCCGACTCGGTGAACTCCTCGAGTCGTTCGTGGTTCACCTTGGGCCGCTCCGCCGCCGCCCGCACCAGGGTCCGGGCGATGGAGAACAGGATCGTCCCGAAGCCGGCGCCGCCTTCCAGCGCCGTGTGTTCCAGCATGTGCTTGGCTCGCACCTGCTGGACCGCGGCGATCTTGTCGAACGCCTTCATCGCCTCCTTGAGCTCTTCCCTCTTGGCGATCTCCTGCCGGAACGTCTTCTCCGCTTCGCGCTTTTGGTCCATCAGCACCGGGTCCAGAAGCCCGGCCAGGGCGCCGTCGTAACGCTTGCGGGCGTTCTGGATGGAGAACAGCTCGTCCTTGGCACGTCGGGCGTTCTCGAGGCTCCTGGCAGACCAGACCGACAGCATGACCTCCCGCCTGTGGAGTCGGCGCATGGTGAACGGATAGCCGGTGTCCCGGAGGAACTCCAGCTCCGCCATGGTATCCAGTCGCTCGGTCCGCCCCGGGTGGCCCGCCACGAACACCAGCTCGCCATCCTTGGCGCCGGCCTTGCTCCACTTGAGGAAGTGCTCGGGCTTCAGCGGCTGGTCCTTCTCGTAGACCCTGAACAGACAGACGTCCAGGTTGTACCGCGGATACTCGAAGTTGTCGGGGTCGCCGCCGAAAAAGGCGATCTGCTGCTCCGGGGCGAAGACCAGGCGGACGTCGGTGTACCGCTTGAACCGGTACAGGTGGTACCTGCCTCCCTGGTAGAGGGAGATGACGTTGCTGCGCAGGCCGGTCTTGTCGAGCGACTCCTTCTCGATGATGGAGGTGATCGCCCGCCGCGCCTTGAACGCTTCTTCGGGGGACATGCCGGGCTTCACCTCGGCCTTGACCCGCTCGGTCACGTCGACGATCTCCATCAGGACGTTGAGCTCCAGGTCGACCGCCTTCGCCTCGTCGGCCCTGGTCCTGGCCAGGAACCCCTCCTTGACGTAGTTCTTGTCCTTGGTCGAGAGCTTCTGCAGCGTCTCCAGGCCCACGTGGTGGTTGGTCATCACCAGTCCGTCCGCGGAGACGAACGAGCCGGAGCCGCCGCTGTTGAACCGCACCGCCGATTTCTGGACATGTTCGAGCCAGCTGTCCGTGGCGTCGAAGCCGTACCTGGTCTTCAGGATCTCCTTGGGCGGGTTGTTGAACAGCCACATCCCCTCGTCGGCGAACGCCAGGGGAACCAGGCCCGCCGCAACGAGGCAGGCGACGACGGCGGTCACGCAGGTTCTGGTCATGATGGTTCACTCTCCCGGGGAACTGGTCCAGTACCATGGTCCCTCAGGACCCCGGCGGAGCACCGGTCGGGCCGGCCGCCGCGGACGAGAGGGCGAGCAGCGGTGCCACTATATCATGGAAAGCCCTTCGGCTACTCGCCGCCGCAGAGCAGCCGCACCGCGTCCGCCAGGCCGGCCGTGACCCTGGCGAACCGGCCGTAGTCCAGCGTTCCCGGACGATCCGACTCCTCGTGGTAGTTGGGGTTCCGGAACAACGCCGTGTCGGTGACCATGACGGCCGGAACCCCGAGCGGCCAGAAGGACGAATGGTCGGACCAGAAGATCCCGGACATGCCGCCCCAGGTGGAGCAGCACTGGACCGGGACGTCGGTCGAGCGACGGAGCATCCTGGCGAAGTCGCCCACGAGCGCCCGGGAGCCCAGGTTGCCGACGACCCCCACGAAGTTCCCCCTGTCCGGGTAGAACCAGCTGAAGATCGGCGGGTACTTCTGGCTCCTGGGGACGTCGGTGTAGTAGCCGAGGCACTCCAGGGAGACCATGGCCGCGATCCGGTCCCCCCGGTTCTTGGCATGAGCCGCGTACATCCGGGAGCCCATCTCGGCCGTGTCGAAGAACGGCGGCTCCTCGTTCGCGAAGGCGACGCAGCGGAGCCTGCGGGTGAGCCGCTTGCCGGCCAGCGCCCGGGAGATCTCCAGCAGGGCGGCCACGCCGCTGGCGTTGTCGTCCGCCCCGGGCGTCTCGAACATCGAGTCGTAGTGGGCTCCCACGATCACGATCGGAGCGCCGGCCGGGCCGGCCACGTCCACCTCGAGGTTCCGGAACCTGAGCTTCCACATGCCGATGTAGGTGTGCTCCGTCGGTCTCAGCCCCTGGCCCTTCCAGCATTCCACGATCCAGTCCGCCGCCCGTTCCAGCGACTGGAACTGCTGGAAGCTCCTCTTGCCAATGGTCTGGGCCAGATGGTGCACCGACGCCTTCAGGCGCGTCTCGATCTCGAGCAGCTCCTTCGGCGGCTTCCCGACCGTCCCGTCGTCCCGGCACCGGCAGCTCCAGTACATGAACGCCCAGCCCACGACCAGCAGCACCGCGTAGACCACGAGCCGCTTCTTCATGCGCCCCCGGGGCCACAGTTCGATCCCGAACCACCTGGAGGCGCGGGGGGTGCCCTCGTCACTCATGGCTCCACCATAGCTCGGCAGACGGCAGGATGACCACCGGATCCACCGCGGTCGAGTCGACGCGATAGGGAGGGGGGTTGCCGAACCGCCTCGTGGGCGGATAGATTGGCCCTGCCGCTCCCGGACCGGCTCCCGACACCCCATGCTGCAGATCGTCGACCTCTCGAAGTCGTTCGGCGCCCAGGTCATCTTCGACCGCATCTCGTTCACCCTGGGCTCCGGCGAGCGGCTCGGCGTGGTGGGCCGGAACGGCGAGGGGAAGACCACGCTGTTCAAGCTGATCCTCGACGAGGAGCACCCCGATTCGGGGAAGATCTCGACCCCGAGCGACTACCGGATCGGGCACATGGCCCAGCACCTCGCGTTCACGAAGGGGACGCTCCTGGAGGAGGCGTGCACCGGCCTGAAGCCCGAGGAGAGCGACCAGCACTACAAGGTCGAGAAGATCCTGTGCGGACTCGGGTTCTCGATGGCCGACATGACCAGGCCGCTCGACGAGTTCGCCGGGGGGTTCCACATCCGTCTGAACCTGGCCAAGGTGCTGGTCTCGTCTCCGAACCTGCTCCTGCTGGACGAGCCGACCAACTACCTGGACATCGTGTCGATCCGGTGGCTCCAGCGGTTCCTGAGATCCTGGAGGGGCGAGCTGATGCTGATCACCCACGACCGGGAGTTCATGGACTCCGTGACGACCCACACCCTGGGCATCCACCGCCAGAAGGTGCGGAGGGTCAAGGGCGGCACGCAGAAGCTGTACGACCAGCTGGCGCTGGACGAGGAGGTCTACGAGAAGGTCCGCCGGACCGAGGAGCGGAAGCGGAAGGAGATCGAGTCGTTCATCGATCGGTTCCGAGCCCAGGCGAGGCGAGCCTCCGTGGTCCAGTCGCGGATCAGGGCGCTGGAGAAGCTGCCTCCCAAGGAGGAGCTGGCGGCGATCGCGACGCTCGACTTCCGGTTCAACGTGGCCGGTGTCGAGGCCCAGACGCTGGTGGAGGTCCGTGACCTGACGTTCTCGTACCCCGGCTCGGAGCCGCTGATCCGGAAGCTGAGCTTCACGGTGGACCGCGGCGACAGGCTGGCCGTGGTGGGCAAGAACGGCAAGGGCAAGACCACGCTCCTGAAGCTCCTGGCCCGGGAGCTGACCGCCGACGCAGGTCAGGTCAGGTTCCACCCCGACTCCCGGGTGGGCTACTTCGGCCAGACCAACGTCGATCGTCTGAGACCGGATCTCACCGTGGAGGACGAGGTCGACTCGGCCAACCCGACCCTTGGCCGGACCGCCGTCAGGGGGATCTGCGGCGCCATGATGTTCGACGGGGCCAAGGCGGAGAAGCGGATCAGCGTCCTCTCCGGCGGGGAGCGGAGCCGGACGCTCCTCGGGAAGCTCCTGGCCCAGAGCTCGAACCTGCTCTTTCTCGACGAGCCCACGAGCCACCTGGACCAGTGGTCCGTGGAGGCCCTGATGGACGCCCTCGACGCGTACACCGGCGCCGTGGTGATGGTCACCCACAGCGAGATGATCTTGAACCGGCTGGGACGGTCCGGAGGCCGCGACGGGGAGGGGGCGACGAAGAAGGCGAACCCTCGAGCTTCCAGGCTGATCGTTTTCCACCGCGGCCGGGTCGAGGAGTTCCTGGGGACGTACGAGGAGTTTCTCGAGAAGGTCGGCTGGGAGGACGAGGAGACCGTCGACCCGGGAGACGCCGGTCCGGAGGCGGAGGCCAGGGGAGCCGCATCGAAGAAGGAGATCCGGCAGAAACGTTCCCAGATCACTCAGGAGAGGTCCAGGGTCCTCTCGCCCCTGAAGAAGCGCATGGAAGCGCTGGAAGAGGAGATCACCCGCCTCGAGCGGCAGATCACGAGCCAGAACGAGGAGCTGATCGAGGCGTCGCGGGGCGGCCAGGGGGAGCGGATCGCCGCCCTGGCCCGGTCGGTCGGCCAGGCCAGGCAGCGGGTGGACGAGCTGTTCGACGCCTTGGAGCAGGTGACCCTGGAGTTCGAGCGAGAGTCCGGCCGGTTCGACAAGAGGCTCGAGGGCGTGTAGAAGGCCGACGTCTCGACCCGGCCCCCGGCCGGGTTGCCCCGGCGGCGCCGGCGGTTCTACACTGGCCCGGTCGATCGTCGAACGCTCCAGGAGGAACCCCATGCGTGTGACCGCGATCCTCTCCCGCGTCCTCGGTCTTCTGCTTTTGGCGCCCCTGGTCATGGCGGCCGGACCGCGTCCGCGGTTCGAGCTGGTTCCTCTGGGCGTCTCCGGTGGCGAGCTGGAGGGCGACTCCTCCTCGTTCTTGCTCCGCCGGCCCGGCGATCGGACCTCGGCGGTGATGATCGACGCGGGTTCGCCGGTCAGCGGGATCATGCGGTGGAAGGGGGTGGACTCCGGCCGGTGCTCCTCGAAGATCAGGGTGGATACGGTGCTGGCCACGCTGGACCACACGCGGGCGATCGTGCTCACCCACGCCCACCTGGACCACATCCTGGGGCTCTCCCTGATGTCGCCACTGGTGCTGGAGAAGGCGTTCAAGGGGGTCACCACGCCGGTGTACGCGAACCGACCCACGGTCGACACGATCATGAGCTCCCTGTTCACCGGCCAGCTGTGGAGCGACTTCACCCGCATCCCGTCGGAGAAGACCCCGACCTACCGGCTGAACGTCCTGGCCGAGGGCGCTCCGGCGAGGATCGGCGCGTTCGTCTTCGAGCCGGTCCGGCTCGCCCACCCGGTGGCCTCGAGCGGCTTCTTCATCTCCACGGAAGACGGGGCCACGTACCTCCATCTGGGGGACACCGGCCCCACCGGAGCGGTCTGGGACAGGGCGCGACCGATCCTCGCCGCGGGCCGGCTGAGGGCCGTCTCGATCGAATGCTCGTTCCCGGCCCATCGCGCCACGCTGGCCGTCAAGAGCGGGCACCTGACGCCGCCGCTGCTGGTCTTCGAGCTGGCCAAGCTGGCCGGCCTGGGGGCGCTGCGACAACCGGACCCGGAGCTGTTCTCCATGGCCGACGCCCGGGATCTGGTCCCTCGACTGGCCCCCCGCCTGGCCGGCGTTCGCATCCTGGTGACCCACATCAAGATCCTGGGCCGGGACAAGCTGGTCCGTGAGCTGGAGATGCTCCGGCGAGCCGGGCTGTCCCTGGAGATCCTGGAGCAGGCGGCGCCGGTGCTGTTCTGACCCTCGGGCACGACCCAGCGCCGGCGGGCCGGCCCGTCAGGGAGGCCCCGGAGGGATCGTCAGCCGGGCCGGCCGCCGGGGTCGCACGCCTCCTGGAGACCGTCCCCGACGAAGTTCACCGCGAGGACGGTGAGCAGGATCATCGCTCCCGGCGAGATGGCGAGCCACGGCGCCCTCCAGAGCGCTTCCTGGGCGCCGGCCAGCATGTTTCCCCAGCTGGCCACCGGCGGCTGGATGCCCAGGCCGAGGAACGACAGCGCCGACTCGTACAGGATCACCCGTCCCACCCCGAGGGTCATGGCGACCAGGATGGGCGCCGTGGCGTTGGGGAGGATGTGCCGGGTCACCACCCTGAACGCCGAGGCCCCCAGCACGCGAGCCGCCAGCACGAACTCGGTCCCGGCCAGGGAGAGGCACGTGGCGCGGACCACCCGGGCCGTGTGCATCCAGCCGAAGAGAGCGACCAGCAGCAGGATGTTCGCCAGACTGGAATCCCCGACCGGCCCCGCCGTCACGAGACCGTGGGCCGTCAGGAACCGGTCCAGCCGTGCCGCCGGATCGACGGCAGAGAGCACGATCAAGAGCGGCAGAAGCGGCAGCGCCAGGAACGCATCCGTGAGCCTCATCAAGAGCGAGTCGAGGAGGGAGCCGCCCAGCGCCGCCGTGGCCCCGACGGCGATTCCCAGCAGCGTTCCAGCCAGGGCGCCGACCAGACCGACGACGAGCGAGACCCGTCCCCCCTGGAGGATCCGGCCCACCACGTCCCGGCCGAGCTCGTCGGTGCCCAGCGGGTGCCCGAACGATGGGGCGAGGAACCGCATCTCGAGATTCTGACCCTGGAGCCCGGGCGGTTCGCCGCCGGCGACGAGACACACGAGCAGCGTCACGCCCAGGATCGAGGCTCCGATCGCAGCCGGCAGGTGACCCAGAAACCGGCCGATCGGCCTGGATCTCTCGCCTTCCCAAAACGGTGGTCGTGGTCTCATGGGGTCACGGCAGCTGCGCTCTCGGATCCAGCCAGCTGTGGGCCAGGTCGGCCAGCAGGTTGAACAGGATGGTCAGGGTGGCCAGCGTCAAGAAGCTCGTCAGCGCCACGGCGTGGTCGGTCCCGAGGACCGAATCGTAGAGGAGCCGTCCCATCCCGGGCCAGGCGAAGACCGTCTCCGTGACCACGGCGCCGCTGAAGAGCCCCGGACCCGACAGCGCCACCACCGTGGCGAGCGGCACCAGGGCGTTGGCGAGACCGTGCCGCAGCACCACCGTCGACTCCGGCAGCCCCTTGGCCCTGGCGGTGCGGACGTAGTCGGACCCCAGCGCCTCCGTCGCGCTCGCCCGGACGTACCGGGTCCAGCCGCCGGTCGTCTCGAACGCCAGCACCAGCATGGGCAGCGCCAGGAACCGGAGCTGCTCCAGCAGCCCTGCCCCCGGCGTCGGGGAGCCGCCAGCGGGGAAGAGTGGCAGCCACAGCGCGAAGGTGATGATGGCGACGAGCCCCAGCCAGAAGGCGGGGATGGACAGACCCGCGAAGGTCATGAGGGTGATCCCATGGTCGAACACCGTGTGCCGCCGGATCGCGGAGAGGGCTCCGATCGGGATGGCCAGGGCCAGGGAGAGCCCCAGCGCTCCGGCCATCAGCTTGAGCGTGCTGGTGGTGCGGCCCTGGAGGACCTCCAGCACCGGCCTCTTGTGGACCCGCGAGAACCCCGGGTCGCGCTCCACGACCAGCCGCCTGAGCCAGCGGCCGTACCGGACCGGGATCGGGTCGTCGAGCCCCTGGGCCTTCCGGAGCTGGGCGATGTCCGTCGTGGTCAGGCCCGGGTCCGTGGCCAGCAGCGCGTCCAGCGGATCGCCGGGCATCCGGGCGAGAAGCCAGAACAGCCCGAACGACAGCGCTGCCACCAGGGCGGTCCCCTCGGCCAGCCGCCGCACCACCGTGGTCAGGGTCCGTCGCCGCCTCACGAGGACGCCCCCCCCGGGGCCGGCGACAGCCTCCACTCGTGGATGTTCCAGGTCTCCGGGACGTGGGTCCCCGTGGGTTTCCAGCCGACGAGACGCGGGGAGACCACCGATACGTTCGCCCTGAAGAACAGCGGGATCGAGGGCAGATCCTGGGCCCAGAGCCGCTGGACCTCGGCGAGCAGGCCGGCCCGCTCCGACTCCTCGAGGGTGGTCTGGACCCGTTCCAGGAGCTGGGTGGCCCGGTCGTTCCGCCACCCCGAAGCGTTCTGGCCCTGCCACCCGTTGGCCTCCGACGGGACCATCCGGGACGACCAGATGAACAGCCCGTCGGAGATCGGGCTCATGGTCCAGGCCAGCATGGCGAGGTGACGGAACGACCGGCGGCGGATCCGCTCGGAGAAGAACACCTTCCCCGGGACGTTCCGGATCTTGACCTGGATGCCGATCGCGGCCAGCTGCAGCTGGACGATCTGCTGCACCTGCTCGCGGGCGCCGTGGCCGGCCGTGGTCACGAACTCCAGCGCCAGCCGGCCGGCCGGTCCCACCCGCACGCCGTCGGCCCCCGGGCGATAGCCGGCCTCGTCCAGGAGCCGCCGCGCCCCGTCCGGGTCGTACCGGACGCCGGCCAGCACCGGACGGTGAGCGTAGTGACCCGGGGGCAGCCAGGTGTCCGCCACCGTCACCTGCCCCAGGAAGAGGTTCCGGGCGATGCCGTGCCGGTCGATGCCGTACAGGATCGCCTTGCGGACCCGGGGGTCCGAGAGCAGCGGGTCGTCCACCTTCAGGTCGATGTGCTCCCACGCCAGCCCGGGGGAGATGACGGCCCGGACGCGGTGGCCCCAGCGCTCCCTCAGATCCAGCGCCTGATCGAGGCTGATGGAGAGCGTGGACAGGGCGTCCACGGACCCGGAGACCACGTTCACGATCTGGCTGGCCGTCGAGGGGATGACCCGGTAGGTGACACGCCGCAGCATCGGTCCGGGTCCTCGCCAGCAGGGGTTCGGGACCAGGGTCAGCCGGTCGCCGGGCACCCACGACTCGAGCCGGAACGGGCCGTTGGCCAGCGGTGCCTTCGCCCACCCGTTCTCGTGATAGCGCACCGGGTCGGCCCTGTAGATCGGTTCGAGGGCGTGGCGTGGCAGCGCCCGGAGCACCCGGTAGTCGTTGGAGTAGGCGTAGCGCCCCTTCCACCGGACCACCAGGGTCCGCGGCCCGGGAGCCTCCAGCCGCAGCACCCGCCGGGCCGCGTCGCGGCTGATCACCGGTTGCCGGGGATCCATGACCACCTCGTGGGCGAAGATGAAATCGCTCGCCGTGACCGGCACGCCGTCGGACCAGCGAGCGTCCGGCCGGATCCGGTAGGTCGTTGTCATGCCCCCGTCCGGGGTGAGCCGGATGCCGCCGTTGGCCAGGGTGGGCACCTCGACGGCCAGGTCCGGGACCCGTTCGAACCGGTCGTCGTAGCTCACCAGATCGCCCAGCATCGCTCCCCGGACGATGGCGCCCGCCACGTTCTCGCCGAAGAGCGGGTCCAGCGTGTCGGGCTCCTGGCCGATGCCGATGACCAGCTCGTCGGTGCGGGACGAGCCGGCGGCGGCGGCCATGGCCAGGATCGCCGCCAGGCCGACGACGATGGAGCAGATCAGCCGCGCGAGGAGGTTCTCGAGCGTCACGGGTGAATCGACACCGTCGCCGGTCAGTACACCTTCTCCCTGGGTCTGAGGTCGAGACCGCCCTTGGGGCGATCGATCTTGGCCCAGCGCTCGTCGAGCCAGCCCTGGCAGAGCTTCTTCTGCCGGACCGACGCCCGGGCCAGGGGCTGGATCGAGAACTCCAGGAGCGGCCGGGTCCCCAGCGTGACGTCCATCTCCCTCAGCACCCCGGTGCGACAGATGGTGAACCGCACCCTGTGCCCCGCCGGGTGCTCTCCCAGCCACTTGTCCAGCCTGGCCTCGTCGAGCCGGTTGGCGTCCAGGGCGATCAGCTCGTCTCCGGCGCACAGGCCTGCCCGGTGAGCCGGGCTGCCGGCCAGCACCTGCGTCACCGTGGTCCGGCCTTCGCTCTTCAGGCGGACGCCCAGGAAGGAGCGGGTCGTCTCGTCGCCGGGCTTCAGCTGGCTTGCCGGTTTCGGCTTCTGCTTGGAGGCGATCTCGAGCCCCGTGAGCTTGAGCCACCGTCCCCAGTCGATCTCCCTGGTGCTTCGCACGACCAGGTCGAACAGCGGTCGCTGGCTCTTGCCGACGACCTCCTCGCAGGCCGCCTCGATGTGCTCCGGCAGCAGCCCCTCGTCGCGCTGCTTGTAGTAGCGCTGGTAGAGCAGCCTCATCACGTCGTCGAGCTTGCGTCGGCCGCCGGTGGCCTCGCGGATCGAGAGGTCCAGCGCCATGCCGAACAACGCCCCCTTGTTGTAGTACGAGATCGTCGTGTTGGGCGAGTCGGGCGTCGGCCTGTAGAGCTTGATCCACGTGTCCATGCTGGACTCTTCCAGGCTCTGGACCAGCCTGCCGGGGGAGGCGTTCAGCCGCCTGACCTCGTGTCCGATCTCGTCCAGGTACTCCCGGGCGGTGATGCAGCCGCCGCGCCTCAACAGGAGCGAGTCGTAGTAGCTCGTGAACCCCTCGGCGAACCAGAGCAGCGGGGTGTAGACCTCCTTCGAGTAGTCGAACGGACCCAGCGGGTGCGGCCGCAGCCGTTTCACGTTCCAGGTGTGGAAGAACTCGTGGGAGATCAGGCCCAGCGCCAGGATGTAGTCTTTCCGAGGCCTGAAACCCCAGGCCGGGAAGATCATGTGGGTGGAGTTCTTGTGCTCCAGCCCTCCGCGCCCCTCCGGCGCCATCTCCATGAAGAAGGTGTAGTGGCTGTACGGCACGTCGTCGAACACCGTGATCGCCTGTTCGACGATCTTCCCCGTGTCTCTCACCAGCTGTCCCACGTCGTAGTTGCCCGGTCCGACGATCACCAGGCGATGAGGCACGCCACGTACCGTGAACGATTCGACCCGCTGGTTCCCCAGCATCACGGGACAGTCGACCAGCTCGTCGTAGCTCGAGGCCCGGTAGGTGCGGGCCGGTCTGGGAAGCGCCACGAGCCCCGTGTCGATCCGTTTCCAGGTCGGGGGAATCACGAACGTCACCTGGTGAGGCTCCTGCTCGCGCCCCACCACGTACATGAAGACGCCGGCGCCGTTGATGGTGGCCCGCCGATCGTCCAGGTAGCTCTTGTCCACGTCGATCTCCAGGGCGAAGATCGAGTACCGGCAGATCACGCAGCCGCTCCTGCTCGGCCTGACCCGCCAGGTCGTCTTGTCGATCTTCTCCCACTTCAGCTTCGCGCTCGACCCGTCGGTGAAGTCGACGCCGTGGACCCGGCCGGCGAAGTCGTGGACGGCGTAGGCCCCCGGGGTCCAGACCGGCATGGCGAGCTCCACCGGGCCCTGGCCGACCTCCAGGATCCGCATCTCGCATTTGAGGTAGTGGGTCCGGGGTTCGAGGCACGACACGGTGAAGAGGATCTTGGCTGACACGGGGAGCGCTCCTTCGGTCTGGCCTGGCCGTCGAGACCGGCCGCATCTTACACCGCCGCGACCGGGCGGGACCAGCGCCTCGTCAGGCCGAGATCCGGCGCCTCGCCGGATCCGCATCGCGCCCCGGAGCGCCACGCTCGCCCTGGGTCCGCGAGAGCGTTGCGTGTCATGGAAGTCGAGAAGCCGCTCCTGATCAGGTATCGCTGGGGGACCGGGGGCCAATCCCCACCGCGGTCAGGGGCAGCTCGGTCCCGAGCCGGTGGTCGGACGGGTTGACAGTCATGACAAGGGCCTGTTGGCCGGAGCGGCCCGCCGGCTGT
>JACQZM010000482.1 GCA_016213885.1 Candidatus Rifleibacteriota bacterium | reverse complement strand
CGGGGGCGCGACTCGGACCCGGCGAGGCGCCGGGTCTTGCGACTCGGATCCGGCGAGGCGCCGGATCTTGTTCGGGTCTGGACGTTGCTAGGCCACATTCCGTGTGATAAGATGAGGCGCCCCGGGGGCGGCTTAACGCCTGGAGAGCCATGAAACGATCGGTTCTGATCTGCGACGACGCGAAGATCATGCGGGCCATGATGCGCAAGCTGCTCGAGGAGAGCGGCTACTTCGAGATCGTCGGCGAGGCCGGGGACGGCTTCGCGGCGATCCAGCAGTACGAGAAGCTGAAGCCGTCTCTGGTGGTCCTCGACCTGAACATGCCGATCCGGGACGGAGCCACCGTCGCCAAGGAGATCCTCCAGAAAGACCCTCAGGCCAAGTTCATGGTCGTCACCACCAAGAGCCTGAAGCGGAAGGCCGAATCGCTCCAGGAGCTGGGCGTCCTCCACATCAGCTACAAGCCGCTGGACGCCTACGAGTTCGTCCGTACCGCCATGAAAGCGTGCGGCCTGGGCTGAGATGGAGCCCCTGTCGGAACGGTCACCGGTCCTGGATCGAGCGGCGGCGAGATGACCCCCTCCGGTCGGGTCGCTGCGGTCATACCCGCCCGGATGGCGTCGACCCGCCTTCCCGGAAAACCGCTGGCCGACATCGCCGGAAAGCCCATGATCCAGTGGGCCTGGGAGTGCGCGTCCGGCGCCCGGGGCGTCGACGACGTGGTGGTGGCCACCGACTCCCCCCGGATCGTCGAGGCCGTCGAACGGTTCGGGGGGCGGGCCATGCTCACCCGGGCAGACCATGCCAGCGGCACGGACCGGGTCGCGGAGGTGGCCACCCGGATCGATGCCCGGATCGTGATCAACCTCCAGGGAGACGAGCCGCTCCTGCCGATGGCCGCTCTCGAGACGCTGGTTTCCAGGTTCGGAGAGGACCGGTGCCCCATGGGCACCATGGTCACGCCGCTGACCGACCCGGCGGAGCTCGCCAACCCCGCCCGGGTGAAGGTGGTGTGCCGGCGCGACGGAAGGGCGCTCTACTTCTCCCGGCTGCCGATCCCCTGCGACCGGGACGGTTCCGGCGGGTACCGCTACATGAAGCACCTGGGCGTCTACATCTTCCGGCGGGAGTTCCTGCTGGAGTTCGCCCGCATCCCCCCGTCGCCGCTGGAAGAGACGGAGCGTCTGGAGCAGCTCAGGGCGCTCGAGAACGGCCACGAGATCCTGGTCGTGCCGGTGGAGTACGACGGGCAGGGCGTGGACACGCCGGACGACCTCGAAGCGGTCCGCCGGCTCGTCGACCGGCGCTCCGGGGCCGGCGAACCGGTTCGCCGGCGAAAGGAGAGGTCCAGGAGCCATGGTCACCAGCAGGAAGGCTGACACGTCGCCGGGCGACGCGGTCCAGGTGCGGACGGTCCAGATCGGCGACGTCACCCTCGGCGGCGGACACCCGGTCGCCATCATCGCCGGGCCCGACGTGCTCGAAGACCCTGACGAGGCGATCGAGACGGCCCGTCAACTCAAGTACGCCTGCGGGCGCTTCGGGCTGCCGTACATCTTCAAGGCGTCGTACGACAAGGCCAACCGGGCCGACACCAAGGGGTACCGGGGGCCCATGCTGGACCGCGGGCTGGAGCTGTTGGGGCGGATCCGCGAGACCGTGGGGTGCCCGGTCCTGACCGACGTCCACTCGGCGGAGGAGGCGCGGCAGGCCAGCGAGGTCGTGGACGTCCTGCAGCTGCCCGCCCACCTGTGCCTCCAGACGACCGTGACGCTGGCCATCGCGCGGACCGGCAAGGCGGTCAACATCAAGAAGGGGCAGTTCATCGCGCCCAGGGTCGTGGCCGGCATCGCCCGGAAGGTCGAGTCGGAGGGCAACTCCCGGGTCTTCGTGACGGAGCGTGGCACCACCTTCGGGTACTCGGACCTGGTGGCCGATTTCAGGACGCTCCCGCTGATCCGCTCCCTGGGGTATCCGGTCGTCCTCGACCCCACCCACATCATCCGCTACCCCGGGATCTCATCCTCGGACCCGGCCGGCGGGGAGCCCGAGTACGTGCCCCATCTGTGCAGGGCCGCCGTGGCCGCTGGCTGCGATGGACTGTTCATCGAGACGCACCCGGAGCCTCGTCGCTCCCGATGCGATGCCTGCAGCATGTTCCGCCTGGCGTACATGCCGGAGCTGCTCGATCAGATCTCCCAGCTCGACCGGCTCGTGAAACGGTGGGACCTGGGGCTCAAGCGCCGTGACGAGCACGGGTTTGTCTGATTCGCCGCGCCGCCCCCCCCCGCTCGCCGCCGCGGCCCCGGGCGCATCGAGCGAGGCGTCGTCCCGGGAGCCCGGCCCTCCCCTGGTGACCCTGATCCAGCTCATCGGGAGGCTCCTCGGGCTCATGCCCCCGGCGCTGCTCCGGTGGATCGGCGAGCGACTCGGCGATCTCGCCGGCCTGTGCTTCCGGCGCCGGCGGGAGGTGGCCCGGGCGAACCTGAGCCGGGCGTTCCCCCAGCTGCCCTGCACGGGGATCGACGAGATCGTGACCGCTCACTTTCGACATCTCGGAAAGAGCCTGGTGGAGACCCTGATCCTGCCGTCGCTGGTCGACCCGGGGCGGATGTCCCGGTGGGTGGCGTTCGAGGGGCTGGAGCGGCTCGACGACGAGCTGAGGGCCGGCCGGGGAGCGATACACCTCACCGCCCACCTCGGGAGCTGGGAGCTGAGCACCGTGCTGGCGGCGCTGGGCTATCCGGTGCTGGGGCTCTACAAGGACCGGGACTACGCGACGGTGCGGATCTTGACGGCGCTCCGGAGCTCCACCGGCGCGAAGATGCTGTCCAAGGAGTCCGGCGTCAGGGACGGGCTCAAGGCGCTCCACAGAGGGCACCTGCTGGGCATCCTGGCGGACCAGGGGCCCGGCGACTCGTTCCCGTTCTTCGGCCACCTGGCGCCGTTCCCCCGGGGGGCCGGCCTGGCGGTGAGACCGGGCATCCGGGCGTTTCCGGTGTTCGCGATCCGGCGCGTGGACGGCGGCGTCACCGTCAAGGTGGAGCCACCGCTGTCGATCCCCGGCTCGGGCCCCAGGAAGGAGCGCGTCCGCGCCGCCGTGGCCGGCTTCGTCCGTCTCCTGGAGGAGCGCGTCAGATCGAGCCCGGAGCAGTACTACTGGGTCCACGACATCTGGAGGCGGTTCAAGGACCAGGAGCTCGGCCTCTTCGTGGGTCGTCGCGCCTGGGGCGGCCGGCTGTGGCTGCGCAGCGGCCACGAGAACCGGATCCCTCAGGAAGGAAGCTCTCTGGAGGGGGCTTTCGCCCGGTCGCCGGGGACGCGCCGCTTCAGGGGACGGGGGATCTGCACCTCCGTCCCGCTGGGCGATGACGACCGGGCGGTGCTGCGACACTACCATCACGGCGGGATCCTCGCCCCGGTCACCCGCGACCTCTTCTGGGGCCCCAGGCCGCGGCCGCTCATCGAGATGATCACCAGCGACCGGCTGCGGGCCCGGGGCGTGCCCACACCGGAGGTGCTGGGGATGTTCTGGCGCTACCGGGGGTTTCTCTTCTACCAGGCCGACATCATCACCCGGGAGGTGCCGGAATCGGTCGACCTGGCCACGTTCCTGGAGCTCACGCTCCCGATCAAGGACGTGGCGGGGCAGCGGCGCAGAAGACGGCGGGTCCTGGCGGAGGCGGGCCGGGTCCTTGCAAGGGCCCACGACGCCGGCATGGACCACCCCGACCTGAACCTCAAGAACCTGCTGGTCCGCGAGGGGAGCGACGGGCTGTCCGTCTGGATTCTCGACCTGGACCGGGCGTGTCTGGTCGATCCGCTCCCGGAGGGCCGTCGGCAGGGTCAACTGGCCCGACTGGAACGGAGTCTCAAGAAGGTGGCCCGAGGCCGGGAGCTCGTGTCCGACCGGGAGAGACTGGCCTTTCTCAGAGGCTACTTCGGGTCGCGGTTCCGGGAGGCGATGAAGCGATGAGTCAGATCCGGATCGGCATCGACGTGGGAGGGACGTTCACCCACGCCGTGGCGATCGGCGTTTCGCCCCGGGCGCTCCTTTGCTCCCACCGGGCGCCGACGACCCGCGGGTCGCCGGACGGCGTGGGACCGGGGGTGGTGCAGGCGCTCGAAGGCCTGTTCGCCGCGGGCTCCATCGAGCGCGGCCAGGTGTCGCAGGTGGTCTGCTGCACCACCGAGGGGACGAACGCGCTTCTCGAGGGAGACACGGACCGGGTCGGCGTGCTGGGCCTCGGCGGAGGGTTGTCGGCGTCGCTCGCCAGGGTCCGGACCGCCGTGGCTCCCGCGGAGCTGGCGCCCGGGAAGAGGCTCACCACGATCCACGCCTTCCTCGACACCGACGAGCCGCTCCCGGACGAGCTGCTCGAGCAGGCGTTCTCCCGGCTCAAGGAGGCCGGAGCCGACGTGTTCGTCGTGACATCGGCCTTCGGGGTGGACGACCCGACCGTGGAGGACCGGGCGGTCGCCGTGGGCGGGCGGATGGGTCTCCGGGTGACGGCGGCGACCGCGGTCGCGCCGGTCCACGGGCTCCAGCTCCGGACTCGAGCGGCGTGCCTGAACGCCTCGATCCAGTCGCGGCTGGTCGCCTTCGCCGAGGCGACCGCGGCGGCGGTGCACAGGTTCTTCACGACCGCTCCCCCGGCGGAAGGCCGCCCTGACGACCCGGGAACCGACCCGGGAACCGACCCGGGAACCGACCCGGAGGCCGCTGGCCCGCCGGAGCCGCCGCCCCCGGATCCGGTGGTCCCGGATCCCCCGCCGGTCAGGTTCCCGCGGTCCGACGGCGACCTCGTCGGCCTCGACGATATGCGGGAAAGGCCGTTCCTGGCGACTCTCTCCTGCTCTTCGGCCGGCGTCGCCGTGGCGCTGGGCGCGGCCCCGGTCCCCGACGGGATCTTCGTTCAGGTAGGGGGCACCGCCACCATCGTCACGGTCATCAAGGACGGGAGGACCCGGCGGCGATCCGCCACCGTCGCGGGAAACGTGATCCTGCCGGAGGCGCACGACACTCGTATCCTGGGCGCCGCGGCCGGTTCGCTGCCGCTCGTCGCCGATGGGCGCATCATCGCGGTGGGACCGCGGTCCGCCCACGGCGCGGGCGTCTCGTACGCCTGCTTCTCGCCGGGGATCCGGAAGGAGGAGGTGCGCCCGGTCTTCCTTTGCCCGGAGGGCGTCCGTGACACCCACGTGCGCCGCGAACCTCGTGGAGCTGATCGCCGAGGGCGTCGAGGGGAGAGGATCGAAGGAGTCGGTCTGGGAGGCGCTCGCGGGACTGTCGCCGGTGCTGCGGAAGATCAGCCCCGACGACCTCGCCAGGCAACTCCTCCAGATGAGCGTGGCTCCCCTCGAGAAGACCGTGGCGGCGCTCCTGGAGGAGCACGATCTCGATCGGGCGCTGGTGACGTTGATCGGAGCCGGGGGCGGGGCCGCCGTGCTGGTGCCGTTTCTGGCCAGTCGGCTGGGTGTGAGGTCGCTCGTCCTGGGCGACGCCGCCTTCGTCGGCGCCATGGGGTGCGACTCGGTCCGGCTCCACGAGGCCACGGAGCGCTGCATCATCGCGCCGACCCAGCTGGAGCTGCTGGCCACGCGACGGGAGGTGATCGACCGGTTGACCGCCAGGGGGGCGACCCGCGACTCCGTGACGGTGGAGCTCGTGGTCGACCCGTGCCGGAACTCGGTCCGCGCCACGGGGTCCGGCGCGACGGCCGCGGCGGTCCCGCACGAGGAGCCGCTGCCGGCCGCCGAGATGGTCGCCAGGGCCAGCCTCGGTCTCGACGAGGGCTCCGTGGCCCAGGAGGTGGGCGCGACGGACCGCCTGGTCGTGTTCACGGTGAGGGAGCCGCGACGGTCTCGGTGGCCGCGACCTCCCGGCCAGGAAACCCTGACCAGGGTGGTCGATCGCGCCGGGACGATCCGCCTCTCGAGACGGGGGGCCCGGGTTCTCGCCTCCACGGTGGGCGCCGTGGAACGTTCCATCGACCCGTTTCTGGACGGGTGGCCCTCCCACGGCGACCTGGGGAGGGAGCTGCCCGCGGTGGTCCTGGTGCTCGGGAACCGGATCGTCGACCTGTCCGGAGTCGCGAACGCCGGACATCTCGCCGCCCTCGTGGTGGCACAGATCGAGGGGCTCCCGGCCAACGAGCCGCTCTTTCTGATTGCGACCCCGCGGACGTGACCGGGCTTCGGGCCAGCGGCCGCGACACCGCGTCCCGACGGCCCCGGACGCAAAGTGGAGGGGATGGGTTGGAGGTCGCGCTCGGGGGCGCGACCCGGACCCGGCGAGGCGCCGGGTCTTGGACGCGGGGAGTCATGGACAGGCCTCCCCCGTCGTGGTACGCTGGCCCAGACCGGCGGTCAGAGAGCCGTTCGACGGATCGACCAGGAGGTAGTCGTGGGCGTCTTCAAGCTTCTCGGCGATGCGAGGCGGCTCGCCCTGATCGTCTCGCTGCCTGACAACACGGTGGAGCTGGCCCTCGCTGCGATCGAGGGCGGCGCGGACGGGGTCAAGGTCCACCTGAACGTGGAGCACAGGGCGAGCGGCACTCGCTTCGGCTCGTTCGCTCAAGAGCGCCCTCGCCTCGAGGCGATCGTCGAGGCCATCGGCAACAAGGCAGCTCTGGGGATCATGCCCGGGGCCGAGGCCGTGGCCAGCCTGGAGGAGCTGGACCAGCTGAAGGGCATGGGGTTCGAGTTCGTCGACTGCTACGCCCATCACTTTCCCGCCCACTACCTCGGTCACGGGGGGATGAAGAAGGTCCTGGCGCTGGGCCCCACCTACGTCCTCGACGAGGTGAAAGGCCTCGCCAGCCTGGGTGTGGATGCGCTGGAGGCCTCGATCGTCGAACCGGAGGGGTACTGCCAGCCGCTCTCTGCCAGCGATCTGGCCCGGTACAGGGCGCTGGTCGGGTTCTCTCGCCTCCCGGTCCTGGTGCCGACCCAGCGGCGCATCTCCCCGGCCGACATTCCGCTCCTCGCCTGGGCAGGGGTGACCGGGATCCTGATCGGGGCCGTCGTGACCGGCAAAGAGCCCGACGGGGTCCGGAAGACCACCGCCGCCTTCCGGGACAGCATCTCCCGCTTCACTTGATCGTGGTACCCGAAGCAGGCACGCGGGTGCCTCGCACCTCCCGGGGGCGTGCTCGCCCTTGAATCGGTGACATGGCCCTGGTCATCTACAACGCCGCCATCCTGGCACTCCTGCCGGTCCTGGTGCTGGCGCTGATCTGGCACACCTGGGTCTCCGGCAGGTTGCGGTCCTCGTGGCTGTTCCATCTGACGTGGCGGCTGCCGGCCATCCCGGAGGGAACCCCGCTGGTCTGGCTCCACGCCGCCTCCGTGGGCGAGACCCGGGCGATCGAGGGACTGGTCCTCAAGCTTCGGACCCGGAACCCGGGACTCCAGCTCCTGATGACCCACACGAGCCCCACGGGCCACGCCCTGGCCAGGTCGCTGGGTCTGGCGGACCACTACACCTTCCTGCCGTTCGACTTTCCCGGGCTGCCGGGCCGGTTCATCGATCGGGTCCGTCCCAGGGCGTTGATCCTGGCGGAGACGGAGATCTGGCCGAACCTGCTGCAGGCCTGCCGGAGTCGCGGCGTCCCCGTGGTGATCGTCAACGGGCGGCTCTCCTCACGGTGGGAGCCCTTCTACATGAGGCTCTGCTGGCTGTACCGGCAATTCCTCGATCCGGTGGAGCTGTTTCTGATGCAGGGCGAGGAGGACGCCACGCGGCTCCTGGCGCTCGGCGTGCCCGGGGAGCGGGTCAAGGTGGCCGGCGATCTCAAGGCGGACCGGACGCTGCAGGTGGCCCAGGCCGAAGACCGGGGCAACGTGGCCAGGGAGCTGGGCCTGGTCGGGCCGGTCCTGGTGGCCGGCAGCGTCCATTCCGGGGAACACCTGACGGTCATCGGCTCGTTCGCCCGGCTGAAGAAGGAGATTCCCGAGTTGAAGCTCGTGCTGGCCCCGCGACACATGGACCGACTCGCCGTGATGCGTCGGACCCTGGACGAGCTGGGTCTGGGCCACCGGCTGCGGTCTGCCCACAAGACGATCGGCGCCGAGTCGGTGCTCATCCTGGACACCATCGGGGAGCTGGCCAGCACCTACCTCGCGGCCAGGGTGGCGTTCGTGGGGGGCTCGCTGGTCGGGGCGGGCGGGCATTCGCTCTTCGAGCCGGCGGCGTGCGCGTGCCCGATCTTGATCGGACCGAACGATCAGAACTTCAGGGAGGAGAGCCGGGCGCTCAGGGAAGCGGGAGCGGCGGTGCGGGTCGAGAACGAGGATCAGTTCTGCGAGCAGGCCAGACTGTGGCTGACCGACGAGGCTGCGGTGCGGAGAGCCGGTGAGGCGGCGAGGCGGGTGGCGATCAGCCTGGCCGGTGCCACCGACAGGGTCCTGGACGCGCTGGAGCCGCTGCTTCGGGGGCGTCGCTGACGCCGACATCGGCTCGGACTCGTGCTGGTTGCCCGGCGCTCCTCCCGGAGCGGCGCCGGTCCGTCCGTCACCTGGATGGTTCCGGAAGACCCGGTCTTCGGCCCGGTCAGCCCGTGGCCTCCTGCTGATCGCCGGAGTCGCTGTAGATGTCGGGGAACGTGCGATCGATCTCGTCCCTGAGGGTCTTCACATCGAAGCGGATGTACTCCTTGCCGGACTCGGACGACATCAGGACCGCTCCGTTGAACACCAGGATCCGCTCGCCCTCGATGAGAAAGGTCAGCTCCACCAGCGGATGACCGACCTGCGGCAAGAGCGTCCTCAGCGACTTGATCGTCTTTCGAAGGCGCTGGATGGAGAAGCTGTTCTCCCGTAGCACCTTGGCGACTTTGAGCTGGAGAAGGTCAGCGAATGTGTAAAGACGGTACTTCCCACGGCGGCGATAGGACGGTTTGATGAAGTTCGTTTTGTCCCAGTACTGTATCTGCCGGTAGGATATGCCAATGAGCTTTGCGACTTCCTTGGGGGTGAAGAAGCTCTTCATCTTCCCTCGTACGCTCCTTTAGAGTGTGTCCCTGGCAACATCGGCAGCTGCGGCAACTCGACAATCAAGGGAGCCTGGGCCCCAGGGGGGACGACATGAACACCATCGACCGTTTGGGGCCCGGTTATGAGCATGCTGTGGGGCGATCTGGCGACGATCGATCGGGCGGACGGCGCTGACCCATCGGCGTCGCTCCTCCAGGCCTGGAGGCCGGCGGGGTGCTTTCGCCGGATCGCTGTGGTATCGTGAGCCTCGGGTGAATGACAGGTCACCCGTCCCCCATTCAAAGGCGAGGGCGCGCGGTCATGGGTTCCGAGTTCATATCGAAGAAGCGGATCGGCGAGATCCTCATGTCCAAGGGGTTGATCACGTCCCAGCAGCTCCAGCTCGCGCTCGAGGTCCAGCGTGAGAACAGGAGCAAGCGCGTCGGTGAGATCTGGATCGAGGCCGGGATCATCAACGAGGAGATCCTGGCCCGGGCGCTGGCGACTCAGTTCAACGTTCCCTACGTGGACGCCTCGGCCTGGTCGCCCAAGGAAGACCTGCTCGCCATGATCCCGGAGGACCTGATCAACCTGAACCAGGTCCTCCCGTACAAGCTGGAGCAGAACCTGTTGACGCTCATCGTCCACGACCCGACGAACGTGGCGGGCTTCCAGATGATCTCCAGGATCACGAACTGCAAGGTGAGCTTCGTGGTCACCCAGAAGACGATCCTGTCGAAGCTGATCGCCAAGGTCATGGCCTCTGCGGAGCAGATGCTCGAGGACGTGGCCGTGGAGGACGTGATCAAGGACGTGGAGCTCTCCGTGGCCGCCAAGGACGCCGACGAGGACAGCATGGACGGCCTCCAGCTGGACAACATCAAGAAGCAGTCCAACGATTCGAAGATCGTCCAGCTGGTCAACCGGCTGCTGCTCCAGGCGATCCAGGAGCGCACCACCGACATCCACATCGAGGTCACCCCCAAGGACGCCATCGTCCGGTTCAGAATCGACGGCGACCTGTACGACCGCCAGCACGTCCCCAAGAACGCCTACCCGGCCGTGCTGTCCCGCGTGAAGATCATGTGCGACATGGACATCACGGAGCGGCACATCCCCCAGGACGGCGGCTTCAAGGTGCAGCTCAAAGGGAAGAACATCGACTTCCGCGTATCCATCCTCCCCTCGATCTACGGCCAGAACGTGGTCATCCGGATCCTGGGCGCCTCGGGCCTGGAGCTGAAACTCTCGGAGCTGGGGTTCGAGGAGCACGACCTGACCCGGTACCAGAAGGGGATCTACCGGCCCTACGGCTGGGTGCTGGTGACCGGGCCCACCGGCTCGGGCAAGACCACGACGCTCTACTCGTCGCTGTCGATCCTGAACAACCGGGAGACCAAGATCATCACCGTGGAAGACCCGGTGGAGTACAAGCTGGCCGGGATCCACCAGAGCCAGGTGCGGATCAACAAGACCGACCCGGAGAAGTCGCTGACCTTCGCCAAGTGCCTGAGATCGATCTTGCGGCAAGACCCGGACGTGATCATGATCGGAGAGATCCGTGACTACGAGACCGCGGAGATCGCGATCCAGGCCTCGCTGACCGGCCACCTCGTGTTCGCCACGATCCACGCGAACACGTCGGTGGACACGATCGGCCGGTTGCAGAACATCGGCATCGACAGCTACCTGTTCGCCGCCGCCCTCAACGTGACGCTGGCCCAGCGGCTGGTCCGGAAGATCTGCCCGGAGTGCAAGGAGCGCACCGAGATCCAGAAGGAGCATCTCATCGCCGCCAACCTGGACGTGGACGAGTACATGGACTACCCGTTCTACAAGGGGCGCGGGTGCAGTTCATGCTCCAGTCGCGGCGTCCTGGGCCGGGAGGCGATCTTCGAGGTGCTGCTCATGTCGGACACGCTCCGGCAGATGATCATCGACAACGCGTCGCTCATCGCGATCCGCGACACCGCCATCAAGGAGGGCATGCGGACGCTCTGGGAGTCGGCCCGGACCAAGGTGCTCGCCGGGACGAGCCCGCTCGAGGACCTGATCAAGGTGAGCCGCGACTGAGGAGCCCGGAGTCCGGACGACGGGGGGGTCCCGGGCCAGGTGAGCAGGGAGGTCGGCGGGGAGGGGAAGAGGAGGGGATCCGGATCGAGGTCGCGCTCGGGGGCGCGACTCGGACCCGGCGAGGCGCCGGGTCTTGCGACTCGGACCCGGCGAGGCGCCGGGTCTTCAGCGTCTGGTTCTGCCGAAGGCGATTACCCCGGCGATGATCGCCGCCAGGATCAAGAACGAGCCGATGCCGAAGCCGCCGCCGGCGTTGCCCAGCTTGTCGGATGTCCCCGGATCGTTGCCGCCGGCTCCCCTGCCGGACGCGGAGCCGGGCTGGCCTTTGCCGCCGCCTCCACCCCGGCCACCGCCGCCACTGGAGCCCTTCTCGGCCTG
>JACQZM010000349.1:701-4385 GCA_016213885.1 Candidatus Rifleibacteriota bacterium | reverse complement strand
GAGGACCGCCCCCCGGGGGCTCAGGGCGACGGCGCGCACGGGGGACGCGAGCTGGTCGACCATGGAGAGCCTCTGACCCGACGAGATCCGCCAGACCCGCATGCTGTCCGCGCTGGAGCTAACGAGCACGTCGTTCTCGGGCGACACTGCGATCGACCAGATCCAGGCCAGCTGCCTCCCCAGGATCCGGGAGCCCCCCCCGAGATCGAAGAGCCGGATGGTGGAGTCCTCGGCTCCGGAGACGAGGCGGCGCCCGTCGGACGAGAAGGCCAGGCTGGTCACCTCCTGGGACTGGCGGGGAAGCTCCCGGAGCAGGCGGCCGGTGGTCGCGTCCCAGACGCAGAGCGTTCCGGGACCTCCGGTGGCCAGCCTCCCCGCGGCATCGAACGTCAACGATCGCACCTTCCCGGTCCTCACCGCAAGGCCCTCCCCGGAGAGCGGACCTGTGAACACGCGGGTCACTCCACCCGGGCCGGAGACGGCGAGGATCTTCCCGTCGGGACTCAGGGCCAGGACCGTGGACGGGCCGCCGCACAAGGCCACCTCCGTTCTTCTCCCGGGCAGCTCCGAGCGGATGAGCCGGTCCTTTCCCAGCCCGGCCGCCACGACCGTGAGATCCGGAGTCAGGGCCGCGTCCCGCACCTCGAAGTCCAGCGTCCGACGCGTGACCTCCTGCGCCGTGGCCACGTCCCACACCGAGACCCGGCTGTCCCTGTGGACCGTCGCCAGGAACCGTGCGTCGGCGGAGAAGGCGAGCCGGTGGATTCCCGCGGCGGCCGACGGCTCCTCGCGGTTCTTGGTGGCCTGCGCCACGTCCCACAGACACAAGGTTCCCCCCTCGGCACCCGAGGCGAGGATCCGCGAGTCCGCGCTGAAGGCCAGCCGCCACACCCAGTGCGTGTGCCCCGACAGACTCGCCCGCTCCTCGCCGGTGTCCAGGGACCAGATCCGCACCGTGAAGTCCTGGCCCCCCGACGCCAGCCAGCGCCCGTCGGGGCTCCAGGCCAGTGAGAGGACGTTGCCCAGCCCCTGGCCCAGGGTGCGCACCAGACCGCCGGTCGCCAGGTCCCAGACCCTCAGGCGGCCATCGCTGGCCGTGGAGACCAGCCGGCCCGAGTCGGGGCTGAACGCCAGAGCCAGGGCGGCCCCGGCCGGGTTGACCAACCGCCGGGTCAGTCGAGCGCCAGGGACATCCCACAGGCAGATCTCTCCGTCCCGCCCGCAGGTGGCGAGCACCCTCCCATCGGGGCCGAACTGCATGGCCCAGATCTCGCTCCGGTGCCCCGGGAGATCGCCCCTGGGCTGGCCGGTCCGGGGGTCGAACAGACGGACGGTCCGGCCACGCATCCCCGTCGCCAGGAGGGTTCCGTCGCCGCTGAGCGACACGCCGGCCAGCTTCTCCCCCGGCCCTCCCAGACGGCGAGGGGGATGGCCCGGCGTCCAGAGCTGGATGTCCCCCGTGAGCGTGCTGGTCGCGAAGAGCGGCCCATCGCGCCGGCGCACGACGCTCCACACCGGCTCGGTGGTCAGACGACCCTGGCGGAACCTCCTCGTGTCGGTGAGCGGGAACGTCCAGTGGGTGGTGGAGGTCGTCACGGCGCACAGGTCGGTGGACCCCGGCTCGAAGAACAGGTCGCACACGGTCGCATCGAGCGAACATGTCCACAGGAGGGGCCCGGCGGCCGCGCGGGTAGCGAAGATGGAGTGCACGGGCCCGTCCGGCAGCCGGAACCCGGCAGGAGCGCCGCGGCTGGCCTTGAACGCCAGGGCCGCATGGTGGCGCGCGCTGTCGGGTCGGCCCGCCGACTGCTCGGCGGCCGCCCACGCGGCGTGGCTGATGGACAGGTTCCTCTGGGCCTGCTGGTAGCGAAGCCGCAGGGCCTCCTCGCGGAGTCTGATCTCGCGCGCGTCACGGAGCGTGGTGAAGCCGATCACGACCGCCGCGATCACGGCTACGGCCAGTCCGGAGGACGAGCGGGGGTGCACCCTGAGGAACGCGCTCCGGCAGCCACCGGCCCGGTGAGACCTGCGAGGTGGTGGAAGGCCCACCGGAGGCCGGCGCCGGCGAGGGGCCCACCCCGGTCACCAGCTCCTCGAGCAGGATGCCCAGGCTGTAGACATCCGACCGCTCGTCCGAGCGGGGAGGGCCCAGCTCGCCAAGCTGCTCCGGAGCGGCGTATCCCGGCGTGCCGACCATCTCGTTCGTCTCGTCGCGGACGAGGTCGACGTCCGCTGCCAGGCCCCAGTCGGCGATCAGCGCCTCGCCGGAAGGCCCCAGGAGGACGTTGTCTGGCTTCAGGTCGCGGTGGACGATCCCGGTCCGATGAGCGTGCGTCACCCCGCGGCAGACCTGGAGGAAGGTCTGCAGCAGCTCGCCCATCGGCCTGGCCTCGATCTCTCCCAGGTGTCGCAGCGCGGCCAGACGGCCGGCCAGGCTGACGGCCGCGTCCGGGCGTCCGGGCACTCCGGAGACCCTGAGCATAGAGCACCAGGGGTTTCCGTGGACGTCGGTCCAGGAGTCGTAGACGGGGAGGATATTCGGATGGGTGAGCCGAGCGTGGATGCGCGCTTCGCCCAGGAGTCGCTCTCGCCGCGCCGCGTCCAGACTCCGGGGATCCCGCACGCCCTTGATCGCCACGGACCGCCCCATCCGGACATCGTGGGCCTCCAGCACGATCCCCATGCCCCCCTCGCCCAGCACCCCTCTCACCTCGTACCGGTCCCGGATCGCCCGCGGGAAGTTCGAGGTCAGCTGGCCGGTCCAGTGGGGCGGAACCGAGCGCGACGGGGCCGGCGGCGAGACGGTCCCGGGGGTCTTTGCGCCGTCGGGTCTTTCCAGGCCCGCGTACAGGTCCAGGCTGGCAGCGGCACGGTCTTTGTCATCCCGATCCATGGAGGGAGGCAGTGTAGCAAACGGAGCGCCCCGGCGCACGGGGTCGGCAGGCCAGGACCCTGCCGTCACAGTTCGTCCGGGTGGGCGGACACGACGGTGGGCTCCCGTCCGTCGCTTCGGCATGCTCGGCATTGCGATATCGCAAGGCCGAGGGTGGCCGGAGGGCTTCTTGGATGATCGCCTCCGGGCACCGCGATCGGAAGAGACTCTCGGACCCTTCTCCTGGCATCGCCGCAAGGTTGTTCGGGGCATCATGCCGCCCGGAAGTTCCGCTGTCGAGCCGTCTGTATCCCAGGATCCCCCGCCTGTTTCGCGGAGTCGGGCCTGTGATCAGGTCTCGGCCTGGCTGCACAGTCACCAGGGAAAGGGGATTCACTTGAAGTCGCGCTCGGGTGGGAGAAGGAAA
Organism: Candidatus Rifleibacteriota bacterium; assembly: GCA_016213885.1. GTDB lineage: Bacteria > Muiribacteriota > UBA6191 > JACPRK01 > JACQZM01 > JACQZM01. The sequence goes on along the minus strand of JACQZM010000349.1, from coordinate 1,086 downwards.
GAGGAGGGGATCCGGATTGAGGTCGCGCTCGGGGGCGCGACTCGGACCCGGCGAGGCGCCGGGTCTTGCGACTCGGACCTGGCGAGGCGCCGGGTCTTCCGGCCTCTGGACATCGAGCTTCGCGACGGGTAGCATCCAGGTGTGATGGGTCCAGTCTCGGGCTCGCGCCACGACCTCCTCCCCGCGCGCCTCGTGCGTCGGCGGATGGGACGTGGGTCGGCCACCCCGATCCGCGTGCCGATCGACCTGCGTGGAGATCGCAGGTGCCCATGAACATCCTCATCGTCGACGACGACGCCGCCAACCGGAAGCTGTTGAAGGTGGCGCTCGAGAAAGCAGGTCATGCCACGCATGAGGCCTGTGACGGCGAGGAAGCCCTGGGCAT
>JACQZM010000349.1:0-677 GCA_016213885.1 Candidatus Rifleibacteriota bacterium | reverse complement strand
ATCTCGGACATCCTGATGCCGAAGATGGACGGGTTTCGCCTGTGCCGCGAAGTCCGGAGGAGTGCCAGCTTCGCTCATGTACCGTTCATCGTCTACTCCGGCACCTTCTGTTCACCCGAGGATCAGAAGCTCGCGATGGACCTCGGCGCGAGCCACTACCTCCGGAAGCCATGTTCCCTCGATCTCATGCTCGAGGCCGTTCGCAGTGCCGGCGACGAGCTCGCCTCGCGCGGGCGTCCGACTCCCGTCGGGCCGGAATCGGAGCTGATGAGAAGGTACGGCGAGGCTCTCGTCAGGAAGCTCGAGGTCAGGAGCGCTCAGCTGGAGCTGCGGGTCCGCGAGCGGACGGAGGAGCTCTCGAGGACGATCGAGACGCTGCGCGAAGAGGTGGAGCGGCGCACCGTCGCGGAGCGAGAGCTCCAGCTCCGGTCCGCGCAGCTGCGCCGGCTGGCCTCGGAGCTGGCCCTCGCCGAGCACCGTGAACGGCGCCGGGTGGCGCACGTTCTTCACGAGAATCTCCAGCAACTGCTGGTCGCGGCCACCTTCCGGCTGGCCCCTCTCGAGAGGGCCGCAGACCCAGATCTCCGTCGATCGGCCGTGGCCACGCACGAGCTGATCGACCGCTCCATCGAGGTCTCCCGGTCGCTCACGGTCGAGCTGAGCCCCCCCGTCCTCCA
>JACQZM010000348.1 GCA_016213885.1 Candidatus Rifleibacteriota bacterium | reverse complement strand
GCTCCGCGGTGCTGCCGGAGTACCAGGTGCCGTACGACATGGCCCTCAGTCCGCTGGAGAACAGCTGCCACAGGGCGAGCGCCACGACCGTGGCCAGCGCCGAGGCCAGCAGCATCTCCACCAGGGTGAATGCCCTCCCGCGGCCTGAAACGGATCGAGGAAGCTCTGAAGCTGACATGGGGTCCTCCTCGATTCCGAGAATAGCACACTTGCCTGGACCGCACCGCTCGCCTATATTCAAACGCCGTGTTTCGAGATACGAGCCGGTGGTGGGGCTGGGGCGATCCGGCTGCTCCCAGCCTCCTGGCGGAACGGCCGGATCTGGCCAGCTATCTGGGCGATCGCCTTCGCCTCGAGGGCGCCGCCGGGCTGGCGGTTCCGGAGATCGGCCAGATCGAGCTTCCCGGGTCGCGCCTGGACGAGGCCGTGCGCCAGGCGCTCCAGCGGGTGCTCGGACCCGACGGTCTGGATCTCTCCCATGAGGGCCGGCTCCGACACTGTGCCGGCAAGTCGTACGTCGATCTGGTCCGGCTCCGGAAAGGCACCGTCGCCGCCGCGCCGGACGCCGTGGCCCACCCGACCACGACCGACCAGGTCGCCGCGCTGCTCGCCCTTGCGGCCCACCACGATCTGGCGGTCGTCCCGTTCGGCGGCGGCACGAGCGTCGTGGGCGGCGTGGCGCCGATCGATCCGGTCGCCCGGCGTCCGGTCCTGACGATCGACCTGAGGAGCCTCGACCGGGTCGTCGAGGTCGACCCGGTCAGCCGCACCGCCACCGTCGAGGCGGGCATCCTGGGGCCGGCTCTGGAAGCGTCCCTGGAGAGTCACGGCCTCACCGTGGGCCACTTTCCCCAGTCGTTCGAGTTCTCCACGCTGGGCGGCTGGATCGCCACCCGCTCCGCCGGTCAGTGCTCCACCGGGTACGGCCGGGCCGACGAGCGGGTCCTCTCCCTGGACGTGGCGGTGCCGGGCCGCCGCATCGAGACCGCTCCGCCCGTCCCGGCCGCCGTGGGCCCCTCGATCTGTCGACTGCTCGTGGGCTCCGAAGGGGTGCTGGGCGTCATCACCAGCGCCCGTCTCGCCCTGCTGCCGGTCCCGGAGGAGCGGTGCCTGAGCAGCTTCTTCTTCGGGAGCTGGGCCGAGGGGCTGGATGCGCTCCGGGAGCTCATGCGGTCGGGGCCGGTGCCCACCATGGTCAGGCTCTCCGATCCCGAGGAGACCCGGACGCTCGTGGCCGGCGCCCACCGGCCACGGGACTTCCTGGAGGCCACCAAGCGCCGGCTCGGGTTGTGGCTCTTGAAGCGCTCCGCCCGCGATCGGTCGTCTCCGTGCCTGATGATCGTGGATTTCGAGGGGACCCGGCGAGAGGCGAGAGCGGCCCGTTCCAGGGCCGTTTCCATGTTGAAGGGGCGAGCGCTCCTCGCTGCCGGCGAGAGCCCGGCCAGGACCTGGCTGAACGAACGGTTCAGACACCCCTACCTCAGAGACGATCTCCTGGGGCGGGGCGTGCTGGTGGAGACGCTGGAGACCGCCACCACCTGGACCCAGTTGCCGGATCTCTACCAGGGCGTGCGCGATCGCCTGGAGAGGGCGTTCGCCGAGGCGGACGTCCCGGGGCTGGTGTTCTGCCACCTCTCCCACGCCTACACCGAGGGCGCCAGCCTCTACTTCTCCATTCTGGCCCGGGCCGTGCCCGGTCAGGAGATCCAGCAGTGGCGAGCGCTCAAGCAGGCCGCCACGGAGGAGATCGTGGCCCGGCAGGCCGCGCTGTCCCACCACCACGGGGTCGGGGTGGACCATGCCCCCTGGCTGGAGCGCCAGATCGGGGCGGAGGGGATGTCCCTCCTGAGAGCGCTGAAGCGGGAGCTCGACCCGCGGGCGATCCTCAACCCGGGGAAGCTGCTCCCCGAAGGGGGGGTGGGCCTCTCCCTGCCCGATCGAGCCGGCACGGCCGCCCAGGGACCGGACCCGGAGGCTCCCCCGGCGCTCTCGTCGGCCACCCGGCAGGCGCACCTCGAGCGCGCCGTGGCGGACGGCGTCGACGTGCTGATCATAGGCGGCGGGATCAACGGAGTCTGCGTGGCCCGAGATGCGGCGATGCGGGGGCTCTCCGTGCTGGTGGTCGAGCAGGCTCAGTTCGCCTCCGGCACCTCCAGCCGCTCCTCCAAGCTGATCCATGGCGGGCTCAGGTATCTCGAACACCTGGAGCTCGGCCTGGTGTTCGAATCGTTGACGGAGCGCGACCGGCTCCTCTCCCTGGCCCCGAATCTGGTGCGCCCCGTGGGTTTTCTGATCCCGGTGTACGAAGGCGACAAGCACAGCCTGTGGGAGGTGGACGCCGGGCTCTGGATCTACGATCTGATGAGCCTCTTCCGGATGGTGAAGCGGCACAACCGCATGAACGCCGACGCCGTGACGGCCCAGATGCCGGGGTTGAGGGCCCAGGGGCTCAAGGGCGGCGTGATCTACGACGACGCCACCACCGACGACGCCTGCCTCACCATGGCCATTCTGCGCTCCGCCGTGACCCACGGGGCGCTGGCCGTGAACCGGGCCCGGGTCGTGGCCCTGGGCGAAGAGCGTTCCCGGATCGCGACGGCGCGGATCGAGGACACCCTCACCGGGGAGATTCACATGATCCGCGCCAGAGCCGTCGTGAACACCGCCGGCCCCTGGGTCGATGCGGTGCGTCGGCTGGCCCGCCCGGACGCTCAGCCGCTGCTGAGACCGACCAAGGGCGCCCACGCCGTGTTCTCCGGCGAGCGGGTCCCGCTCTCCCGGGCCGTGGTCATGGTGGGCCGCGGCGACGGCCGGGCGATCTTCATGCTCCCCTGGCTCGGGTACACGCTCCTGGGCACCACCGACACGGACTTCACCGGCGACCCGTCGGAGGCCACGGCGACCCATGAAGACCTCGTGTACCTGCTGGAGACGGCCAACTACTTCTTCCCCGATCTGTCCCTGACCCCGGCCGACGTGATCGGACGTTTCGCGGGCCTGAGGCCGCTGGTGGCCGACGAGAGCTCCGACGTCCCCTCCGACATCTCCAGGCGCTACAGCCTCACCCAGGACGCGCCAGGGCTGTTCACCCTCACCGGAGGCAAGCTCACCACGGCCCGAAGGATGGCCGAAGACACCCTGGACCTGGTGCTGAAGTCGGCCCGGATCAAGGCGCCTCGCCGCTGCTGGACCGCCCGGGAGTCGCTCCTGGCCAGCGTGCCGTTCGACGCCCTGGTCGACGAGCTGAAGGCCGCGGCCCCGATCTCCCCGGAGAGCGCCCGGTTCCTGGCCATGTGCTACGGCTCCGACGCTCGGCACGTGGTCCGGCTCATGGTGGAGAACCCGCCCCTGGCCGAGCGGATCGTGCCGGGCCATCCGCACCTGAGAGCCCAGGTGGTGTTCGGACTCCGACACGAGCTCCTGGCCACGCCCGGCGATTTTCTGGACCACTACGGCAAGGGGGGGCTCGGCGTGACGCCCGGCGCCGCCGAGTGCGTGGCGCGGGTCATGGCCGAGAACCGGTGACCTCCCGCCGGAAGCCCGGGCGCTCCGGACCTCTACCGCCTCGTCTGACGGGGCCAGCTCTCCCTGGTCGCCTCGTCGGGGTCGAGCTCCCCGGCGGACCGGTCCGGGGGATCCGGCTGGATCGTCGGCCGGTCCTCCAGCGAGTTCCTGAAGAGCGGGTCCTGGACGACCCTGCCGGCGGCCTGGGCCGACCGCTTCGGCCTGGGCTTGGCCCGGGGCCTGGAGGTCGGCCTCGACGTGGCCGCACCGGAACGTTGCCTCTTCTCCAGCCCTTCCAGCCGCGAGGAGACCTCGTCCACGGATCGCGCCACCTGCCCCAGGAAGGTGATCAAGGCCGCCGGCAGCGGCGCTGGCCCCGACCGGAGGATCGGCCCGGAGGCCAGCGCCGGCTCGATCAGGGGCGCCCTGGGGGGCGGTCGTCTGGCCGGTATCGAGACGGCGTCGTCGCCTCCGTCGCCGCGCCTCGGCGCCTCCCGCTCGATCCGGTCGAGCTTGGCCTGGACCCTGGCCAGCTCCTTCAACACCGGCCGGATCCTCTCCTCGACCTCGACCTCGGGCCGGGCCAGGCGCCTCGACTCGATTTTCCGGGACGGAGGGCGCGACTGCGGCGAAGGAGCCGGTGGCGACCGGGGAGGCGCTGGTGAGAGCGACGGTGCCGGCGCTGGGCGGGGCGACGGCGACGACGCAGGGGCGGTCGCCACGACCAGCTGCCGTCGCATCTCGGTCAGACCGTCCTGGAGCCCCCGCACGCACTCCCTGATGGATCGGGTCTGCTCGGCCATGGCGAGGACCAGCGGCGCGTAGCCCGGCGTGGCCGGGGCCGGATCCGACGCCCGCGCGACAGCGGCCTGGCCGGACGGCCGCTGGCCCGATGGCTGCGAGGCCGGGGCCACGGTCGGATTCGCCCGGGGTCCCTGCGGAGTCGCGGCCGCGACGGTCGTCGGGGCTGGCGGAGCGTCCGTCGCCCGCTCCGGGTAGCGCTGCATCAACGCCATGAACCACCCCGGAGGCGACGCCGGAAGGCGCTCGGTGCCGCCCGGAGAGCCTGCCGCCAGACCCCGATCGAGCGGGCGGTGCCTCGCCCCGGAGGAGCCGGGCGGCGCCGGCACCATCCGGGGTGGGCGACGGCCCCGAGCGGTTGCGGTCCGGTCCGGTCCGGCCTCGGGGTCGCGCCGCGGCACGGCGGCAGCGCCGGGCGCCACCGTGACCGACCGCGCGTCCGGGGCGTCCGGGTCTTCCAGTGCCAGGAAGAGCGCCGCACCTAGGTAACCGACGACGATGAGTCGCTTCATGGACAAAATGAACACCTGTTCCCTGCTCTTCTGTCATCGGCAGGCTGATCCGATCTTTCCATGATTTGGCTTGGCCCCCCCCTCGATACCCGGCACCGCTTGACGGATCCCTCCGTTCGCATCAATATTCTCTACGCATGGGGAAAGGGCTTCCTCCAGGGCCCCTTGTCCCGTGCACCGAGAGGAACGGTCCCGTGGTCCGCCCGATCGCCATCGTCCTCCTGTTGCTGGCCCCGGCGCTGGCGAGCGCTGCCGCGCCGCCTCCAGCCACGGTCGGCGGCTCTACCCGGAGCCGGTGCGTTCTCGCCATGGCTCCGGTGCGGATGACCCTGGATCGGCTCGACCCGGCGGCCCCGGGCAGCGAGTTCAGGCTCAGGCTGACCGCGGTGGCCGAGACGGCCGTGGAAGCGATCTCCTTGACCCTGGAGGTCCCGGCCGGGGCCAGGCTCACCGGGGGGGCGACCCGGTGGCAGGGTCCGCTGGCCAGCGGCGGCCAGCAGACGCTCGAGGCCCGGTTCGTCGTGCCTGACAACCGGTTCTACCGGTTCGTCGGCGTGGCCGAGGTGAAAGACGGCGGGTCGGCGCTGGTACGGCAGGCTCAGACGACCGTGGGGGTGCCGCCTCGCCTGACCACCCAGTTTCTCCCCCCGGTGGTCAGCGACGGCCGGGGGACCAAGCTCATGGTATTGCCCGCCAGGGTGGTGCGTCCGTGAGGCGCGAGGTGGTGGAGTGACCGTGCGTCGGCTCGCGCTGCTGATCGCCCTGGTGCTGGGCGCTCAGGCCGCGTGGGCCGGCACCGTCACCGGCCGGGTCCGCTACGAGGACCGGCCGCTCACCAAGGACGGGTTCGGAGCAGTCCAGACCGTTCCGGTCCGGTTCGCCGACGTGGTCGTGGTCAACGGCTCGACCAACGCGGTACTGGGGACCGGACTGACCGACGGGGCCGGGAACTACTCGATCACCATCCCCTCCACCGGCAACCTGTCGATCTTCGTGAGGGCCGAGGCGCGGAACAGCAACGCCGGCGACCGGATCGACGTGCGGGTGCTGTCGGACACGACGAACCGGTACCAGCTCACGGCCCAGACCCCGGCGCAGACCATCGACACCGGCGGCACGGCGACGATCAACCTGGACGCCACCGTGACCGGCGGCGGCGGCGGGGCGTTCAACATCTTCGACCAGTGCGTGAAGACCCAGGAGCACGTGAACCAGTTCTCCACCCGCACCCCGCCGACGCTCACCGTGTTCTGGCAGCCCACGCTGGACGGTACCGGGTCGGACGACGGAACGTACTTCGACTCGGCGGACAACTCGCTGCACCTGCTCAACCGGCTGACCCCGAACTCGAACGTCCCGAACGCCCCCAACTCCGACGAGTACGACGACGCGGTGATCCTCCACGAGGCGGCCCACTACATCGCCCAGAACTACTCCGTCGACAAGTCCCTGGGAGGCGTCCACTTCATCAACCGTGACCACGCGGACATCAGACTGGCCTGGTCGGAGGGGTTCGCCACGGGCTGGGCCTCCATGGTGGGCAACACGCCGTGGCAGGTCAACTCGTTCGGCGACTCCCGCCGCGGCAGCTTCGAGATCGAGACGCCCTCCTTCGCCTCCCAGACCACCGGCTTCGACACGGAGCAGTCGGTCTCCGCGATCCTCTGGGACATCTTCGACGTGGACGCCACCCCCCGGCCGTCCGGCAGCGTGGACGACGACCCCATGAAACTCGCCGACAGCGCCGTCCGGATCGCCACGGTCATCCTGACGGACTACGTCCAGGCCGACGACGGCATCCTCGAGGATTTCGTCAACAAGCTGAGGGCCCGGTACGGCGCCACCTTTCTGAGGCCCGAGCTCGACAACACCATGGCCAACCTCCGGGTCTACGTGGCCCGGTCGGTGGTGCTCGCCAACACCACGGCCCAGACGGTGCCGGCGCCGGGGCAGATCTCGAGCACCGTGAACGTGTCGAGTTCCATGACGGTCAGCGGCGTGAAGGTGTTCGTCGCCGCCACGGCGCGGACCACCTACGACGGCACCGCGTCCACGTACCGGGCCGCCGACACGGTGATCCGGCTCAGGTCGCCGGTGGGGACGCTGGTGACGCTCCACAACCAGGGCACCACGGCGTCGCCGGACGGGTTCTTCGATTGGTGGTCGGAGTACGAGACCCAGTGTCCGTCCGGTCAGGCGCTCTCGTCGTTCAACAACCAGAACGGTCAGGGCGTGTGGACCCTGACGGTCCAGGACACCGGCCAGGGCCAGGCCGGACGGTTGACCAAGTGGAAGCTCGACCTCTCGGGCACCACCAGTCAGCTGGCGGACCTCTTGATCGCCCAGACCCAGGCGCCGTCGTCCGGCGTGGCCGGCGCCACCGTCCCGGTGACCGTGTCGGTCCGGAACGGCGGCCTGGTCGATGCCGGGAGCTTCGTGACCCGGTTCTTCATCTCCTCGGACAACGTGATCACGCCCACCGACACGGCGCTGGGAGACAGCTCCGTCGGCTCGCTGCTGGCCGGCGCCACCGTGGCCGTGACCCGGACCGTCACGATCCCGACCGGCCTCCTGGCCGGGACGTACTACCTGGGGGCGATCGCCGACGCGACGAACCTGGTGTCGGAGACGAACAAGGCCAACAACGCCTCGTCTCCCCCGGCGGCCATCACCCTGGCGGCGTCGCCGGCGGACCTGACCGTCTCCGGCGTGGTCGTCGGGCCGTCGGGCTACGTGGGGTCCACGCTGAACGTGACCACCACCCTGGTCAACCTCGGCGGCACGAACATCACGGCCAACTTCGAGAGCCGGGTCTACCTGTCGGCCAGCGGCCTGGTCGACGGCAGCTCCGTGCAGATCTGCTCGTTCACCCAGCAGGGGCTCGCGGCCAGCGCCGGGGTCACCCGGACGTGCGCCGCCGCGGTCCCGACCAGCGTCGCCGCCGGGTCCTACCACGTCTGCGTGCGGGCCGACGTGACGAACCTCGTGACCGAGACCGACGAGGCGAACAACACCCTGTGCGGCGGACCGGTGACGCTGGTGGTCCCCAACACCGACCCGGACCTGGTGGTGGCTTCGGTCACGGCTCCGACCACGGCCTCCATCGGGTTCGGCATCCCGGTCACGGCGGCGATCCGCAACCAGGGCGGCCGGGACGTCACGACCCCGTTCGCAAGCGAGGTGATCCTCTCCACGACGCAGGGCGTCACGGGCACCACGGTGCTCCTGGGGTCGTTCACCATCGCCACGCTGCCCGCCGGTACCACCCGCAACGTGACCACCACCCCGACCATCCCGGGGACCGTGACCGCCGCCGGCTACCACGTCGTGGTCAGGGCCGATTCCGGGGGAGCGATTCCCGAGTCCAGCGAGGGCAACAACGTCGGGGCGTCGTCGCTGGTGAACGTCCGCCGCCCGCTCCCTGACCTGACGGTGCCGTCGATCATCGCTCCCTCCAGGGGGTTCCTCGGGCAACCCTACCGGATGTCCGCGTCGGTGCGGAACACCGGTCAGGCCACGGCCACGCCTGCGTTCGTGACCAGGTTCTACCTGTCGTCCGACAGCACCATCACGCCGTCGGACCGCGAGGTCGGGTGGGCCTCGACGCCGTCCCTGGCGCCGAGCGCCTCGATCGTGCTCTCCAACACCGGGACCATCCCGACGAACGTCCCGGTGGGCATCTACTGGGCGGGAGCCATCACCAACGCCACCGGAACGGTCACCGAGAGCTCCACGGCGAACAACACCGGCGTGTCCACGTCGTCGATCGCCGTGTCGGCCTACACCTCCACCCCGGACCTGGCGGTCTCCGGGGTCATCGTGCCGTCGGTGGTCTCGATCGGCAGCAACATCCCGGTCACCGCCACCCTGTCCAACGTGGGCGGACAGGACGTGGCCATGGTGTTCACGAACCGGTTCTACCTGTCGATCGACAGCGCCATCACGCCGTCGGACATCTTCCTGGGGGACCTCCAGGAATCGCAGGTCACCTCCGGGCAGATCAAGCTGCTCAGGGGGGCCTTCGCCATCCCGGGAGGGCTCACCCCCGGGAGCTACTACGTCGGGGTGATCGCCGACGTGGACGGGCGGGTCACCGATCCGAACCGGGCCAACAACGTGGCCGTGTCGGCCGGCCCGGTCGCCGTGGGGGCAGGTCCCTACCCTGACCTGCACCCGATCGGCACCGTCATCGACGCGCCGGTCAGGGCGGGCGGAACGATCCAGGTCGGCGAGAAGATCCACAACGTGGGAACCCGTCAGGCCAGCGCCACCTGGTACACCCGATGGTACCTGACCCGGACCACGACCATCCAGCCCACGGACGTCGTCCTGGCGACGTACGCCCACGGCACGCTGCAGCCCGGATCGGTGACCGACAAGGCCCGGACCCTCTTCGTCCCCCAGTCGGTGACGCCGGGCCTCTACCGGCTCGCGCTCTGGGTCGACTGGGACGGCAGAGTCACGGAGCTGAACGAGGCCGACAACCTCATCTTCAGCGACCTGTTCGGCGTGAGCGGACTGGCCCAGGGCGCGGACCTGGCGATCTCCCAGGCCCCCACGGCCATCCCCACGACGGTCCCCGCGGGGGCTTCCGGGGTGGTCTCGTTCCTGGTGCAGAACCTGGGTCAGGGGCAAGCCACCGGCCCGTTCACCAACGGCATCTACCTCTGTACCACCCCGGCGATCGCCCGCACCGGGACGTACCTGGGCAGCGTCAACCTCCCCACCCTGCCCGGCGGCGGAACCTCTTCCGGGGAGTTTCCGTTCCAGATCCCGCCGACGATGGCCCCCGGGCCCTACTACATCGGCGCCATCGCCGACATCACCTCTTCCGTGGTCGACGTGAACCGGCTGAACAACGCGTCGCCGGGCACGGCGCTGGCGGTGGACACCCCGCAGGCGATCGCCGACATGATCGCCCTGACCGTGGAGGCCAGGGGCGTGCCGCCCCAGGGGACGGACCAGGTGATCTGGTCGGCGGACCGGGGACAGAGCGTCAAGTTCACCTGCCGGCTCGCCAACAACGGCGGCGCGGCCGCCTCCTGGGGGTTCTGGACCGAGTTCTCCGTCAGACCCCACTCCGCGTCGAGCGGCACCCGGCTCGGCCGGGCCAGGACCGAGCGCCTGGGCGCCTTCTCCGCCGGCCAGGCGACGCTCACGACGACGATCCCCGACGGGCTCGCCGACGACTCCTACTGGATCGAGGCGTACGTCGACGTGACGCACCAGGTGAACCCGGAGATCACGCTGGCCAACAACTCCGCCCGGAGCCGGCAGACCCTCTCCATCTCGGGGCCGTCCCAGGCGGCCAACCTGGCGACCACGTCGGTGGTGATCCCGGCCGCCGCCGTGGTGGGCAGCACCGTCCAGGTCAGGGGGATCGTCGAGAACCGGGGCTCCCAGTCCACCGGGAGCTCGTTCGGCAACCAGATCTTCCTGTCCACGCGACCCGGCGTGACCGCGTCGGACACCCTGCTGGGCTCGTTCACGGTCCAGCCGCTCCAGCCCCAGACCAGCTACTCGTTCAGCCAGGCGGTACAGCTGCCGTCCAACGTGCTGCCGGGCAGCTACTGGATCGGCGTCATCGCCAACTCCCCGGCCACGATCGTCGAGACCACCCGGGCCGACAACATGGCCAGCGCCCCGATCTCCCTCACCGGGGGGCCCGACCTGGTCGTGCAGGCCATGAGCTTCACGCCCACCGCCGCCGGCGCCGGCGGG
>JACQZM010000347.1 GCA_016213885.1 Candidatus Rifleibacteriota bacterium | reverse complement strand
GGATCGAACGACTCGGGTATCCGGATGGCAACGACCCGGAGCTTGTCCGGGTTCGCCGAAGGGCCGGCATCGACGCCGAAGACGTGCACCAGAGCGGCGAGGAGGATCGCTCCTGCAAGGACCGGCCTGACCGCTGTTCGGCCACGACGGGAGGGGCTCCCGGACAACGATGGTCTCGGCTCAGCAGCCCCCGGAACACGTTCCATCCCCACCCCTTGCCGTACCACGGCTACTCAAGCGTCCGCGTGATCCACCAAGCCCGGCTTCCGATGAGGCGAAAGCGTGGCGCGGAGGCTCACCAGGTCCAGCGGTTGGACCGCGGGTCACCGGCATCGCCAGCGAAGGAACAGCTTGCTCGAACGGCCAGCTTGATCAGCGTACCACACCGGCGTGGAGCTCGCAATAGGCCCATAGGCCCCCGGCCAGGGTTCGGGCAAAGTCCTGGAAACTGTGACGGGACGGGCCTGCGGGCGGCTCTCGCCCCGGGACGCTCCGGAGCCGTGCCCAGGCAGGACCCTCGTCGAGTCGGGCAGCGGCAGGATCTTCTTCCTCTTCCGTACTCATCTCTCCTCGGCTGCCCTCGCAACGGGTCCCTCCAGGGCCCCGCAGTGTCGGTCGACGTCGCGGGTCGCCGGTGAATCCGGGACGCAGAGCCTCTGCTCGCTCTCGTCTGGGTCATGGGGTGATACCCAGGAAGCGGAACCAGGTCAACCCGGCGACGGTGAACAGCACGACGCCCAGTGTGGCCACGGCCAGGCCGTACCTCACGTTGTCCAGCACGGAGTACTGGCCGGTGGAGAACAGGATCACGTTCGGCTTGGCGCTGATCGGCAGGCCGATCACCCAGTCGATGGTGAACGCCGCGGGCAGCGCCAGCGACATCGCCTTGAACCCGAGCTGCTTGGCCACGAGGACGAAGAACGGGATCATGATGATCGTCCGCATGGTCTTGCTGGTGAACACCAGGTGGGAGTACATCATGATCGCGATCACGCCCACGTAGACCACCCAGAAGTTCACGCCCTTCTCGATGTTGAAGAGCCCGAACACGAGGCTCACGGCCCAGCGCGCCGCCCCGGTCGCGTCGAGAGCCATGCCCCCCGCGTAGGCGCCCGCGGAGAACAGCATCAGGTGCCACGGGATGTCGGCCTCGTTCCACTTGAGCAGCCCCACCCGCGGAAGAAAAGTGATGATCGCCCCCACCATGGCCGCCATCACGGCGTCGATTTCGAAGCCGAACCAGGCGAGATGGAACCGATCGGTGACCCAGAGGAAGACGACGAGGCCGAACACGACGGCGGCCTTCTTCTCGTCGAACGAGACCGCCCCCATCCGGTCGAGCTGCCGTTCGAGCGCCTCCATGCCGCCGGAGATCCGCGGTCGGGTCTCGCCCTCGGCGAGCGGGAACAGGAGCCTCGGGCCGAAGAACCAGGTGAGCCCCATGGTCACCAGCACGATCGGCAGGCTCGCGATCATCCAGTCCGTGTAGTAGACCTTCTCGCCGCTGAGCGAGGCGATGAACGCCACGGCGATCAGGTTGGCGGTGCTGCCGGTCATGAACCCCGACGAGAAGACGTTGATCCCCACCAGGTTCTGCAGGAAGAGGTTCCGCCCGAAGTTGGTCCGGTTGTCGTTGGACGAGCCGTAGATCGCCGCCACCACCAGCATGATCGGCAGGGTCATCACGGTCCGGGCCGCCGTGGCCGGTATCAGGGGAGCCAGGGCGAGCTGCAGCAGAGCGAACGCCAGGAGGATCCGGCCCGAGCTCTGGCCGAAGGTGACCAGGAGCTTCAGCGCCAGGCGGTTGGCGAGCCGGGTCTTCACCAGGATGGAGCTCAGGATGAACGCCATCACGTTCAGCCAGATCACGTCGAGGCCCAGCACGCCCAGGACCCGGGCCTGGTCCCAGCCGTCGAGGAAGACCAGCAGCGCCATCAGACAGAGCGACGTGACGTGGGTGGCCACCGGTTCCGTGACCCACCAGACCAGCGCCAGGGCGAAGCTCGCGATGACGGCTTGGCCCGCGGCGGTCAGTCCGACCGGCGTGGGGCAGTAGTAGAGCGCCAGAAAGGCGATGACCCCGGCCGGCAGCCCCAGGTACTTCATCCACCGCTCGCTGGTCGTGGGGGTAGTGCCGGGAACCACCGACAGCTTGTGCCGGTTCAGATCGAGCAGTTCGTCCAGCTCGGACTCCGACTCCGACTCGGCCCCGGATGCGGGCTCGGGCTCGGGCGACAGCGACATGGACACCACGCACCGTTCGGTCTCGCCGGTCTGGAGGGCAGCGGCTCCGGATCGGACGTGGGGAGCGTTCTGCAGTCTGCGCCCTTCCCGAAGTCCAGTCAAGAGGGAGCCCCGGGTCACGCCCGGGGCTTGCCGCGGCCGACCTGGCAGAAAGAGGAGACCCGCTGCCGGCGAGGAGAGGCTACTCCTTCAGGACCATGTCGATGCAGAGCACCGCGCCGAGGATGAGCTGGCGGACCATGTGCCCTTTGGGCACTCCATCGGCGATCTGCAGCACGTAGTTGTCGGCGCTGGTGAAGAACTCCTTGCCCAGGCCGGCCCATTTCTTCGACACCTTGGCGAACTCGACGTCGCCCGACACGAACCTGAAGTCCCAGCCGGTCCAGTTGCCCTTCAGCTCGCAGAGCGCCTTGTCGTCGTGGTCGAGCACGGTGAACGCCCCGCCGATCGAGAAGAACTTCTGCTTGAACCCGCCGATGACCCGGTCTTGCTCGTCGAGGACCTTCACGTACGACAGGAACAGCGAGATGTCCCGGGTGAGCCTGACGACCTGCCGGCCGTCGGTGGACCGGACGCGGATGTCGAACGGCGTCATCCGCTTGAAGTCGGTGAACCGGAAGAGCTTGGTGAGAGCGCCCAGCTCGTCTTCCCGACACTCCATGATCTTCTGGCCGGTCTCGGGGTCGAAGACGTCGAAGTTGTTGGCCGCCTTGAAGAGGCCCACGTGTTCTTTCACCAAGAAGATGTTCCTGTCGAGCGCCTCGTGCATGAGCCCTCCTGGGTCGTCGGAGCAGTCGTTGTTGCCCTACAGCACGTCCTTGTACGTCTCCCGGGCCCGGATCACGGCCCAGACGGAGATGGCGAGCCAGACGACCATGTAGATGGCCGGTCCCTGACTCCATCGAACCACGTTCAGCATCCATTCGGCGATCATCGGCGAGCTGCCGGCGAAGAGCGCCATGGCCAGGCTGTAGGCCACCGAGAAGACCATGCAGCGGACGTTCTTGGGAACGAGCTCCGCCACCATGGCGCCCTGGACGCCGTAGACCAGGCCGATCAGCACCGACATCACGAGCTGGCCGATGAGGAACGCCGTGGACTTCGTGAGTCCCAGGTCGTGCCCCGCCACGTTGAACGACAGGCACAGGGAGAGGACCGGGACGGCCAGGACGATCATGGCGGCGTTGGTCACGATCGAGACCGGCCTCCGGCCCACGCGGTCGGACCACATGCCGCCGATCAGAATGAACGGGAGCATCACCACCAGCGCCACCGTGTTCAACGCCTCCGCGGGAACCTGGGCTGCGCCCTTGCCGACCGCGAAGACGAAGACCAGGTAGAGCGCCACGTTGGCGCCGGTGACGATGCCGATGATGGCGGCCAGGTCGCGCCAGTACCTGGCCAGGACGGAGCCGATCGGCTCGGCCGGCTTCTCGAGCTCCGCCTGCTGCATGGTCTCCGGGATCTCCTGGCGGAGCCAGAATCCGAAGATCGCCACGACGAGGCCGAGGAGGAACGGGATGCGCCAGCCCCACACGGCCAGGGCCTCGTCACCGACCGCGACCCGGGTGCCCCAGACGGCGCCGCTGGACAGGAGGATCCCGATCATGGTGCCGAACGTGGCGAAGCTCGAGTAGAACCCTCTCTGGCCGCTCGGGGCGATCTCCGTCGAGTAGGTCATGGACCCGGTGTACTCGCCGCCGACCGAGAAACCCTGGGCCAGCCTGAGGGCGACCAGGAGGATCGGGGCCCAGATGCCGATCCGAGCGTAGGTGGGCAACAGGCCGATGGCGCAGCTGGAGAGGCCGAGGATCCCGATCGACAGGACCAGCAGCGCCCGCCGGCCGTGACGATCGCCGAACCGACCGAGGACCACCGCGCCGACCGGCCGCGCGAAGTAGCCGATGGCGAAGACCGCGAAGGCGTTCAGGTTCGACGCGACCGGGTCTGCCGACGGGAAGAACAGGGGGCCCACGTAGGAGGCCATGTACCCGTACACGGCGAAGTCGAACCACTCGAGGATGTTCCCGACGATCGATGCGCCGATGGCGCGCCAGAGAACCGCGCGGCTGACCGTCTCGGCGACGGATCGTGGCCCGGCGTCGCTCGGAGCCTGATGAGTCATGATCCTGGTGCCTCTCTCGCTGTTCGCGGAGCCTTTCGAAATGCACGGGACGGCGGTGCCCTTGCATCTTGCACGATGCCCGGGGCGTTTCGCCACTGTCGCGGTCCCCGGTGGCGCATGTCCCCGGAGTTCCGTATCCCGGGCTCGCCGATCCATGGCCACCCGTTCCCTCGGCTCGTGGGCCGCATACTGGAGCGAACGCAGCGGCAGGTCCTTCTGGCGTCGAGCCACCAGCGGCCGATCGGACGGTGTCCGTGAAGATGATCCGTGCCTCCCGGTACCTCTCGGGAGTGTCGCTCCAGAACCAGGGGTGGGCATCAAAGGTGTGGTCGATGACCAGCTCGACCATCACCCTCGGTCGACGATCATGCGCCGCGTGAACATAAGCGGCTTCGCCGCAATTTAGCCCCTCTTTCGGGAGGGCTTCATGTAACCTTGAGG
>JACQZM010000319.1 GCA_016213885.1 Candidatus Rifleibacteriota bacterium | reverse complement strand
GACCAGGCGACCGGTGGGCGCCGCACGGCCGCTTGCGTTTGGCTTGCCCTTCCGCCGCTCATGCACGGGCTGCCCATTCCTGAGCAGCGGCCTGTTCCGGATCGGTCGATCTGGCCCGGCCATGTCGGTCGGATTCGGCTGACCCGGAGGCGAATGGAAGCCCCTGGAAGGCCTGCTTCTGGCAAACGGTCTCCAGGCTCTCGACCAGAGGGTCAAGCTATGACTCGTTCGTGACGGTCTTGCGGCGTGCCACGGCCCGGGAGCTGGCCGACGACCCGGACGAATTCGTGACCCACGACAGGATGGCCAGATCCGCACGGCAGCCGGGGTCTCGCGTGATCGGACCGCGCCGACCCCTCCTGCCGCGGGCGAGTCGGGCCCCGGCTACTGCACGGTCCGGCCCATCACGGCGGCGACCCGCCTGACCTCGTCCATGAGCCGGTCGAAATCGCTCTCCCGGAGCGCCTGCTGACCATCGCACAGCGCCTTCTCCGGGTCGTAGTGGACCTCCACGATGATACCGTCGGCCCCGGCCGCCACGGCGGTGCGGGCGAGAGCCGGGATGATCGCCCGGAACCCGGCGGCGTGGCTCGGGTCGACGATGATCGGCAGATGGCTCTCCAGCTTGGCGATCGGCACGGCGCTGATGTCCAGGGTGTTCCGGGTGAACGTCTCGAACGTCTTGATCCCCCGCTCGCAGAGGATCACGTCGTGGTTCCCCTCCATCAGGATGTACTCCGCGGCCAGGAACAGCTCCTGGATCGTGGAGCTCATGCCGCGCTTCAACAGCACGGGCCGCCGGAGCCTGCCGCACTTCTTCAAGAGCTCGAAGTTCTGCATGTTCCGGGCCCCGATCTGGAGAATGTCCACGTGCTGGGCCACCAGGTCCGCGTTCTGGGCGTCCAGCACCTCCGTCACGATCTTCAGCCCGGTCTCGCTCCGGACCTTGGAGAGAAGCTTCAGACCCTCCAGGCCCAGCCCCTGGAACGCGTACGGGGAGGTCCGCGGCTTGAACGCCCCGCCCCGCATGATCCGGACACCCCGCTCCTTCAGGAAATGAGCGATCCGGAGCACCTGCTCCTCGCTCTCCACGGCGCACGGCCCGGCCATCACGGTGAACGTCTCGCCGCCCACCTTCACGCCGTCCACGTCCACCACGGTGTCGTCGTTCTTGAACTCCCGGCTGGCGAGCTTGTACGGCTTCAGGATCGGGATGATCCGCTCGATCCCCTCGAACGCGTCGAGCGGGTGCTCCTCGAGGAGCCGCTCGTCGCCGATGGCGCCCAGGATCGTCCGGGCGACCCCCCTGGAGAGGTGGGGGGTCATGCCGATCTCCTTGAGCCGTTCGACGACGCGTTCGATGTGCTTGTCCGTGGCCTCGGGTTTGAAGACGATGATCATGGCGCACTCCTCGATGGTCGCAACCGGTGGGATCCGGGAACGCCGGAGTATACCACCGCACCCTCGGGGATACACGGTTCGATTCGCCGGGGGGACCGACCGGCCGTGGGCGTGGCTCCCAAGCGTGGAGCCGGCGGGGTGCGGCCAGAGCCCCGACGCCCGTATCAATCCGGCGCCGGGCGGTGTAGATTGCCTGGCGTGTCGACCGACGACCGTTCCGACCTGGAGGAGATCCCCGACGAGACGTTCCGGGCTGCCTACCGGGTCGAGAAAGCGATCGGCCGCGGCGGTTTCGGCGACGTCTACCTGGCGACCCAGACCAGGCTGGACCGTCGGGTGGTCGTGAAGCTCCTGCGACAGGAGGCGGTCTCCGACGAGGGCACCCTGGCGCGGTTCCACCGGGAGGCCCGGGCGCTCTCCCAGCTCGGCCACCCGAGAGTCGTGCGCCTGTACGAGTACGGCGTGTGGCGGGGAAGGCCGTTCATCGTGCTGGAGTTCGCCGAGGGCGGCAGCCTCGAGCAGTTCCTGGGGTCGGCCGGCCGCCTGGAGATACCGGAGGCCGTGAGGCTCGCCGGCCAGATCGCCGAAGGCCTCGACTTTCTCCACCAGCAGGGCTTTCTCCACCGCGACATCAAGCCGGCCAACATCCTGCTCACGGTGGATCGCGACGTGAAGATCGGGGACCTGGGGCTGGTGAAGAAGAGCGGGGCCACGGCGGTGACCGAGGACGGCCGGCTCGTCGGGACGCTGAACTACCTGGCGCCGGAGATCCTCCGCGGGGAGCCGTTCTCGAACGCCTCCGATCTCTACGCTCTCGGGCTGATCCTCTACCGGTGTCTGACCGGCGAGCTGCCGTTCCCGGAACAAGAGGCCGAGATGGCACTGCTGATCTCCCGGAGGATCAACCAGCCCGCGCCTCCGATCGAGCGGTATCGCCAGGACCTGCCGACGGCGCTGGCGACGCTGGTGAACCGGCTCGTCGCGACAGACCCGGAAGCGCGGCCCGGGACCGCCCGGGAGGTGAGCCAGGCGCTGAAGGCCATCGAGAAGCAGCCCCGGCGCCCGGCCCGGCCGGCGGTCCCCCGCCCGACCGCTCCGATGGGCGCGGCTCGGCCGGCGGCCCCGGGACCCCAGGAACGGACCGTCGTTTTGGTGGCAACGCCGGTCGGGCGCCGGTGGTCCATCCGCTGGCCGGCCCTGGTCGCTCTTGCCGCCGCGGCGCTGCTCGTCGGGCTGGCGCTTCGGCTCGCGGCCCCCCGACCGGTCGAGGTCCGGAGCGGTTCGCCCCCGGCGCCCCCTGTCGATGGCCTCCTGGAGGCGGCGAGAACGCCCCTCTGGATCACGGTCAGGCTGAGAACCGGCGCGGCAGCGCGGCTCCGGGTCAGGGCGGTGGCCCTCTCCGGCGGGGCCGGGCGACCGGCCGGTCCGGTCCTCGACGGCCGGACCGAAGAGGGGACCCACCACGAGCTCAAGCTGGGGCCGCTGCAGCCCAGGGTGGACTACGAGCTGAGGCCGAGCCTCGCGCGAGGCGGTCCGGCGCAGCCGCTGCCGCCGGTCCAGCTTGCGAGCCCCGTGGGTCAGCTCCTCGCTCTGTCGGCGGACATCCGTCAGCTGAAGCTCGCGGACCGCATCCTGAAGATGGAGATGGCCCGCAAGACCGTCTCCGACCCGGTCGACCTGGAGCCGGTGACGCAGCATCTCGAACGAATCCGGTACGCGGCCCGGGCGGCCCGGCTGACGTCGGCGACGGCCTCCATCTACGCCGAGGGGGCGCTCCCGGTCGCCGAGCGGTGGTCGATCTACCGTGATCTGATGGATCTGCGCCACCTCGATCGATTCTGCGACGCCCGGGACCTCCCGTTCCGATCCGGGGTCGAGCGACTCGTCGCTCCGGACCTGAGCTTCGGCGGGCAAAGACCGTTCCCGGCGCCGACCGGGGAGCTGCGACACGCGTTCCCCTCCAACACGCGGCTCCTGCCGAGCGACGTGAAGAGGAGCTTCTTCGTCATCAGCCCCGCCCTGCAAGACCGCATCCCGGACGAGCTGCCGATCGCGCTCTACCCTCCGGCCGGCCTGACCGTACGCGAGGCTCGTCTGGAGCTCACGGTCACGGATGTCCAGGGCGAGGCGCTGGTGGTGGAGCGGCCCGACAGCGGGGAGTACGTCGTGCTCGTCCCGCCGGCCAGCCTGGTCCGGATGGGGACGACGACCACGATGAGTCATGCCTGGCCTCGAGAGTGGATTCCAGCCGGCCCGATCCAGACGAGGATGAAGCTGAGGCTGCGCCTGATGCCGATGCCCGGGTTCTACAGGAACCGGCGGCTCGCCGCCATCCCGGTGACGCTGTCGAACTTCGACAAGAACTGCACGAGGTTCGATGGGCTCAGGTTCCTTCTCCGGTGACACGGAGCCCCGCCGATGCGACTGCTGATCGCTGGACACCGCCGCGACCTGATCCTGGCCGCCGCCAGGGTGGGCCACTCCGTGGTCCTGGTCGACCCATCGCCACCGCGGCGCAGCGTCCGCCACCTTCTGGCGGGATTCCATCCGTGCGATCCCTCCGGCGCCGCCGATCTCGCCGGCTCGCTCTTGGGGCCGTTCGATCTGGTGATCGCCTCCGGCGAGCGATGGGTGCTCCCGGCAGCACAGCTCAGGGAGCGACTCGGCGTGTCCGGTCCCACGGTGGAGCAGGAGCTGCCGTTCCGGGACAAGCTGGCGATGAAGCGGACGTTCCAGCGGCTCGGCCTGGCCCACGCCAGGTACATCCCGTGGCCCGGCGAGGTCGGGTGGGAGGAGTTCGCCCGGGACGTGGGGTTCCCGCTGGCTCTCAAGCCCCGGATGGGCGTGGGCGGCGCCGGCTTCGTGCGGCTCGCCTCGCCGGAGATGGTGCCCGGGGCGCTCTCGGCGAGCCTCGATCGGTTCCCGGAGGGCCTGCTCCTGGAGGAGTGGATGACCGGACCGGAGTGCTCCGTGGAGACGTTCCTTCTCGAAGGGACGGCGGTGCTCGCGTCGGTCACCGAGTACGTCTCGTATGGACGGATCAACCTGGTCAGCCCGACGCTGCCCGACGCGCTGGACCGACAGCTCCTGCTCGCGAACGACCGGGCGATCGAGGGCCTGGGCAAGCGAGCCGGAATGACCCACCTGGAGTTCTTTCTGACCCCGGCAGGCCCGGTCGTCTCGGAGATCGCCGGCCGGCCGCCGGGCGGCTACCTCATGGACTTGATCGCCCTGGCCTGGGGGCTCGACCCGTGGGCGCTGTTCCTCGACGGGCTGACCGGGTCGTGGTCCGCCGCCTCCCCCAGGCGCCGGACCGTGGCGGGCAACGTGGTGATCTACCCGCCCGGCGGCACGGTGCGCGGGATCCATGGGGTCGACGCCGTCAGGGCGTTGCCCGGCCTGGTGCGGTTCTCGCTCCGGCTTCGACCCGGGGAGGTCGTGGCGCCCCGCCGCAGCCTCGGCCAGACCCGGGGCGTCATCGTCGTGACCGGACCCGACGCCGGATCGGTGCGTCGAACGCTGCTGGAGGCCGATCGCCTGCTCCGCATCGAGATGGAAAGCTCCTCGTGAGTCCTGCCCGCCTGGGCGACGCGGACCGACCCGAGGATCCGGCGAGGCGCCGGATCCTGGGTTCTGTGTGCGTTACTGGACGAATCGCAGCCACGGCCGACCTCGGAGCATCGCTGCTCATCGCGTCACGGGGCGACGACTGGCTCAGCGACGCCCCTCGTGTCCCCGCACCGGTCCGGAGAGGGCGAACTCCCAGTCGAGCACGGCAGCCACCGACCGTCGGCCCTGGGCTGATGCACGATGAGGTTGGAGGAGTCGAAGTGGCCCGGACCCCAACGAGGTCTGCCGGTACGTGCTCCACCCGCTTTGCGGGGCACGCCAAAGCTAGAGGCTTCTGGCCGTGGTCGATCACTCGTGACCGAGGGCAAGCGCCTCTCCGTGCTTGAAGGCGCGGAACCACGCATCACGTTCCGACGGGGTTCCCAGGTCGAGAGCGGACAGGATCTCGAAGGTGAACTCCACGGCCCCCAACCCGCTCGCGGTGACGACCCCGGAGTCACGGACAGCCAGCTGGTCACGGTAGAGGGCTTCGCCGGCGTAGCCGGGTGCCCGTTCGTTGAGGAAGGCGAGGCTGTCGCTCGTGTGGGCCACATGGTCGAGGAGCCCGAGTCGGGCGAGGTAGCCTGTGGCTGCACAGATGGCTTCCTGGAACGTCTGGCTTGTGACGATGACCAGCGGGCCCGGGCGGTTCGGAACCTGAAGGCTGCGGTGACGCAGCGCCCCATCGAGGTCGGGCGTCGAGACTGGAAGCGCGACGACCTCCACGAGCGACGAGGGCCGGTACGAGGCGACGCGGTTACTTCCAGTGGAACTCGACGGTGTGTTCGGGGGTGTCCAGGATGAGCTTGCCCCTGCCCAGCACATCCATGCCGATGACGCCATCGATCTCCATGTCTTCTGTCAGGTCGTGCACGCGGATCTCGTGGTCAGCCAGGATACGTCCGAGGACACCGATGGTCGGGGCGATGATCCGATACCCCAGACTTGGCCCTGTCGGTCCCCGGATACGCGAATCGCCACAGGCACGATCGGCGGTGAGATCGATCGACGCAGCGAACCCGGAGTCCATGATGGTCATGCTACTTCCCGAATCGACAACGACCCGCGTGAGTTTCACCCGGCCCAGTGGTCCACGGACTGCCGCACGGATCGTGGGCAGCTCATCCCTCAACTCGATCCGGGTCCTCCAGATCGACGGCATAGAGTCCTCCCATGACCAACCCGCGGCGCATCTTCCCCGTGTACAGCACGAAGCACTCGTCGTTGATCTCTCGAAGCCGCTGATAGACTTCCTTCTTCACGGAGCCGTGGTCAAGGACGACGCCGTTGGTGGGGATGTCACCGTCAAGCTCGTAGTCGACGAGTACTACCCACTCGTCGGGGAACTTCTTCTTGATCTCGTCCCAGGGGAGCTTCTCCGTTGCCATCGCGGGCCTCCTGACGCCAAGGAGAGTATAGCACCCCCGACCGGCCGCAACGCGCGCACACCTCGTACGATTCGAGAGCAGGCCGGGCGGGCGTGGGAGGGACGCGTGCGGTCACCGGTGGACTCCTTTCCGGTCGTGACCTCTGGGCCATACCCTGAGAAACCGGGGGTAATAGACGCCGTGGTCTCCCACCAGGCGCCAGAAATCCGTGCGGTTCGTGGCGTAGGTGACGACCACCGGAGCGCCCGTGAGCTCGGGATGGGCCTTGGCGGCGTACACGAACGTCCCGTCCCACGACGACTCGACCGGCGTGTAGAAACGCACCAGTGGAGACCACGGCCCTGTCAAGGCCGGCGCCCAGCGTGCAGAGATCGGCGTACCGCCGAACCCCTCGCTCTGGATCTCCAGGAGCTGGCCGGATCCGGGGAAGCGATGCACCGAGAACTCGGTCTGGGCGTTGCCGAACAGGACCGCGGGAGGCCCGACCAGCCGGGACTGAGACACCCAGCCACGGGTCTCGCCCGCCCACCACTGCAGGCCGGACAGGTCTCCCTCGCCGGCCCGCTCGAGGGGCCACCGGGCCAGGTACACGTCGTGCACGCCGGGCTCCCGCGAGCTGAAGGCATGGACGAACCCATCGTGGAGCACGACGCTGGCCGAGCCGACCACCGCGCCGAAGTCGTTCGGCGGTGAATCCAGCCACCGCAGCTTCCACTCGGACGGGGCCGACCGCGAGTCCTCGACCATCACGGCCCTCCAGCCCGCGGAGGCGAACCCCAGACCGCCCTTCGCGGACCGGATCGCCATCATGAACAACAGCAATCCGTGCCCGAGGCGGATGCCGTGGCCCGGCCAGAAGGCGACGTCCCCGGGCTGCCGGAAGAACGCCCTGGGCTTGCCGCGGTCGTGGCCCCAGAAGAACTGGATGGATGCTGTCGACGGATCGTACCCTCTCTGGATGGCGACGGTGTTCGAGACCATGGTGGCTCGGACCGTCGAGGTCCCGTCGCCGATGAACGTGTCGCCGAAGAGCCAGAGCACTCGCCCTTCACCCAGATCCACCGAGTAGGCGTCGTCGCTCCCGAGCCAGCGCGGGTCCTGCCGGAACAGCCTGTCTGCCGCTGGCCAGGGGACGGCCTGGAGCGTGGGAACGGAGGGTAGCGGCGGCGGGGCACCGCCCGCGGCGCGGATGGCGCCACACACCACGAGGGCGAGTGGCAGAAGCGAATGGGAGCCGGGCACCGGAACACCTCGCCGAAATGGAGGAACCGTGGTCGCGACGCGACAGCCCCGCGATTGTACCACGGATGCTGGCGCTGCTTCAGGGGAGGATCGCCTCCGCGTCGAGGCGCGGTCGTGCGCCGGATCGCCGGGCAGGCTCGCCGCGAGCCCGCCGGCCATCAGCGGCTGGTGCCGTCGGCGTGGCCGCTGCCTGGGGTTTCGTCAGCACCGGCATCGTCCTGCCCCCGGTCGGACGGGGGCGATGCGTCATGGCTGCCGCCACCTGCCTCGCCGTGACCGGCTGCATGATCGCCACCTGCCGCCCTGCCCAGGATGTTCCCGGCGATCAGGCCAATGAGGACGCTCGCCGTGGCCAGTTCGACGATCGCGCCGCCGAACGTCTCGACAGCGCAGGTCCCGATGTCGTGGTGGAACCCCAGGAGGCACACGGACCACACGACCGAAGCGACCACTGTACTGACGATCAGCGCGTTCTCGGTGCTGTGGGCCCCGCCGTGTCCGTGCC
The DNA here is from genome assembly GCA_016213885.1 of Candidatus Rifleibacteriota bacterium. Lineage (GTDB taxonomy): Bacteria > Muiribacteriota > UBA6191 > JACPRK01 > JACQZM01 > JACQZM01. Next base: position 9,843 of record JACQZM010000319.1, on the reverse strand, counting down.
CGTCGATGGCGAGGGTATCGCCCGTGACCGGGTCGATCCGCCACCAGGCATGATGAACGCTCCCGTCGTTTCCCGCGCCACGGGGCGCGACCACGACGACGTGCCCTGTCGACACATCCGCCTCGATGCGCGTGCGCACGTCCGGAGGGACCTCGATCTTCGCCCATTCCGGTCCTCCCAATCGTCGGACCACCACCCAATCCTCGCCAATCGTCCCCGAGATCGGGGAGAACGGGGCAGCCGCGGAGCGCGCCGTTCCGCATGGCGAGGAGGCGAGCGCCAGCTCGGCGTTGCTGTCCACCACTCCCTGTTCGATCCGCACGCGCGCCGCGTCCTTCTCGCGACCAGGGCGGACAGCCAGTTCGTTGGCGACGATGTCGAAGTGCCGGCAGATCGACACCTGCCCGTCGGAGCCCGGAACGACCGTCGAGTGGTGGCTGAGGATGTTCAAGCGATCGAGGTACACGTCGCTGTTGACGCGGCTGAGCGTCTGTCTTGCCCGCGCCAGGCTCCAGAGTCGCGTGGACATCGGCCTGGCGTCGCGCAGGCTCCGGGCCACAGCGTCAGGCTTGCGAAGGTCCGTCTTGCCCACGAGTGCCACCAGCGCCGCGCTGTTGGCGAGTGTAGCAGTTGCCGCGGCATGCTGGACGAACTCGGCCGACAGTTGACAGGGAAGCAGGAGAACTTCGGTCTCGCCAAGGAGAGACAAGCCTCTTTCGAGCCTCTGGCTCTCTTCCACTGTCGGAGGTGCAGTGACCCTGACCGCAGCGGCGCGTCGTGCGGGACCGACCAGGTCGAAGACGTGGCGTCGGATGACGCGCTGCGGCGCAGACGGAGCGCGGATCTCGAATTCGAGCCATTCGGCCGTCAACCGCCCGTCCTGTGCGGCAGGTGCCAGGTCGTCCTTGGCGAGCGCTGGCGAGAGCCGACCCGACCCGAGCATGCTCGCGATGCGGGCTCCTGTCGTGCCGCCGTCAAGAAACGACTTGAGACGGCTCGCGGCGGTCGAGTCGGTCTGACCCGAGGCCGTGAAGCTGGACCCCGCGATGACCGTCGAGCCGACCGTGACCACTGGCAGCCACTCGCGCTCCGCGAGCACCGCCCTGTGCAACGCCTGACCGGATGGACCGTCGGACGTCACCAGTGTCCGTCTGTGCTTCGACCAGTTCATCGGGACATGGCGCACTGCGATCCGCTGGCCCAGCAGTTCCATCGGCCGAAGCACGTGGCTGAGCACGTGCAGTTCTTCCCGGCCGCCGGCATCCCAGCGCTCGACGACGATGCGGATGGTGACCTCGTGGCAGTCCCTCGTGTCGAGCGGGAACGCGCCGCCAGGTTTGTCGAGGCCGTACGTCTGGACAGCCGCCGGCAGGATCGAGGCGGGCGCCTTCACGGCCCCTCCCGCCACGGGACAGAGGGGGACCCAATCTGCGCCGTCCAGATACTCGACCCACCAGAGGTCTTGCATCGACGCCATGCAGGAATCGTCCTCGACCGCACGCCCGCCACCTGCTGCCGCCTCTGCTCCGATGGAGGACCACACCTTGTTCAGCTCTTGCGTGTGCAGCTTCGACCGTTTCTCGACCTCTGCGGCAATCGCCTCCGCCCGCAGCCGTAGCCGGACCGCCTCCGCCTTGACCTGGGCGGGATCGAGGTTGAATCGCGCGGCGAGGTCGGCCACGCTTTGCTCCAGCGCTTCGCGTGCCACGGGGACGGCCGGAGCCTGAGCCCTGTTCGACACCGGCCAGCCGTTCGCCAGAAGCTGCGCTGCCGTCTCGCGGCTCAGCCCGCCTCGCGCCAGTCGCACCTGGTACTTTGCCTGTCGCAGCAGCTCGGCCAGCAGGAGCGCCCGGTCCAGGTGACTGCCAACCCGGTCCATGAGAACGCCGACCGGCCCGCGCAGCGCACCGCGGTACGGGACCCAGTTCGTATTGTCCCGCACCCACTCGAACAGTCTGCTGGGGTCGCGGCCGGCCTTCTCGAGAACGGCGCCGGGATCGAAGGTGTCGCGCGGGATGTCCTTGACCACGGCTTCGAGGGCCATGAAGGTCCGCTGCATGTCGGCGGCTGCACGTTTTCGAGGTTCAGTCGCCGGCGCCGTGGATGCAGCCGGTGTTCCGGTGCGCTGTGCGGTGACCACGTTCGGAACAACGCACCAGGAGAGGGTCGACCAGATGCACAGAGCCAGGCAGGCTGAACGTGAGAGGGAACCGTGGCGCAAGTGCATGGCGAACCTCCTCTTGCCCCGAGGATTCCGATCCAGCTCGGCTGCGACTGGCTACATCGAACTGACCCCGGCCGTTTTGCGACCAGGCTCGAGGGAGGAGCAGTGCCTGAGGTACCGGCCTTTTCAGAGAACTTCCTCAGGCAGTACGAGATCGTCGAGGCCCTGGGCGAGGGTGCCTTCGGTGCTGTCTTCCACTGCCGCCAGCGGTTCCTCAACCGCGATGGGGCCCTCAAGATCCTCAAGACGATCGATCTCGAGCAGGTCAAGCGGTTCATCCAGAGAGAGATCGCACTTCTCGCAGAGCTCGACCATCCCAACGTTCTCAAGGTGCTCGACGCCGGGATCGACAGGTCGACCGACGGCGCCTCGATCCCGTACATCGTCACGGAGTTGGTGGACAGCGGGACCCTCGAACAGCAGGTCGTTCCCGTGGCCACGTCGGGTGTCCGCTGGCCATGGATGACGATCTTGGCCGGCTTGGCCCTGGTGTCGCTGGGCCTCTGGGCACTGGTCTTGAGGCCACAGGAGCGACCACCACGGGGTTTGCCGTCGTCCCCGTTGCCTTCGTCATCACCGACCGCCACACCCTTGCCGGCCGCCTCGAGTACTCTCTCGGTACCGCCCTCCTCCGGCTTGATCGGGAAGAACCAGCGAGGCTTCGAAGAGACCAGGTGCGATACAGACGGGGCCGTGATGATGAAGATCCCGGCCGGAGAGTTCCTGATGGGCTCGACCGACGGAGGCGACGATGAGAGGCCGCCCCACCGGGTGTATCTTGAACAGTTCTTCATCGACCGCTACGAGGTGACGAACCGGCTCTACCGGAAGTTCCTCCAGGCGACAAAGCACAGGGCGCCCAAGTCCTGGGCCGACAACCACGGGGACGATCAGCCTGTGGTGAACGTATCTTGGGACGACGCCGAGGCGTACTGCACGTGGGCGGGGAAGCGGCTTCCGACCGAGGCGGAATGGGAGAAGGCGGCGAGAGGGGGACTCGAGGGCAAGCCCTACCCCTGGGGCGATCAGACGCCGGCAGGGCGGGCGTGCTGCAAGCATGGAATCGGGATGAACCGGCCTCAGAGGGTCGGGAGCTATCCATCGAATGGGTATGGGGTGAATGACATGGCAGGGAACGTGTGGGAGTGGTGCGCTGACTGGTACAAGAAGGGCTACTACGGGGAGAGTCTCCTCAAGAATCCGCGGGGGCCCGGATCTGGAGAGAAGCGTGTCCTGCGGGGGGGCTCGTGGAGCGACCTCGAGAGCGGCAGTCGCTGCGCCAGCCGCAACAGCCTCGACCCGACGAAAAGGAACCGCAGCACGGGGTTTCGGTGCGTGAGGTGAGTTCCGTGCTCCGGTTCTACCCCACTTGGCGCGGGCGTAGCCCGAGCTTGCTGTCGAGCGCTCCCGCCCCCGCCCCCGGGATCTGCCGGCGGCGTAACCTCTGGCAACGCGCACGGCCGTTCCTCTCGAAGAACCGCTCCCCTCCGAACTCAGGATCCTGCGATACGCCTTGACTTGGGGCGTCCAGGTGGTCTAGAATCTAGATTGGATTCTAGAAAGGAGGAAAGCCGTGGCGTTCAGCATCAAGAACCAGGAGGCGGACCTCCTGGCTCGCGAGCTGGCGAAGGTGACCGGCGAAAGCCTCACCGATGCGGTGACGACAGCGCTGAGAGACCGGCTGGCGCGCCTCAGGGCACGGAAGGGGCCGAGAAGGCTGAGCGCGGAGCTGATGGAGATCGGTCATCGATGTGCGCGTCTCCCCCTGCTGGACGGCCGGTCGCCGGATGAGATCCTCGGGTACGACGACGCGGGCGTCCCACGCTGAGATGGTCATCGACACGTCGGCGTTGATCGCCATTCTGGAACAGGAGCCTCAGGCCGGGGCACTGGCGCTCGCCATCCAGGAGGACTGCACGCGGCTCCTGTGCGCTGCTTCGTTGCTGGAGGCATCCATCGTCATGGCAGCCCGCCGGGGTGAGGTGGCCTGCAGAGAGCTGGACCTCCTGGTGTACAGGGCTGGCATCGAAGTCTCTCCGGTCACGAGAGAGCAAGCCGAGATCGGTCGTCAGGCCTTCCTCTCCTATGGAAAGGGACGCCATCCGGCCAGCCTGAACTACGGTGACTGCTTCGTCTACGCCTTGTCGGCAACCAGCGGAGAGCCGATCCTCGCAACGGGCGACGACTTCGGACGGACGGATGCAGCCGTCGTCACGGTGTGACGGCTGCTGGCGAACCTCTTCGATCGGGCCCGGTCGATTCTCGGGGTGCGGCCCGACCCGCAGCAGCAGGCGTTCACCTCCGGCTCGCTGAACTCCGGTGAGCTCACCGGCTACGGCTTCGGATGGGTGATCGCCGAGTGGTCAGTTGGCAGGATCTGCTGGCATGGGGGGGCATGGGCGGGGACACGCACGATGATCGCGCGGTATCTCGATCGAGACACCACGGTGGTGCTGCTGTCCAACGGCGTTGGCCTGGACTGTCCCCTCCCCTGGACAACAATGGCTAGATTAGCTAAAATGGATAGTATGGAGGGCGGTTCTATGAGCAAGCTCGAGGCGCTCCGACGCGCGCTCCTCATCGAAGACGAGCCCAAGCTCGAAAAGACGTATCGGTGCGCTCTCACCGAGGCCGGTTTCGAGGTGCTCGCGGCTGCCACGGGAGAGCAAGCGCTCAGGACCATCGAGGAGACCAGTGCTTTCGATGTCGTGGTCACCGATGTCTCGGCCTTGGGCGCGGGTGGAATCGATCTGGTTCGTCGGGTTTGTCAGCTCGTCACCGGCATTCCGGTCATCCTGATCCTCAGAGCACTGGACAACCACCTGGTGGCGCGAGGGCTCGACGCGGGCGCCCTGCAGTGCCTCGTGAAACCGGATGTGGCAGTGCTCAAGCGGACCCTTGCACGTATCATGCGATTCTTGCGGAGCGAATCGGAGGGCGCGTCATCACGGCCGTACAGAGAACCCGGCGAGCCGCTCTCCGTGAGCGCGACCCAGGCGAAGAACGAGTTCGGACAGGTGCTCGACAAGGTCATCGAGGGACACTGGGTCGTCATCACCAAGCACGAGACGCCCAAGGCCCTGATGGTTCCTTACGCGGAGTACAAGGTGCTCACCGAGCGGGGCGCTCGGGAACTGGACACGCTGTCCTCGGAGTTCGACACGTTGCTGTCCCGGATGCAGACACCGGCAGCTCGCGCCGGGATGAAGGCTGCCTTCAACGCATCGTCGACACGGATGGGAAGGGCAGCCGTGAAAGCTGCGCGCAAGGGTGACTGAGACGGCGCCTGTCCCCTGCATCTACGTTCTGGCCGGGACCAACGGGGCCGGCAAGAGCAGCATCGGTGGTGCCACGTTCCGGTCGAACGGCGCGGACTACTTCAACCCGGACGAAGCCGCACGGAGGATTCTCGAAGCAAGCCCGGGCCTCCCGATGGCCGAAGCCAACAGTGCGGCCTGGCTACAGGGGAAGCGTCTGCTGGAACGGGCGATCGTCGAGCGCCTCGACTTCGCGTTCGAAACAACGCTGGGCGGAACGACCATCACGACATTGCTCGAAGACGCGGTCCGGGCTGGCCTCGAGGTGAGGATCTGGTACATGGGCCTGGATGGCGTGGAGCGCCACATCGAACGTGTCCGTGCTCGAGTGGCTGCCGGTGGGCACGATATCCCGGAGTCGAAGATCCGGGAACGGTACGTGAAGAGTCGACTCAACCTGATCCGCCTCTTGCCGCTGGTCACCGAGGTACGAGTGTTCGACAACTCTGGAGATAACGATCCTCGAGAAGGGAAGCGGCCGGTGCCGCAACTCGTTCTTCACATGAAACGGGGCAAGGTCGTGGCTACCTGCCCACTGGCGACCGCTCCAACGTGGACGAAGCCAATTCTCGCGGTGGCCGTGAAACTGTCACGGTAGCGACGTCATGCTTGTCCTGGACCCGGTCGGCCGACCATCTTCGGGGCGGTGTTGAGTCGATCGTTGTTGATCGACCTTGATCTGCCGCTGTTGGCCCATCGGCAACATAGCTGCACTTCTGACCAGACATCCGCAGTGTGATGTTGCACGGGAAGCTAGCTTCTGGAGCAGGTGGAGGCAGAGGATTCCGAGCTCCTGCCGGAGAACGCCTCATGGCAACAGGGGAGGGGATCCACTTGAAGTCGCGCTCGGGGGCGCGACTCGGATCCGGCGAGGCGCCGGATCTTGGGGGTGAAGCGATGCCTGACAAGACGCTCCATGGTGGAGCGGGCGACGTCCCGTGTCCAGGACGTGGCTCCAGGTTCCTCCTTCAGAGTTTCGGGAGCCGTTGTCGATGCCATGGTCGAGTGGCATGCTGGGCCAGGTCATCTCGTTGGTCATGATCTTCGGGTTGAGCGCTTCCCTCAGAAGCTGCACTCCGGGAAACTACCCCGGCCAGCGACTGGCGGAGGGGGAGTCGGTTCCGGATGCGGTGACACCGGCGGCGACGGTTCCGGTTTCGGGGCAGTTTCTGTATCAGCGGGTCGCGATTCGTGGAGACCCGGACGGGACGATTCTCCCCAGATCCTACGAGACGCTACCGGTCCGTTGCATGGACGTCATCGCCCTGGACTCCGGCACCCGGCAGGAGATCCAGGCCGCCGCCGTCGGAACCGATGAGAGCGGCCGGTTCACGATCATGGTCCCGGAGGGTCGTTCGTTCACTGTGGCGCTGAGGTCCACCACGAGAGCCTCGAGCCAGCGGGTCAATCTCGAGGTGAGAGACACCATCTCCTCGAACCTCTATCTGTACGAGGTCGCCGACGCCGCCACCGCTGGCCCGATCAGTCTGCCTGCCGGAACGGTCTCCGTGAGCGTAGGCTCCGTGACGATCCCATGGTCTCCCTCGACCCAGAGACAGTCCGCCGTTCCCAGCATGCTCGACGCCTGCCTGAACGCCTCCGATACGGTCAAGGCCGCCACAGGGACAGTCCTGCCTCTGTTGACGATCTTCTGGAACGTCGGCAGCACGAGAGGAAGCTACTTCGGGAAGACCGATGGCCCGCAGGGAGGACCTGCCATCACCGTTCTGGGAGGCGACTCCGACAACGACGAGACCCACGACTTCGATGACGCCATTGCGCACCACGAATACGGCCACTTCGTGTGCTTTGCCCTGTCCAAGGACTGTTCCCTGGGTGGAACACACACCGCAGGTCGCGCCATCTACCCGAGCGCGGCCTACAGCGAGGGAATCGCGCAGTTTCTGAGCGCCGTCGTCCCCAAGAATCCCACCGTGGTCCGTTCGGTCGGGATCACCGGACCATCGCCCTCGGCATGGGTGAAGTTCCTGGAGGGAGGGCGCGGGTCGACGGCCCAGCGAGGCATCCGGGTGGAGCTCAGCGTCGGGGAGGTGCTCTGGGATCTCGTGGACGGAGCCGGCGGCCTGCCCAATCTCGACGGTGAGAGCGTGGCGCTTTCGCTCTCCTCCCTCTTCGATGTCCTGATCTCTCTGAGAGGCTCCGACCTCTACCTGAGCTTCGAGGACTTTCTGACCGCTCTGACGGCGTCGGCCGTCATCGATATCACGACGCTCCAGGCTCTGCTGCTCTCGCCGGAGGATCAGACGATCAGTTTCCCCGCCTCGGGGATCGATGTCTGGCCGACCACGGTGTCCCCCGGAGAGACCTGGGCCGATGTGTGCCAGACCAGGTTCTCGAGCGCCTCCGACGACTACACCGCGGCGGATGCCTCCAACAGGTTCTTCCAGTTCGTCGTGACGCAGCAGACTCGTGTGACGGTCACCATGACGCTCCAGGGCGGAGTTCCCGGCACGAACTCCACCGGAACGAACATCGACATGTTCCTCTGCCGTTCAGACAACACTCTGGCCAAGGATACCGCCGGGAACTACATGACCCACTGGCTGCGGCCGGAGGGTCCCGTGGAGACGGCATCGGGAGTTGTCTCTCCGGGTCGATACATCGTCTTCATCTGCGGCCGGCCGGACCTCTACGGCCACTCGTTGACGAACGCCAGTTCTCGGAACGTGAGCTACCGGCTCCAGGTGACCTCGCCATGAGGAGATTCTCGGTACTGGCGGCGCTATCGATCCTGGCCGGATCTCTGACTGGCGACGTGATTGCACGGTGGACCGACATCGATTCCCGGCCAGCGTCTCTGTCGCGGAGGATACCCCGGGCTGGCCCCGATCACGGCACGGGGACATTCCATCGCGCCGAGCCCCTCTCGGGTCTCAGGGGTGCCGTGGTCAGCCGGAACTCCCCTCGAGTCGGCGAGGAGCTCACGCTGGAGCTCACGGCGCACAACGGGCACGCCCCCGGCCGGTACCGATGCTTCATCGACGTCAAGCGAGACGGAGCGCTGGCGCCGATCGACGGGCCGCTGACCTGGGAGGACAGTCTCGAGTCAGGGCAGACCGTGGTCCATTCCGTGCGCGTGCGCGTCGACTCGGCGGAGCCGATCCGGATGACCGGGAAGATCGCCTGCCTCGAATCGACGGCGGGACCGGCAGCGCCGGGACAGGCCCATCTCACCCTGTACCCGTTCGAGGTGGTCAACGGGCGGACCCGGATCCAGTGGGACCCCGGCACGCTCCGGGCGCTCTCGGAGCCCGCCTTGACCCTCGTCAAGCTCGCCGACGGAGACATCGGGATCCTCCAGCGCCTGGCGCGACCGTGAGCCGACGGTGAACCCACGTCTCGAGCTTTCCCCTGCACAGGATTGCCCGGGCTGGTGCTGGAACCTCCGGCCTGACCGGGTCGCCTCCAGGGTGAAGCGCTCCAGCGTCCTGGCGCAACCCGCCTCGCCCAGGGAGTTTCGCCGCGGCGATCGCCAGCAGGCCGCCGATCTCCCGGGCCAGGGCCTCGCTCGGCCGGTGGCTCGTCGCCTTCCGGAGAGCCACATCCCGCAACTCCCGGTTCTCCACCACCGGCCGATGCATCGTCCTGTCGGTGCTCGTCAAGGTTCTGGGAGAACACCCGATCCCGCCGGAGGACGCCATGGATCTGGAGGAGGCCCTGGAAGCGCTGGCGCGGGTCGCCGACGCTTCGTCGGACGACGTCCACGCGAGCGGCTGGCTGGAGTCGGTCTTCGCGTACGCGAGCCGGCTCCTGGCCCACCACGCAACCGGGGCCAAGCCTCAGGAAGCGATTGGAGTCGGGCCCGATGGCGTGGCACGACGCCTGCGAGATGGCGGATCAGGTCGATGTGCCGTCGCGATCGCCGGCGCCGGCCTGGCCACGCTCCTGCTGGCCCTCGCCCTGAGTCGCCCCATCGGGAGGCCTGCTGCGCCCCGGCTCGCCCCGCTCTTCTCGAGTCCCCATCGTGTGACGATCCGGACCGTCCCTCCGATCTTCGGCAAGATCCGGGTCGAGGTCCGGGCGCCTGACGGCCGGTGTCTCGGAGTCGGTCAGGTCGACCCGTCCGGCGAGGCGGTCTTCGACGAGCTCCCCGCGGCGACCGAATGCAGGGCGGTGCTGAGAGATGAACGGGGGAAGACCGTTGGACATCACCCCGAGGGCCTGGGCCACGGTGGCCCAGTTCGGTTCACCCCCACGTGCGTGGGGACAGCGAGACGACCCAGTTCCGCGTGGCGAAGCAGTTCGGTTCACCCCCACGTGCGTGGGGACAGCGCCGACCCG
>JACQZM010000318.1 GCA_016213885.1 Candidatus Rifleibacteriota bacterium | reverse complement strand
AGTACGACAGCCGAGGCCGGATCACGCGTGCGGACTACCGTGGCGGCGACTACGAGGAGTGGGTCTGGGACGCGAACGGGAACGCCTCGCAGTACCGGACCAATGCGGAAAGCCAGACCCGCGCACACGATGGGGCGGACCAGTTGACGAGGATCGACAGCACGCCAGCGTCGGGGCCGGCGACGATGACGCTGTTCCTGCACGATGCCCGGGGAAACCGCGTTCGGGAGGCCACCGGTGGAAAGGTCCGGGAGTATGCCTGGGACAGCCAGGGGTGGCTGCGGCAGGTGTCTGCCGATGGGCAGGTGAAGCTGAAGGCGAGCTACCTCGACGACCACCGGCTCGACCGCGTGGAGACGCCGGACGGGGTCTCCACGTACAGCTGGATGTTCGACAACATCCTGTCGGAGTTTGGCGCTGACGGGTCGGAGGCGGTCTTCAACGTGGGCCGGCTGGGGATGGACCAGACGCTGGAGCGGGGAGCACCGCAGGGCCCGCGCGAGACGCTGCTGGGGGATCACCTCGAGTCGGTGGTCGGCGTGGCGGACGACTCGGGGAGCTTGATCCGGAGCAGCGAGTTCCTGGCGTTCGGGGTGCTGCGCGTAGGAAGCGACCCGGGGGCGGTGGGGTTCGCGGGTGCGAGGAAGGACCCTGGGACGGGGCTGGCGAATCTGAGGAACCGCTGGATGGATGCGGGGAGGGGGAGCTTCCTCTCCAGGGATCCGCTGGGGATGCTGCAGCTGGCTGCACTGGCTGGCTTGAGGGCTTCGTCCTCCGGGCCGATAGCGTCGGCTGTCGAGCTGATGCCCCGGAGTGTTCTGGTGGCGATCGAACCTGTGCAGGACTCGGTAGAACAACTTGTGGCGGCGACCACGGAACAGGTCCAGTTGACGAGGCGCACCTGTACGGCCCGGCCCCTGTGCAACCACGATCTCGGGGCCCAAGTGTGTGGTCGGAGGGAACCCCCCGGGCTCCCGCTCTCTGTCAGTCGTTTCATGCTCATGCCTCTGGATGGTCAGGGAGGTCCTACCAGTAGAGACGTCGGAGACTGGCCGGCACGCTATGCGTATGTCGGTAACAGTCCCATCGACCACGTGGACCCAACCGGGCTGGTGAGGGTCCGGCCGCCGTGTGGCCAATGGGTCATTCCACCCCCACCGCTGTTGACGAAGAAGTACTGTGACTCGATACGCCGATGGTGCTTCAAGTGTTGCGATACTGAGTTCCCACTCGCGAGTGGCGCGGTCTACACCCTCTGCAAGGGAACCTGCGAGCTTGAGCATCGTCACTGCAAGCGTCACCTTGACGAAAGAGGCTGCCTCAATTTTCGAATCATCGAGTACAGTCCCGGTCGGCCAACCGGGCCCACGAACTGACCCCGCGCCGCATGGATCTGGCATCTCACGACTTCTGGGAGAATGTTCATCGGCTTCTCGAGGCTAGTCAACCCGACGATGCTGCCGCAATGCTCCGCGAAGCCATAAGCGAGCATACTGAGGACGACCTTGCCGACCGTGCGAGATTGCTGCTCGGCTACATCTATATTCAAGGGCTTCATAGGGTGAATGATGGGATTCGAGAGTACTATCTGGTGGGCGACCGATTGGGTAGCCCCTATGCACCACTCGCCCTCTTGGAGCTGGTGGGTCATCTGGTCGATTGTCAGAGAACTGCCGATGCCATTCTCGCTGCAAGGAAACTCCTGTTGCGGTTCGGCCATTCGCTGGAGGCGTCTCTCTGCCTGGACACCCTCTGCGATGCCTTGGGTGGAGCTTGGACCGACAGGCACACGGTGGAGTCTCTGGCACAGCTGATCGATCTGGTACCGAGGATGCACTCTAGCCTCGATCCACTGTCGCGAGTTGTCGCGCTGGCAATACAGGCAGCCGAGCGAGACACGAATGGAGCAACCGAGACAGCGGTGGAGCTTCTTGCGGAGGCATTAGAGCTAGCAGTTCGGGAGCGCTTGTCCAGCGCAGCAAGGGACATCCAAGAGTGTCTTGACCACCTTCGGGCGAGCGCTCGAGCGCCTGTACAGGGGCGATGAGGCATCACGGCTGGCCGGGATCATAGGACTGGTCCACACCGGGACCGGTGAGAGAACAAGCGAGGTCCTGACTTGCCTACACCGTATCGACTGCTCGTGGGAGTTGACTGGGCCACCCAGGAGCACCAGATCTGCGCCATCAACCCTGATGGGCATGTGCTCGACGAGCGCCGCGTGGAACATTGCGGCTCTGCGATCCTGGGGTCCGCCGATTGGCTGGCCCAACGCGCCGACGGCGATACTGGGTCCGTGGCGCTGGCGATCGAGATTCCCCGTGAAGCCCTCGTGGAAACGCTCATCGAGCGAGGGTTCCACGTCTACGCGATCAACCCGAAGCAACTCGACCGGTTCCGCGACCGCCACACCGTGGCAGGTGCCAAGGACGACCGGAGGGATGCTTTCGTGCTGGCTGACTCGCTGAGGACGGACCCGCACTGCTTCCGCCTCATCCATATGGATGACGCCGTGACGATCGAGCTGCGCGAACTGGCGCGGGTCGATGACGACCTTCGGGAGGAGACCAACCGGCTCACCAACCGGCTCCGTGAGCAGATCCACCGCTACTACCCCCAGCCGCTCAAGCTCTCCCCCAGCGCGGATGAACCCTGGCTCCGGGATCTCTGGGAGCTTCTCCCGGAGCCAGCCAAGCTCTCCGGCGTGCGGCGCCCGCAGGTGGAGCGGATCCTCCGGCCCAACAGGATTCGGCGGATCGATAGTGAGACGGTCCTCCAGGTGCTGAAGGTCCCGCCACTGTACGCGGCCCCCGGCACCGTCGAGGCCGCCAAGGCCCACATCCAGCTGCTCCTGCCACGACTGCGTCTCGTCTATCGGCAGCGCCGGACGTGTGCCCGCCGCATCGAGGGCCTGCTCGACCAGCTCCCTCACGCCCAAGCGGAGAACGGCCAGAAAGAAGAACACCGCGACGTCGCCCTCCTCCGATCCTTGCCGGGAGCCGGGAGAGTCGTGTGCGCCACGGCGTTCGCAGAGGCATCGCCGCCCCTGCGCGAAAGAGACTACCACAGCTTCCGTGCGCTTGCAGGTGTGGCACCCGTGACGAAGCAGACTGGCAAGCAGGGAAAGGAAGGCAGCCGTAGGCGTGTGACCGTCCTGATGCGGCGAGCCTGCGCCGGCGCTCCTTCCCTTGACCCTGCCTGGGGGCTCGTGTATACAGGTCGTGCCCTGGAAGGCCGACTCGACGGCGGCCTCCGATCGGGTCGCCTCCCCACGGGGAGAGGCGATGCCGGGCCGCGTCAGCGACCGGCCAGGGCTCATGACCCGGCAGGGCCGTCCTGGTCATGCGACGTCTCGTCATCGATGACTGTCTGGAGGGCTGCGATGTCGTACGAGAACCTGACCGTGGAGGTCAAGGACAGGATCGCGACCGTCACGGTGAATCGACCGAAGGTGCTGAACGCCCTGAACACCCGCACCCTGGAGGAGCTCGGCGCCGCTTTCGCCTCGCTGTCCGCCGACACGAGCGTGAGGGCCATCATCCTCACCGGCGCCGGGGAGAAGGCGTTCGTCGCCGGGGCCGACATCTCGGAGATGAAAGACATGGACCCGCCGACCGTGATGAACTACTCCCAGCTGGGCACCCGGGTGCTGATGACGATCGAGCGATGCTCCAAACCGACCATCGCGGCGGTGAACGGGTTCGCCCTGGGCGGCGGGATGGAGCTCGCCATGGCGTGCGACATCATCTACGCCAGCGAGAAGGCCAAGTTCGGCCAGCCCGAGATCAACCTGGGGGTCACGCCGGGGTTCGGCGGCACCCAGCGACTCCCCAGGCTCATCGGCAAGGCCGCGGCGCTGGAGCTCCTCTTGACCGGCGACACGATCACGGCGCAGCAGGCCCGGGAGCTCGGTCTCGTGAGCCGCGTCGTGGCGCCCGAGGCGCTGCTTCCGGCGGCCCAGGAGACCGCCTCCAGGATCGCCGCCAAGGGTGCGTTCGCCCTGTCCCAGCTGAAGCGGGCCGTGATCAACGGTCTGGAGATGCCGCTGGAGGCCGCGCTGGTCTACGAGAGCCACCTGTTCGGCCTCTGCTTCGCCACCCCCGACCAGAAGGAGGGGATGACGGCGTTCGTGGAGAAGCGCAAGCCCAGCTTCCAGTGAGCGCCGCGCCGGGTCGCCGGGGCCCGGCGACCGGGTGTCGCCCGATCGTGATCTCTCAACGCGGGACCGCCACCCGCCGGTCCCTGGACGAGTCGCCCTCATCGATATGGAGAAGAAACACTACCAGCTCAAGCACCCGGTGCGCTTCGTCACCGCCACCTCCCTGTTCGACGGCCACGACGTGTCGATCAACATCATGCGCCGGCTGCTCGTCGAGTTCGGAGCGGAGGTGATCCACCTCGGCCACAACCGATCGGTCACCGAGATCGTCAGCGCCGCCATCGAGGAGGACGCCCAGGGGATCGCCGTCTCGAGTTACCAGGGCGGTCACACGCTCTTCTTCCCGTACATCCTCGAGGTGCTGGCCCAGCGAGGAGCCTCCCACATCAAGGTGTTCGGCGGCGGAGGAGGGGTGATCGTGCCGCGGGAGATCCGGGAGCTCCAGGCCGCCGGGGTGACCCGGATCTACTCCCCCGAGGACGGCCGTCTGATGGGCCTCGACGGCATCGTCAGCGACATGCTCGAGCGGGCCGACGGCGCCACCGGATCGGCCTCGACCGACCAGTGCCTGGCCCGGCTCCCCACCAGAGACGCGGGGGCCGTGGCCCGGCTGATCACGGAGGTGGAGCTCCTCGACGAGGGTGCCCGGAAGGAGCTCCTCCGGTCCAGGCTCCAGGAGCTCATCGGGTCGCGCCGGGCCCCGGTCGTAGGGGTCACCGGGACCGGCGGCGCCGGCAAGTCGTCGCTGGTGGACGAGCTGGTGCTGCGGCTGCTGGAGCGGTGCCCCCGGCGAACGGTCGCCGTGATCTCCGTCGACCCGTCCAGGAAGAAGACCGGCGGGGCGCTGCTGGGCGATCGGATCCGCATGAACAGCATCACCTCGCCCCGGGTCTACACCCGGTCGCTGGCCACCCGCGGCGCCAAGTCGGAGCTCTCGCTCGCCACCCGCGACGCGATCCTGGTCTGCCGGGCCGCGGGGTTCGACCTGGTGTTCGTCGAGACCAGCGGCATCGGCCAGGGGGACACGGAGATCACCGAGGTGTCGGACCTGTCGATCTACGTGATGACCTCGGAGTTCGGGGCGGCGATGCAGCTCGAGAAGATCGACATGCTCGATTTCGCCGACATGATCGCGATCAACAAGTTCGAGCGCAAGGGCGCGGAGGACGCCCTGGCAGACGTCCGCAAGCAGTACCGGCGCATCCGCAAGGTCGCGCACGATGTGGCGAACGAAGACCTGCCGGTGGTGGGCACCATCGCCAGCCGGTTCAACGACATCGGCGTGAACGCCCTGTACGGTCTGTTGATCCAGAAGGTGAGGGAGCGCTCCGGGCTCGACCTGGACCCCGCCGCCGGGTACACGAGGGACTGGATCCAGCGCCGGGAGTTCACGATCATCCCCAGGGATCGCGAGAGGTACCTCGCCCAGATCGCCCACGCGGTCCGGTCGTACCGGCAGCGAGTGAACCAGCAGGTCGAGGTCGCCACCCGGATCGGCCAGCTCGAGGGCGCCATCGCGGCGCTGCAGGAGAGCGGCCAGGGCAGCTCGTCGCTGCCGCTGGAGAGCCTCAAGGAGAGCTTCGGCCGCAAGCTGCTGCCGGAGTGCGGCCGGCTCCTGGACGGTTGGGACCGCCTGGTGGCCAGCTATTCCGGCGATCAGCTCGGCTTCGACGTGCGGGGGAGAGAGGTCAAGAGAGACCTGGTCCACCGGACGCTCTCCGGCACCCGGGTGCCCAGGGTCGCGGTGCCGCCGTGCCGGGACCCGGGGGAGCGGCTCCGGTACCTCATGCTCGAGAACGTCCCCGGCAGCTTTCCCTACACGGCCGGGGTGTTCCCGCTGAAGCGACAGGACGAGGACCCCAAGCGGCAGTTCGCCGGCGAGGGCGGCCCGGAGAGGACCAACCGCAGGTTCCACTATCTCTCCAGGGGCGAGCGGGCCAAGAGGCTCTCCGTGGCGTTCGACAGCCCCACGCTCTACGGCGAGGACCCGGCCCCGCGGCCCGACATCTTCGGCAAGGTCGGCGAGAGCGGCGTGTCGATCTGCACGCTAGACGACATGCAGAAGCTGTTCGCCGGCTTCGACCTGGTCGACCCGTACACCAGCGTCTCCATGACGATCAACGGACCGGCGCCGATCATCCTGGCCATGTTCTTCAACGCCGCCATCGAGCAGCAGCTCGCTCGATTCCGGAAGGAGACCGGCCGGGAGCCCACGGACGACGAGGCAGGCACCATCAAGCTCGACACCTTGAACACGGTCCGCGGGACCGTGCAGGCCGACATCCTGAAAGAGGACCAGGGGCAGAACACCTGCATCTTCTCCGTCCACTTCGCCCTCAAGATGATGGGCGACATGCAGGAGTACTTCATCGAGAAGGGGGTCCGGAACTACTACTCCGTGAGCATCTCCGGGTACCACATCGCCGAAGCCGGGGCCAACCCGATCTCGCAGCTGGCGTTCACCCTGGCCAACGGGTTCTCGTACGTGGAGTACTACAGGAGCCGGGGGATGCCCGTGGACTCCTTCGCCCCGAACCTGTCGTTCTTCTTCTCCAACGGGCTCGATGCGGAGTACGCGGTCATCGGCCGGGTGGCCCGGCGGATCTGGGCCGTCGCCCTGAAGGAGCTGTACGGCGCCGACGAGCGCAGCCAGAAGCTCAAGTACCACATCCAGACCTCGGGCCGGTCGCTCCACGCCCAGGAGATGAACTTCAACGACATCCGGACCACGCTCCAGGCGCTCATGGCCTATCTGGACAACTGCAACTCCCTCCACACCAACTCCTACGACGAGGCGGTGACCACCCCGACGGAGGAGTCGGTCCGGCGGGCCATGGCGATCCAGGTGATCATCGCCCGGGAGCTGGGGCTCGCCAAGAGCGAGAACGCGAGCCAGGGGTCGTACATCCTGGAGCTTCTGACCGACCTGGTCGAGGAGGCGGTGCTGGCCGAGTTCGAGCGGCTCAGCGACCGGGGCTGGGTGCTGGGGGCCATGGAGACCGGCTACCAGAGGGGCAAGATCCAGTCGGAGTCCATGACCTACGAGATGCAGAAGCACACCGGGGAGCTTCCGATCGTCGGGGTCAACACGTACGTGAACCCCAGCGCCGACCCCCACGACTTCGTCCCGGCCGACAAGGAGCTCGCCCGGGCCACCACGGAGGAGAAACAGGCGCAGTACGACAACCTCCTGGCCTTCCAGGCCAGGAACGCCGCCTCGGCTCCGGCCGCCATGGCCCGTCTGAAGAGGGTCGTCCTCGACGGCGGCAACGTCTTCGAGGAGCTCCTGGAGACGGTCCGTCACTGCAGCCTGGGTCAGATCACGAACGCCCTGTACGAGGTGGGGGGCCGCTACCGGCGGGGGATGTAGGTCGACCCGGCGCCTCCCGATCCGGCGCCTCCCGATCCGGCGCCTCGCCGGATCCGAGTCGCGCCCCCGAGCGCGACCTCCAACCTGATCCTCTCCTCATTTCTCCGTCCCGAGCGCGACTTCAAATGGATCCCTTCCTCTTTCTTCCATCGCTCCCGATCCCCACCACCCCCTGATCACATGCCGAGCCGGGCGTGACACTCAGAGGCTCCCGGCAGCCCCCCCCCCGCCCGGCTCGCCGCCAGGGACATACGATCGTTCACGTGGACCTTGACCGGGAGCGGCGCGGTCCCTATTTTGGGTCGGTCATCGCGACACGAACCGAACGGTCGATCTTCGGGAGGCAACATGGCCAGAGAGGTACTCACCGGCAACGAGGCGATCGCGAGAGGCGCCTGGGAGAGCGGTCTCGTGTTCGGGGCCGCCTATCCCGGCACACCCTCCACGGAGATCCTGGAGAACCTCGCGAGGTACAGGGAGATCCAGTCCGAATGGGCGCCCAACGAGAAGGTGGCGTTCGAGGTGGCCTACGGCGCCTCCGTGGCGGGCGGGCGGTCGCTGGCCGCGATGAAGCACGTGGGGGTCAACGTGGCGGCGGACCCGCTGATGACGTCGGCCTACACCGGTGCCAACGCTGGCTTCGTCCTGATCTCCGCCGACGACCCGGGCATGCACTCGTCCCAGAACGAGCAGGACAACCGCCGGTTCGCGTTCTTCGCCAAGATCCCGTGCCTGGAGCCGGCCGACAGCCAGGAGGCCAAGGACTTCATGGGCGAGGCGCTGGAGATCTCCGAGCGGTTCGACACCCCCGTGATGCTCCGCGTCACCACCCGGGTGTGCCACTCCAAGTCGATCGTGTCGCTGGGCGAGCGGAAGGAGCATCCGTACAGGCCGTTCTCCCGGGACTTCGTGAAGTACTGCATGCTCCCCACCTCGGCCAGGATCCGCCGCGTGGAGATCGACAAGCGGTTCTCGCGGCTGAGGGAGTTCTCCAACGCCTACCCCCACAACCGGATCGAGCTCCGGTCCCTCGACGTGGGCATCATCACCTCCGGCATCGCGTACCAGCACGTCCGCGACGCGTTCCCGGACGCGTCGACCCTCAAGGTGGCCCTGTCCAACCCGCTCCCGGACAAGCTCATCAGGGAGTTCGCCAGCACGGTGACGAAGCTGTTCGTGGTGGAGGAGCTGGAACCCTACATGGAAGACCAGATCCGGGCCATGGGGATCCAGGTCGTGGGCAAGGAGGTGATCCCCGGCACCGGAGAGCTCTCCGTGGACGTGATCCGCGACGCCATCGAAGGCCGGACCGTCACGTTCGACGCTCCCCTGATCCCGACCCGACCGCCGGTGCTCTGTCCCGGCTGCTCTCACCGGGGGTTCTTCACGGTGGCGAGCCGGATGAAGCTGCTCTCCCTGGGCGACATCGGGTGCTACACCCTGGGCGCCTACCCGCCGCTCTCCGCCATCGACACGTGCCTGTGCATGGGGGCGTCGGTCAGCGAGGCCGCCGGGTTCGCCAAGGTGCTCCAGGGCGACAAGAAGAACAAGGTCGTGGGGGTCATCGGCGACTCCACCTTCGTCCATTCGGGGATCACGTCGCTGATCCACGCCATCTACAACAGGGCGAACGTGGTGATCTGCATCCTGGACAACGGGACCACGGCCATGACCGGCCACCAGGAGCACCCGGCCACCGGACGGACGCTCAAGGGCGAATCGACCCACAAGCTGGACCTGGAGAAGCTCTGCCAGGCCCTCGGCGTGCCCCATCTGGCGGTCGTGGATCCGATCGACCTGGAGGCGACCCGCAAGGCGCTCGAGGAGGGGCTCGCCTACGAAGGGCCGTCGGTGATCATCTTCAAGGCGCCGTGCCTGATCAGGGACCGCAAGGCCAGGAAGAAGGCGTACCGGTCCGTGAAAGAGGAGTGCAAGGCCTGCGGGCTCTGCTTCAAGGTGGGGTGCCCCGCCATTTCCAAGGACGCCGACGACAAGGCCGAGATCAACCCGGTCCTCTGCGCCGGGTGCTCCGTCTGTGCCCAGGTGTGCAAGCTGGGCGCCATCCAGAGGCCTGAGTGAGGGAGGACACGGTGGACGACACGAACATCTCGGTGGTCATCTCGGGGGTCGGGGGTCAGGGAGTCATCCTGGCGAGCGATCTCATCGCGGAGGTGGGCCTCGCCCACGGGCTGGACGTGAAGAAGGCGGAGGTCCACGGCATGGCGCAGCGGGGCGGCTCGGTCATCAGCCACATCCGGCTGGGCCCGACGGTCCACTCGCCGATGGTGTCGCGTCGATCGGCTCACGTCCTCTGCGCGCTGGAGCCGCTGGAGGCGATCCGGTACGTGGAGTACGTGAGGGCGGACGGCGCCATCTTCTACAACTCCCACCGCCACGTGCCGCTGACCGCCATCTTCGGCACGGTCCCCTACCCGGAGGATCCGGGAGCGGTGCTCGGCCGTTACGCCTCCAGGGTCGTCGAGGTGGAGGCGCTCAGGATAGCGCTGGAGCTCGAGGTGCCCGAGGCGGTCAACGTGGTGATGCTGGGGGCGATCTCGAGCACGCTTCCGTTCACCCGGGACGAGTGGATGGCCGCTATCGAGAAGAAGGTCAAGGCCAGGTTCGTCGAGGTGAACAAGGTCGCCTTCCGGAAAGGGCTGGCGGTCGAGGGAGGTTCCGCCCCGACAGCGCACGAGCCCCCCTCGACGGTCTGAGTGCGGCACCGTCGAGGACGCCCCCCCGGCGCTGAGACTCGACTCGGTTTCTTCAGGGGTCCAGGATCCCCCACCTGTCTCGCGGAGTCGGGCTTGTGATCAGGCCTCGGCCTGGCGGCAGAGTTGCCAGGCTCCAGACCGTGGTCGGCGCCGGCGTGCTACAGTACGGTGCGGGCCCTGCCGATCGCGCGGCTCCCTCCGGAACCGCCGCCGCTGCACCCTATTCGGCCCGCAGGTGACCATGTCCGGACTCGAGCCGGGAGAGTTGAGCCGCATCGGTGACTACCGGCTGCTGGAGCGCCTCGGTCACGGGGGGATGGCGTCGGTCTACAAGGCGCTCCACGTTCCCGACGGAGAGACCCTGGCGCTCAAGATCTTCGAGTCGGATCTCTGTTCGGATGGCGAGTTCATCTCCAGGGCCGAGCGAGAGGTCGATGCGCTGAGGATCTGCTCCCACCGGAGCATCCCCAAGATCCACGGGTTCGACCTGTCGGGCGCTCGCCCTTTCATCGCCATCGAGTACATCGACGGGGAGGATCTCGAGCGGCTGGTCACCCGCTCCGGGCCCCTGGACGAGGCTCTGCTCCTGAGGATCGCCCGGGGGGTCGGGGGCGCTCTGGCCTACTGTCACGCCCGGGGGCTGTTCCACCGCGACATCAAGCCGGCCAACATCATGCTCGAGCGCCAGACCGACCGGATCGTGCTCCTGGATTGCGGGATCGTGAAGGCGGTGAACTGGACGCTCCTGTCGTCGGCCGGCTCCAACATGCTGGGCACCCAGGTGTACATGGCCCCCGAGCAGGTCACGGGCAAGAAGGTCGACGGCCGCACCGACATCTATCAGCTGGGGATGACCTTCTTCAAGCTGATCACCTCGAGGGACCCGCCGCCGCCGGTGGACGCCGGCGACTGGAAGGACCCGGCGACCCCGCCGGAGTTCCTGGCCAACCTGTGCAAGCTCAACCCCCAGATCTCTCCGACGTTCCAGACCGTGATCGGCAGCATGACCCGGATCAAGAGGGAGCTCCGCTACCCCGGCGTCGACCACCTCCTGGTGGACCTCACCAAGATCGAGAGAGGAGAGCCCGTGGCGCTCTACCTGCCCCCTCGACCGACCGTGGCCACCCGCGTCGCTCCCCCGGACCGGGTGTCGCCGCCCCCGGCCGGCCCCGCCGCCGATCCCGAGGAAGCGATGCCGACCATGCCCCGTGGGTTGAAGCGCACCCGGAAGATCAAGGCGCTGGCGCTGGAGGCCGAGCAGGAGCAAGACGCGGGGGAGGTGGCGGAGCCGCCGGCTCCCGGTCCCCCGGTCGCCCCGGAGGCCGTGGAGCCTGCGGTCGTTCCGGCGCCGCGATCGGGCGCGTGGTGGGGCTGGTGGCTGGCGCTCGTCGTCGTCGCTGTGCTGGCTGCGCTCTTCCACCTCGGCGCCAGGTGAGCTTCCGCCAGGCCGCCGGGGAGCCGTTCACTGCTGGGCCGTCAACGAGCGGTACGGGCAGTCCGGCAGGGCGCACTCGTGGGTGAACGTCCTGGCCCCTCCGTGCCCGTTCGGGCAGGTCCAGGACCCCGATGGTACGAGCGTCATCGTCCTGGACAACCCGGTGCTGAGACAGGTCGGGCACGAGCGCCTGTACGAGCTCGCCTCCTGGAGAGGCGACGGGAACCGATGGTCGGGGTTCGCGCTGCAGACCCACCAGTTGGGCTGCACCTCCACGGCGGACGTGGTTCCGGCCGAGAGACAGGCCGAGCAGGAGCTCCCCAGGAGCGTCGGAAGAGCGATCCGCAGCGACGCTGCCGCGGCCTCCTTGCTCATGGAGCCGGCGGCCACGGCCATCGCGGGGACCAGGAGCAGGGCGACGAGCAACCTGATCTGCGGCATGTTCGGCTCCTGGAGCCAGCGTCCTCGACTCGAAGCGACCTCGACGGCTCCGTCCGCGGCCCGGGCATGGACGGGAGCGACCGTTCGAGCCGGTCGGCGGGCTCTTTCCATGGGGATCGACAGGTCCGCTCGCCAGGGTGAACAAAAAATCGAGAGCCCCGCGCCTTTCGGTGCGGGGCTCTCGCAGGTGAGCTCGTTTCAGCGGGGCCTTGTGCCCACTTTCGGTCAACCCACCCGTCGCGGATCACATCCGGTCTGGACGTTTACGCGAGACCTGCCGACGGCCTCGACCCCCGATCATCCAGACCACCAGCTGTCGCTGACGATCAGGCGCCTTCGGAGGCCCATCTCACTCTCGAACCGTTCGTCGGTCGTTAATTCGAGAGTCGGGGTAGACCGGGGAGTCCAGTCCACCTTCAGCGTCGCTTTCCAAGAGGCCTTTCCGGGGTCACCCCCGAAAAGCTCGAGACCTCTTCTACCACCTCACCCTCGACGCGAGGGTCCCGGGGCCACTTCTGTTTTTCCGCCCTGGTTCCCGCCTACTGGCCAGATAGCTGGTCTGGTCTTGGGCGGGCCTTGAGCGGGGTCGATCCCTCGGGCCTGTCGACCGGACCGGTTTCGGGGTTCCGGACCCACGCTACCGGTCTCCTCGGCGTTACTGCCCCCCTCGGCGACTCCGCCTTCTGGTGAGCTCTCCGTCAAGGAGCCCGTTAGCTTACCCGATGGCCGGGCGAATGT
The DNA here is from genome assembly GCA_016213885.1 of Candidatus Rifleibacteriota bacterium. Lineage (GTDB taxonomy): Bacteria > Muiribacteriota > UBA6191 > JACPRK01 > JACQZM01 > JACQZM01. Next base: position 17,705 of record JACQZM010000318.1, on the reverse strand, counting down.
CAATATTCTGAAGAACTTTTTTCATTCTTTTGTGTCGAGTCGCCCCGGCCGGCTCAGGGACGCGGTTCGGCGACGCCGGGTCGACGGAGCTTCCGGCGGGCGTTCCGCTGGGCCCGGGTGTACGATGGAGCGGTCGGCCCGGACCGTCCCGGAGGGCGGACCGGCGCCGGTTCCGTCGGCCTCGGAGGTCGCCTCCGAAGGAGCTCCGCATGATCTGCAAGACCTGCCTCGCCGTCCTCGCTCTTCTGCTGATCCGCCCCGCCGCCGGCGTCGGCGCCGCCACGGAGCCGCCGGATCCGGCCGCGACGATCCGCACTCTCTCGGACCGGGTCAGGGCGCGTCAGCACGAGATCTCGACGATCAACCTGCTCAACGGGCTCAACCTCAACCCGAAGCAGGCCGGCCAGGTGCTGGCGCTGGCCCGCCGGGCCGGGGCCGCTCGCCAGGAGATGCTGATCGGCTCCGCCCGGCTCGAGGACATGCTCCGCCAGGCCGAGCACGATTTCGGGTTGCTCAGGGCCGAGATCCAGAAGGGGGCGCCGGCGCGGGGCTGGATCCCGGAGCGGGCGGGCCACAGCGAGCATCTGCTCATGCAGGAGCAGAGGAATCTCAAAGAGAAACTCGCCCAGACCCTGACGGAGCTGGAGAAGGAGCTGGAGGCCGTGCTCTCCCCGGAGCAGGCCCAGATCGTCAGGAGCTTCTCGCCGTGCCTGATCCCCCCGCCGGAGCTGAACGACCCGGTGCGGGCGGGACAGGCCAAGGTGCAGCGCAAGTTCGTCGACCGGTTCGCCAAGATCAGGGGCATCCCGGAGCTCGACTGGACGACCCGTCGGGAAGCGCTGGCCGACGAGCACATCGAACGATTCTGCGAGCAGCGCTTCCAGCTCACCGACGAGGAGAAGAAGGTCGAGAGGAAGCGCTTCCTCGATCTCACGGAAGAGGTCCGGAAGATGACCGATGCGGAGTTCGAGATGGAGAAGGAGTCGGTCGCGGCGCGACTGGAGCCGGAGGACAAGGTCAAGAAGCTCAGGAAGGAACTGGACGAACGGCTCCCGCACAAGCGGCGGGGCTTCTCGGGGCTGAGCGAGCATCTCCTGGACGACCGGGTCGTTCCGATTCTCGAGGAGCGGCTGGGCCGCGGGGCGTCTCCGGCTGCGCCGGTCCGGTGAACTCGGAGGATCACCACTGCTCGAACCCGCTCGATCGGTCTTACCGACCCGGCGCGTCCGGTCGGTCGTCGATCCCGAGCAGGTGTTCCGCCGCGTTGGCCCGCACCTCCGGCGCGTACATGGCCCAGCCCCTGGTGGGCAGGGCGTGGAACGTGCCAGGCACCTCGGCGCGCAGCCGGTACCGGATCAGGTGCTCGCCCCGGGAGAGCCAGGTGACGAAGAACGCCACCTTCTCGTCCCTGAGCTCCATGTTGGAGCAGAGCTCGCCGAACCGGGCACCGGACACGAGCTCCACGGGCTCGCAGCCCGCGGGCTTCGGGTCCTCGAACACCAGGTAGTCCAGGTCGTTCTTCGCGGTGACCTTGAGCTCCACCTCGATCAGGTCGCCGCTGGTCAGGGCGTCGCCGGACTCCAGCGGCACCCGGTCGTAGCGCAGCCGGCGTTCATGCACCTCTTCCAGCCGCGATCCCCGGGTCGTCACGGTCCGGTCGGCTCGATCCAGGCGGTAGTAGGTCCGGTCGACCTTGACCTCGAGCCCCGCCGGCGAGATTCCCTCCTCCTTCGTGAAGGTCGTGAGGTAGCTCGAGACGTAGAGGGCCCCCTTCCCCTGCCGCTCGAACCGCAGGACGTGCCGACCCGGCGCCAGCTGCTCGCCGGACAGCGTGAGCCGGTTGTCCAGCGAGAGGAGCCGGGTCCGGTCGACCTTGACCTCCTTCACCGGCTTGCCGTCGAACAGCACCTTCAGCGTGTAGTCCGGCTCGTCCTCGGCGGCGGCTCGCATGTACTCGATCAGCGCCGATACAGAGAGCGCCGTGTCTCTGGTGGAACGCCAGTAGGTCCCGTGGCGACGGTTGTTCAAGAGCCACTTCACCAGCCACGGGGCCTTGGCGTCCCTGGGGTCCTTGGCCACGATCGCCCTGAGGATCCAGGCGTGGGATTCTATGTCGTTGTTCCACCAGAACCAGGGCCGATCCTGCGGCACCTCGTACCAGGCGGTCTGGTTCTCCGGGTCGACCTTCTCGTGCTGCCGGATGTTGGACAGCACCGGCCCTCCTGGCTTCAACGCCCCCCGGCTGAGTACCGGCGGAGCCGACGAGCCCGTCTTGATCGTCAGCCGGGCCGGTCGACCGGATCAGTCCGGTCCTGGAGACGGTCTTCTCGAGGCCGTGGATCAGCACCGGAAACGTCATCCTCACGGCGTCGGACTCCTCGTCGGTCAGCGCCTCGACCTCGATGGTGGCCAGACCGTCCGCCTTGACCGACACGTCCCAGTCGACCCTGGCCTCGCCGCCGGCCTTCACCACGACCTCCCGGGTCGGCCGGGCCGCGATCTGCATCAGGGCGGCCGGGACCGTCAGCGTCACCCGGGCCTTCTTGTCGGCGGCCAGGTAGTTGTGGAGGTTCACCGAGAGAGTGACCCGGTCACGCTCCACGAAGAACCGTGGCGACTGGAGCCTGGCCACGAACCGCTTCGTCGTCACGGCCTGACCGGCCCCGTCGCCCACCCGGGTATCCTGCGCCATGGCGAGCGCCCGGAGGCGCCACGTGGTCAGGTTCTCCGGGAACGAGAACGTGGTCGTCGCCTCTCCGTTGTCGTCGGTGACCAGGTCCGGCGCCCAGTGGGCCGTGTCCTCGAACTCCGACCGGAAGTGGGCCGCCACCAGGGGGGCTTCCCCGGGCTCGGGCCTCCCCCTGCCCTCGCCGGCCCAGGCCGAGTACCCGGATGGCCTCGGATCCGCCGGCTCCAGCTTCCTCCGGGTCAACCGGACGTCCTTTTTCCCCTCCGTGGCCCCGCCGGAGCTCTCGAAGCTCGCAGGCGGCCCGGCGGTTTCGTCGTCGCCGGATCCCCAGTGGACGAGGCCGCGGCGACCCCAGGAGCCGTCCCGGTCCTGCGGCGGCGACCCGGTGGAGAGGCGGCCGGGATCCCGCAGGGGCCCGGTGCCGTCGAACCGCGTCGACAGCGTCGAGGACGAGATGATGCTGTGGGTGCGCTTCTCGCCCCAGAAGTGGGCCCTCAGGTCCGGAGCCAGCTCCGGCTGGATCAGGAGCACCGACCTGTCGAACGCGGCCAGGGCGATCTGGGTCTTCACCGGCTTCCCCTGCGGGGTCGTCGCCTTGAGCCGCACCGTCGCCTTCTCGCCGGGGCGGTACCGAGGCTTGTCGGGCTTCACCGCCAGGTCCATCACCCCGTTCTCCGGCGGAACCAGCACCTCCAGGACGTCCTGGTGCACCTGGCCCCCGACGACCGCCGTGGCCTCCACGAAGACGTTCGGCTCATCGCCCTTCTCGATCGGCAGCTCCACGATGGTCGACTTGTCCGGCAGCGGGACGACCCGGTAGCTGGTGACAAACCACCGGTCCGGCCGGGTGGACAGGAGCACCGTGGCGCCCCGGAGGTCTGAGCTGATCATCAGGCGGGCCACATCGCCGGGTCTGTACGTGCGCTGGTCCGCCAGGATCTGGAGCGCCTTGAACCGGTGGATCGCCCCCTCGAAGTCGTCGCCGCACACCCAGACCGTGGTGGCTCCGATCACCGGACGCTTCTGGCTGTCCGCCGTCTCGAACGCCACCTTGAAGTGGCCAGACCGCTCCAGCTTCAGGTCCAGCGAGAGGTCGCCCCGCGCGTCGGTGGCCAGATCGAAGGTCCGGTCCGGCCGCTCCGTCACGTCGGCGTTGCCGGCACCGCCGTACACCACCTGGGTCACCGTCACCTTGCCGGGGACCGCCACCGGCGTGTCGTTGGCCGTGACCGCCTTGATCTTGAGCGACACCTGCTGGCCCGGCCGGTAGTGGCCCCGGTCGGCCTCGACGAACACGGCGAACTCCTGGCGCGTCACCTTGACCTGGCCGGACCCCTCGATGGTGCGCCGGCTCCGGTCCACCACCTGCGCCTCGACGGTGTACAGGTGGTCCTGGTCCGGATGGTCCTGCCTGGCCCGTGTCGTGTCGACGGTGAACGGCAGCTCGCCGCCGGCGCCCAGATCGCCGGTCCCTTCCGTGACCAGCTCACGCTCCGGCGCGGGCGCCGGGCCCCACCACGGGGACCACGAGCACGGCCTGGGCCCCCAGAGGCGCCACCAGGGGAACCAGTCGTAGGCGTGGTGAGAGCGTCCGTAGCCGGGCCCGTAGAGCCAGTCCCAGGAGCCCGGCGCGGCGTGGCGGTGGCTGTACTCCTGCCTGAAGATGCGGTAGGTGACCCGGCCCTGGGTGACCGGCGCTCCGAAGGCGTAGCGGGCCCGGACCATGCCCTCGACCCTGTCGCCCGGACGGGCCAGGTCGGTCCTGGTCTCGACCGTGACCTCGAACTCCGGTTTCTTGTACTCCTCCACGCGGAACCGGGCACCGGCCAGCTTCACGCCGCGCACGTCGATCCGGTACATCCCCAGGGGACACCCCTTGGCCAGCCGGAACGCGTCGGAGGCGCCTCCGTGGGCGTCCAGCGCCAGCGACCTCGATGCGACCTGGCCACCTCTGGGGTCCCGCACATCCACCGTCACGGTCGCCCCCTGGGCTGCGCTCTGGTACACGCCGTCCCGGAGATCCCGGACCCAGAGCTTGAAGCGCACCGACTGGTCCGGGCGGTAGACCGGCCTGTCGGTGAACACCGCGCCTCGCCGGCCGGACAGGAGGACGCTTCCACCGCGGATGTGGCTCCAGTGCGTCACTCCATGGAACGCCATGCCGCCCGACGGGGTGCGCGCCACCGTGATCACGTGCGGGTAGCTGGGCCGGGCCTTCCCGGGCACCCGGAAGAGCGACACGCCTTCCTTGTCGGTCTTCCCGACCGCGGTCTCCACGGCCCAGTGCTGACGCTCTCCCGGTTCGTGCCCACGCCGCTCCCAGCGTGATGTGATCACCAGGTGGGTCAGCTCGGCCCCGGCGATCGGCGCCCCGTCGCCGGCGTTCACGACCCAGAAGAGCTCCTTCTCCTCGAGCTTCTTCACCACCACGGCGGTGTCCTGCAGCAGGAGCAGGTTCCGGGAATCCTCTCCCTGGCCCGGCACGGACGCCACGATGAGATAGCAGCCGCGCTGCGACAGCGGCGAGGCGATCGTCGACCTGGTGGTCCGGAACGACCCGTCGTCGATCACCGCGGCGTCCCACTCCGCGACCACCGGGCCCCTGTACGCCTCATGCATCGGCCGGCCCTGGGTCTGCCTCGAGAGAAGGGCGTTGCCCGGGTTGTAGAGCGCGCCGAACGCGTTGCCGACGTCGTCCATCCGGTCCAGCTTGACCTTCTCCAGGTTCTCCTGGATGAACCGGTCCAGATCGATCGGGCAGGCGGCGAAGTGGACCCTGGTGACGTTGCGATGGATGATCGGGATCTGGACCGGCTGGCCCGCCACGTGCACCCCCAGCTGCCCGATCCGGATCTCCGGCCTGGCGATCGAGGCTTCCAGCTCGCGGACCGTGGCGTTCCTGGGCGAGACGGGAAAGAGCTGGCGGAGCCGGCCGAACTCCTGGAGCGCCAGCTCTCGTCGTAGGGGGTGTACCGGACCAGCGCCGCCACCAGGTCGAACTGGGTCTCGATCCGCTCCTTGGCCAGGCCGTCCCGGTCCGACGGGTCCAGCGCCTCGAGCCGGGCCCTGTCGGCAACCAGGCCCATGATGAGGTCCCGCGAGCGCTCCAGGTGGCCGATGGCGGCCCTCCGGTCGGCGGCGTGGCTGTCCACGGGCTTGCCGGCCCGCCGCCCCCGGACCGTGCGGCCGCCCTTCTGGACTCCCTCGTGGGGGACGTGCAGCTGGAGGTTTCCGGCGAGCCGCTCGGCGCGCGCCTCCCAGATCGGTCCTCCGGCTCGCCGGATCGCCTCGCCGGCCGCGGCCAGCGCCTCGTCGTGTTGTCCCATCTCGAGGAGCGACCGGACCTGCCTGCACCTGCCGCGGAACAGCCACCGGGGAGGGTGCCGGCCGTCGAGAAACCTGCGATACGCCTCGATGGCGGCCTTGAAGTCCCGGCGGGTGTAGAGGTCGTCCGCCTTGGCCAGGTCGGCCGGCCCGTCGGTCCCCTGGGCCCCGACGCCGGACCGCAGCCAGACCGTCGAGGCGACCAGCAGCGCGACCAGCGCCACGAGACGGGGCCCGGACCCGGATCGCGATGGCATGGGCGAGGAGCTCCCCCATCCGCTCACGGCGCCCTGGACGGAGCGGATGGAAGAGCGCGGCTCGCCGGCGCCGGTCGGATGCAATCGGTGCCATCATACACCGCAACCCGGATCGATCGCCTCTCGCCGGAAAAAGGGGGCCGGCACCCTTCCCACCAGGGGCCAAAACTGATATCCTCGCGCCCGTTGATCGAAAGCGCTCCCCCGGGTGGCACGGGGTGGGGCCGTGGCGCGGTCCAGGCGAGGAGGGGGTACACCCGGGCCCCCGCTCGGTGTTCGAACCAGCGGCGAGGTGGGGGACGCCCGACCCGGTCCCGACGCCGGGCAGAGCTCGGCCTGACCGGTCGCCACACTCCCTCGACAGGGATGTAGCTCCGGGGAGGGTGGAGGGTCCTGTTCATCGGGTCCGATCGAGCAGGCGTTCGACGTTTCGTGAGGCAGGTTCTGCACATGGCGCGACCAGACAAGAAGAGGCAGCACAAGGGACAGGGAGACCTCAAAGAGGCGCAGTCAGCCGCTGACAGGGGCCGGAACGCCTTGAAGCAGGGGGACCTGGACACGGCGGTGCGCGAGCTGACCCGGGCGTGGAAAGGTCTCAGGAGCGATCCAGTGCGGGGCGACCTGCTCGAGGCCAGCCACAAGCACGGGATCGCGCTGCTCGAGGCCGGCGACCCCGGGGCCGCGACCGCCCACCTGGTGCGGGCGTTCAGGCTCGACCCGGACGTGCCCGGGCTGGCGCGGCTCGTGGGGCGACTCGCCTGGACCGACGGCGACCTGGAGGTGGCCTCCGCCGCCCTGGGCAAGCTGCTGGAACAGAGCCCGGCCTCGCCGTGGACGCTCCACGCCCTGGCGCTGGTCCGGGCGCAGCAGGGCAACCCGGCAGCGGCGCTGACGCTCCTCGGCAAGGCGGCGCCGGCGGACCCGGCGGAGCCGCAGACCGAGGACGGGCACGCCGTGGACGCGCAGGAGCGGGCGCTGGTGCGCCTGTCGATCCACGCGGCGCTCCCCGACCCGGACTCGCTGCGGAACACGTTCGCCAGTCGCAGCGCCCTGGGCCCGGTGAGGGCTTTCCTGTACACGCTCTCCAGCCGCCATCAGAGTCTGGCCCGGTGGTTCTCCGACGAGGTCTCCAAGGCCACCACCAAGGTGCTGGAGACCGCTCGCACGACGCTCTCGACCTCCCTGGCCGAGCAGGGGCCGGCGCAGGTCAGCACCCCGTCGGTCGTGGAGGATCTCAGGGCCGTCCTGGCACCGATCGTGGCCGAGCTCGAGCAGAGGGCCCAGCAGTCGCTGGCCCAGAAACCGTCCACCCTGGTCGAGTCGTGGGAGGCCGCCACGGCCCGGTTGATCGACCAGCTCCTCACCTGGTGCGCCGACAGGCCGGACCTGGCGGCCCGGGTGCCGTTGCCCGACGGCGGCCCCGACGGGCTCGCCGCCACGCTGGACGTGGTCTCCCACGTGATCGGTCAGGCCGGCGGCGAAGCGCTCCGGCGGCTGCTGGCCGCGGGCGCTCCTCCGCCCGCCCGGGTCGTCTGGACGCTGCTGACCGAGGCTCTCTCCGGGCGGTCCCCGGGCGAGCTCCCGCTGGACGCCGTGCGGGGTGTGGCCTCGCGATGGTCCGATCTGCCGGCGACCCTGACGGAGCGTCTCGCCGAGGCGCTGCTCCTGGGCAACGAACCGGCCGAGGCGCTGGCGCTGTTCGACACGGTGGCCGAACCGTCGCACCGTCACCGGATCGGCCGGGCCCTGGCGCTGGAACTGACCGGGAAGCCGGAGGAGGCGGTGCCGTACTGGCAGCCGCTCGTGGGGCGCGAGCTGGACGTCGCTTCGGCCGGCGGGGCCGTGGCGCCGTGGCTCGAGCCGGCGGTGCTGCGGCTGATACGCCACTACGAGGCGACGGACGAGCGGATCGAGCAGGAGCGGCTGCTCCGCCAGGCTTCGGCCCACCTGCCCGGGTGCTTCGAGCTGCATCTCCGGCGGATCGAGTGGTGCATGGAGCGCGACACGGAGCGTGAGTTGAAGAGGGTGATCGAGCAGTTCGTGAAGTCCGGGTGCGGCTGTGTCGACGATCAGCTCCGGATCGCCGAGGCGCTGGTCGAGAGGAACGAGCATCGCCAGGCGTTCGAGCTGCTGTCGGGCCTCTTGAAGAGCGCCGAGCCGCCCGCGAGGGCCCGCGCGCTGATGGACCGGGTGATCCGGTGGCGCACCGCCACGGCCCATGCGCCCCGGGAGGTCCTGTCGATCCTCGCCGAGATCTCCCAGGTGCGCCCGCTGACGGCCCGGGAGCTGTGGCGCGAGGCCGACGCCCGCGACCAGACCGACCGGGGCGGGGACGACATCAGACGCCGGGCCGTCGAGGTGGCCAGGGGCGACAGGACCGACCGGACCTGGATCGGCATCTCCCTTCTCCACGACAAGCGGGAGGCCTGGCGTCGCGAGGGCGCAGCTCTGCTCAAGGAGCTCTCGACGTTCGACGACCTGCCGGAGCCGAACCTGGCCGCGATCGTCGCCGGGCTGATGGCCCACGGCGAGCGGAGCCTGGGGCTCAGACTCCTGGAAGAGCGGCTGGCGGTGCTCCAGGACGGCGACAAGGTGTCGGTGCTGGCCCTGCTGGCCAGGGAGCTCGCGGGGCACGTCCCGGAGGCCCAGGAGCTGGCCAGGGAGCTGGACCCGCTGATCGAGCGCGCGTCGGGCTGGAAGCCGGAGGACCCGGCGCTTCTCAGGGCGCTGGACACGTTCAGGGCTCGCCGCTACGCCAGGGAGGTGGAGCAGGGCGGGGAGGACGACGACCTCGCCAAGGCGCTGAGCCTCCTGCACGAGCACCACGACGCCCACCCGCCGACCTGGGATTCCCCGGCGCCGGAGCAGCCCGGGGAGGACTCCTCCGTGAAGAGCCGCCTGGTGTCCGCGGAGCAGGCGCCTCTGGCGTTCGCGCCCCGGATGCTCGTGGAGAGCGGCGAGCCCGCGGCCCGGAGCCGGCCGCCGCGAGAGGTGCTCCTGGAGTGTCTCTGGAGGCTGACGGGCCACCGCCTCGTGCTGGAGATGCCTCACCGGCCCTGAGGCGTCATCGGGCCGGCGGAGTACTCACGCGGTCCGGAGGGAGGTCGAGTCGATGCGTATCCGGAAGAAGGTGGCCAGGAAGAGCGTCTTCGAGGACGTCGATCTCGAGGGAAGCCGGTTCGACGATGTCTGTCTGAAGCAGGCGACCCTGGACGACGTCGATCTCAGGCGGGTCCGTCTCGTCAACGCCGATGCCCGGAAGGGCAGGTTCGAGGACGTGGACCTGGCCAGGGGCCGGTTCGTCAACGTCCGGCTGGACCGGAGCCGGTTCGACGACATCTCCCTGTGCGGGAGCCGGCTCGCCAACGTCGATCTCACCGGGGCGTCGATCGTCGACGGGAACCTCACCGGACTCTCCCTGAGCTCCTGCACGATCGAGGGGCTCACGATCGACGGGATCCTGATCGCACCGCTTCTCGAGGCGGCGCGGCGGAAGGGCAAGGACTGAAAGCAGTACCGGGTGGGCTGGGTCCGTCCGCTCGGAAGGAAACAGGACCTCGGTCACCAGATCGGCACGGTCGGCAGCGTGTTCACCAGCACTGCCACGCAGCGCGGCGGCCAGTGAGCTCGCCATCGCGCAGTTCCGGGGCAGGTATGTGACGGAGATCGCACGCGAGCTCACGGTAGCATGAGCCCGAAGGCCACGGACGTCGAGGGCGCGGAGGCGCACCGGCTCGAGGAGGACCGCCGCCGGACAGGGAACTGGCGACGCTGGGGCCCCTATCTGTCCGAGCGGCAATGGGGCACGGTGCGCGAAGACTACTCCTCGGACGGTGCGGCGTGGTCCTATTTCCCGCACGACCAGGCGCGCAGCCGCGCCTACCGGTGGGGCGAGGACGGCCTTCTGGGATGGACAGACCGCGAGGCGCGGCTGTGCTTCGCCCTCGCGCTGTGGAACGAACAGGACCCGATCCTCAAGGAGCGGCTGTTCGGCCTGACCAACGAGGAAGGCAACCACGGTGAGGACGTGAAGGAGGTCTATGCCTACCTCGACTCGTCCCCCTCGCACTCGTACGCCAAGGCGCTCTACCGTTATCCGCAAGCCCGGTTCCCCTACAGCCGCCTCGTGGCGGAGAGCCGCCGTCGCACGCGCCACGATCCGGAGTTCGAACTGGCCGACACCGGCATCTTCGATGGTGACCGCTACTTCGACGTCGTCATCGAGTACGCCAAGGCCTCGCCGGACGACACGCTCATCCGGATCACGATCCACAACCGCGGGCCGGATGGGGCCGCCCTCCATGTGCTTCCGACTCTCTGGTTCCGCAACACGTGGATCTGGGGCTGCCGGCACGAGGGCTGCACGCTCAAGCCGCGGCTGGAACAGATTGCGCCAGGCTCGATCGCGACCACGCACGAGACGCTCGAGCCGTTCGCGTTCCGTCTGCCACCCGATGCTACCGGCCGCCTGCCGGAACTGCTCTTCACCGAGAACGAAACCAACACGCAGCGTCTGTTCGGAACGCCGCAATACACGCCGTACGTCAAGGATGCTTTCCACGAGCGAGTGACCCTCGGTCGGACGGAGGCCGTCAACCCGGCGGGCCACGGCACCAAGGCGGCCGCGTGGTACCGGCTCGAGGTTCCGGCCGGTGGCAGCACCGTCCTCCAGGCACGGCTCACTCTCCGCAGCGAGGTCCAGCCCGACCCGTTCGGGCACGGTTTCGACGCGGTCTTCGAGGATCGGATCGCGGAGACCGACGCGTTCTATGCCGCGCGCATCGACCGCAGGGTCGTCCGGGCCGAAGGACGGGCCACGGCGCGCCAGGCCTACGCGGGCCTGCTGTGGAGCAAGCAGTTCTACCACTGCGTGGTCGAAGACTGGCTGCAGGGCGACCCGGGGCAGCCGCCACCACCCCCGGAGCGTCGTCGGGGCCGGAATCACGACTGGGGCCATCTCTTCGCCCGCGACATCCTCTCCGTGCCCGACAAGTGGGAGTATCCGTGGTTCGCCTCGTGGGATCTCGCGTTCCACATGGTGGCCCTCTCCCGGATCGACCCCGACTTCGCGAAGCAGCAGCTCACCCTGCTCTTGCGCGAGTGGTACATGCATCCGAACGGCCAGCTTCCGGCCTACGAGTTCAACTTCGCCGACGCGAACCCGCCCGTGCACGCATGGGCCTGCTGGCGGGTCTACAAGATCTCTGCAAGAAAGGGGCAGCGGGACCGCAAGTTCCTGGCCTCGGCGTTCCAGAAGCTGTTGCTCAACTTCACGTGGTGGGTCAACCGCAAGGATCTGGACGGCCGGCATGTCTTCGCCGGCGGTTTCCTCGGGCTCGACAACATCGGCGTGTTCGACCGGTCCAAGCCGCTCCCGACGGGCGGGCAGCTGGACCAGGCCGACGGCACGTCCTGGATGGCGTTCTACTGCAGCACGATGCTGCACATCGCGATGGAGCTCGCCGCCGAGGACCCTGTCTACGAGGACATGGCGTCCAAGTTCTTCGAGCACTTCGTGGCCATCGCCGATGCGCTCAACGGACTGGGCGGTACCGGACTCTGGCACGAGGACGACGGGTTCTACTATGACCAGCTCCGCCTGCACGGGCAGGGCGTGCCGCTGCGAGTCCGATCGCTGGTGGGTCTGATTCCACTGCTGGCCGTCGAAGTGCTCGACTACGCGACGATCCAGAGGCTACCCGGTTTCCACAAGCGCATGCGGTGGTTCCTCGAGCACCGGAAAGACCTGTCCAGGCAGATCTCGTTCATGCGCAGCGACACCGACGGCGTGCCGCGCGAACACCTGCTGCTGGCCATTCCCAGCCGTGAACGGCTCGAGCGGGTGCTGGGCGTGATGTTCGACGAGGAGGAGTTCCTGTCTCCGTTCGGGATCCGGTCCCTGTCGCGTCGCCATCAACGGCATCCGTATGTCTTCCGGGCAAAGCACGAGGAATACAGGGTCGACTACCAGCCCGCGGAGTCCGACACTTGGCTGTTCGGGGGCAACTCGAACTGGCGCGGACCGGTGTGGTTCCCCATCAACTACCTGCTCGCGGAGGCCCTCGAGCGGTACGACCACTTCTACGGCAACGAATTCACGATCGAGTGCCCCACACGGTCCGGGAACCGGGTCACGCTCAGGGAGGCCTCCGACGAGATTGCGCGGCGGCTCGCCTCGTTGTTCGTGCCGGACGCGACGGGTCGCTGCCCTTACCAGGGCGATCCCGGGCGAGCCGGCTCGCGGAGCCGTTGCCAGGAAGTCCCGGAGTTCTTCGAGTACTTCCACGGAGACACCGGCAAGGGGCTCGGCGCCAGCCACCAGACCGGGTGGACCGCCCTCGCCGCCCGCTGTATCGAGAAGGCCGCCAGGGTCCGGGAGTGAAGGGATCCCTCGACGCGAATCCTGCTCCCACGACACCCGAACGATCCACGAGCGACATCCCGCTCGACCCGGTTGGAGTGAGCGTGACAGCCACTGTTCAGCAGGCCGGGCTCTGGGGCGAAGCCCCAGGTCGCAGGTCCGCGCATGGAGACAGAAGAAACTGCCACGTTACTTCGAGAGCAATGGACTAGTGATAGGGCTCCTCGATCCAGTACGGGAGCTTCAGCACCTTGTAGCGCTTGTTCCACCGCGGCGACATCGGATCCAGCATTCCCTCGAACCTCATGGACAGGATCGGGGCCCGCATGAGCGACGCGATCTGCCCATGGTGCCGCGTCATCTCCTCGGCCGAGGGGAAGAGGCTCTCCTCGAAGACCACCGTGGTTTCGTCCTCATCGTGGAGACCCCTGAGGTGGAGCCGGATCGCCCGGACGCCGTAGCGCCCCGGCGCCTCCTTGTCCAGGTCGACCCGGATCGGATACTGCAGCAGCGTGAACTCCTGGGTCGGCACCATCGGCGCGTCGCAGCGGATCCGCTCCCACACCGGCTTGTACGAGGGCCAGACGTAGTTCTTGGACGGATACTTGTGGGCCCAGGAGTGGGCCGACCACAGGAAGATCCCGGCCACGAGAAGTGCGAAGAACGCTCCCAGCCTCTTCTTCATGATTGAGACGTCGGCCAGAATCGAGCGCGTCCGAAGGGCCGGATAGAGCACGCAGGCGTCGTAGATGACGGAGAACGCCATCGCCGGTCAGTATCCCAGGCCCAACTTCTGGGCCTCTTCCGTGAGCTCCGCCAGGACCTTGCGTCGCTCTTCGTCCTCGCGCCGTTTGTAGGCGACGAGGTCCGACATGCGAATTCTCCGGTGGGTCCCGACCTTCCTGTAGGGGATCTTGCGTTGATCAAGGAGGGAGACCACGAAAGGCCGTGAGACGTTGAGGATAGCGGCTGCCTGCTGGGTGGTGATCTCGGCGTGCATCGGCACGAGGGTCACGCTGTTCCCGTTGGCCATGTGTCCGAGGATCTGGACGAGCAAGTCGAAGGCGGCCCGTGGCAGGTTGAGCGTATGGGCGTCCTTGGGACCTTCGGAACGGAGCGCCACAGAACGGGCCCGCCGCAAGCTTCGCTGAAGAACGGCGGCCTCGCGGGCGGCATCCTGAGCGAGTTGGGCCACGTCTGGCGTGACTGCTTCGAGGGTGTTCATCGCAGTTGACTTCCTCCATACAGAGTAGCTGTTATTCGAAACAAACGCAATATCCGAAACGCTCGAATTCTCGACCTGGCGGGGAGACCTGGTGGGGGGGGCGGGTCGTTGCGCCTTGCCCGCTTCCCCTGGGCACGTGGAGGCGTGAGCGTCCGCGCCGGCGAGATCACCTCTGGCACTCGTCGAGGTGGTCTATTCGCCGGCGGCGGCCCCCACTGGAGCGCAAGTGGGCCGCGTGTACCACCTCCAGCGATGGCGATCAACGGTCGACGGCGGACCACTTCGTCCATAATGCCGAGTCCCGGATTATGCCGAATCCTCCTTGAAGACCTTGATCATTCGCGGATTCCGCCGCATTCGACTCGGCATTATCAGAGACCCTCCAGGAACGCGAGCAGTTCGTCATGCGGTTTGTACCTGGACCGTCCCCCCTGACCGCCCTTGGCTGTGTCCGGTTCCAGCTGTGCGTCCATGAGGCCGTCGAGCGTCTCCCGAGCGCTGAAGCAGCGCTGATCATGTTTCCTCCTCCCGGCCCTCGGCCGGCCGTAGAGAGACGCCGGATAATGCCGAATGGTCAAGAAGCGCGAGCGAGCAAGATCCCTTTCAGAAGCGGATATTCTCGACCACACCGTTCAGGATTCGGCATAATCCGGGACTCGGCATTATGGGCGTTATGCCGCATGCGGCATAACGCCCAGTGGGGGAGCGGGGCGGTCGCGACGCCGGCCGGCCCGAACTGCGGCGAGCTCGACCTGTTGGGAGACTCGGGCCGGGCTGCACGGCGCACTTTGCCGTGGCCGGGCCCGTGTGAGGCGCCTACGCTGGCAAGGGCTCATTGCTGGCGGCGCCTCGCCGGGAGACCCCCCTCCGGAGGCTGTCCGTCAGGCGCCTCTGGAGGAGTTGGAGATGCCTCGCCCTTGTGCGGATCCCGCCAACCGTGGTGGCACGGTCGCTCTTGCAGGCGGTATTCCGACCCTGTCAAGTACTTGCCGGAAACGCCCGCCCATCTGTGGATGACCGAGAGCTTTCGGAAGGGAATAGGCATCACTGTCCCTTCCCATCTGATCGCCGCGGCTCGTGTGCATCACGTCGTTCGTGAGTCTTGGTCCTCAAGGTCCGCACTTGCCTTGAAGTGAGTGTCTGGCGGGCTTCACGAAGAAGACAACTGGCAAACCCTAGCTGTCGTGCACGCGTGGCTGAACGAAAGAGGAGAGAGTACACGATCTCATCGCGGCGAACCTGCAGAATCATGTTCTTTACCTCTGATGCCTGTTGGAAGCGACCAATGCGCAGGAGGATCTCGTACTGCGCAACAGCATCCTCGAGCATGCGCCGCCAGTGGATGCTGGCAGCACCTTCATCGCCGTGAGACACCCGCGAGGTGTTCTCACATTCAGCACGCAGTGCGAATTCGTGGGCAAGCACATCTAGCGCCACGTACTGCGGGAATCGGTCAGCCACAGCAGCCAGATCGCGGTATCTGCCGGCAAGATGTAAGTCCTTCCACAGGCACATCGTGAGCTCGAGCACCGCCGGCGACGGCATTGCAGACCGCGCCTTGAGCTTGTCGAGTGTGGATATGGATCGGCCGCGACAACCCAGGCACTCGTTCAGAGCAACCATGTCACGTACCACGCGGGGAGTAGAACCTCCAGTCAAGACCAAGTTCTCAAAGTGATCACGCCTGGATTCGAGAGCCCTGAGAGCTGGTGAGTATTTGCAGCTCAACGCACGGAGATGCCACAGCAGATAGGATAGCCGCACACCGTCGAATCCTATGACGTCCGCTCCTTGATCGAACGCAAGGAGGAACTTGGCAAGGGCGGCCGCGTACACTCCGGCGGACGCAAGCTTCCTGCCTTCGGCGTAGGCTCTGTGAACATCGCTGCCGGCGGGAGTGAAAGGCTCAGCCATAGAGGACGGTGAGCTGATAGACAAGACAAGAACAGCAGGCACCGCAAGACGGGCCCAGGGCGCCACAGCTCTGCGGTTTGTCACTTTCCTGAGCACTTTGGGTTAGGTGTTGGCGCCGGGGCCGGAGAAGGGTCATCCAGCCCCTTCTCCAGGAGCGGGCGGATGAGTTCAAGAAGCCGAGCATCAACAGTCTTCTGAGCGGTTACGATGGTCCAGTCCTTGGTTGCCGCGGCGCGTATCTGGGCAGTGGAAAGGCCGCGCCTCCACTTTCTGTTGCACTGCGTGAAGGCTTCCATGACCTCGATACTCTTGTCCTTGAACTCGCATGTGGCTTCCGCAATGCACTCGTCCGCCTTGCACATAGCAAGGAAACCCCGACTAAGATCAGTGCACCGCTTCAAGTCGGCCTTATACTTCTCGCCAACAGCATCCAGGCCATCAATCGCCTTGAACAGGCACTTTTGGCCAGCGGTGGTCGCATGAAAGCCGATTCCGTCAGCGAAGCGGATCGGGTTGTTCAGAACGTACCAATACATGTTGGGCCCATCGACAAACTGGATAGGATCCCTCTGGGTCCACCTTCCCGCCCTCGTGTCAAGGTACCGCCACATGGAGTACCAGTACCCGGTTCGCGCCTCACGGGAGTGCCCCGTGTACCCAAAACGTGTCCTCTCGAATTTCCCTGTGAGTTTCTCTCCCCATGGCCCATAGATCAGCCTGTCGAGCCGCCTCCCGTGACCGTTCGCGATCAGGGAGGACGAACCCAGATGGTCCGGCATCACGAAGCGCAGGTACCGCAACTGACCGATCGGCGGTCCAGCGTCATCATCTTCGATGTCGGGGTCTTGACCGCACTTGTCAAGATCCGGCGAAGACCGACCATTGAAGCGGGTGTAGCGCACCTGGTCCAGCAGCTGGCCGCCCAGGTCTCGCGCGTAGAGCAGCCCCTGATCCTTCTTGCCCGCCCCCTTCCCGATCTCCTGCCACTCCTCGATAGGCCGCGAGCCATCCCAGAGGAAGTGAGTGAACTTCTTGCCGGCAACTTCCTCGACGCCCACACGCTCGTTGTCAGAGCTGTACAGGTAGCGCTCGACCTCGTCGAGATGGACCTGGCGCTTCTGCTCGCGCCCCTTCGCGAAGCCCACCAGCTGGCCAGCGACGTTGTAGGCGAAGGACTGGATCTGCCCACTGGGGAACCGCTTCTCGACCTGATTCCCACGGTCATCGTAGCGGTAGGAGATTCTATCTCTGGTTAGAAGCTCGTTCGTCGCGGAGAACGTCGAGCGGATGACCTGCCCGCCTCGGTTCTCTTCGGTGCGGTTGCCCGCGGGGTCATACGTGTACGTGATGTCCTCGGCGCGCAGTAGACGCTCTTCGGCCTCTTCCTCGTCGGTCTCGTTTTCATCCTTCTTGGACCCACGCGCCTTCGCCTCCCGCTGATACTTCCAGCTCGCGAGCGTCTTCACCGCACGGCCGTTCTCCACGCGCTCGTGGACCATCTCCGTGAGCCGGTTGATCGCGTCGAAGCTCCTTCGAGTCCGTGTCTGGTTCGGGTAGTCCACCTGCGTCAGGTTACTTGTGGCGTCCGAGCTGAAGCGATACGACCTCGCTCGGAACGTCTGCCCAAGACCAACCCAAGTACTGGCCGGCTCCACAAACTTGATCTCCGTCGGCCGCGAGAGCTTGTCGTAGCTGTAGGAGACTACCCGACCGTGCGTGGTCGCCATGAGCTGCCTGCGGCCCATCACGTCATAGAAGAACGTCAGCATCCGCGTCGCGCCCGTCTTCTTGTACACCACCGTGCGCTTCGTCTCCAGGTTCATCCGGTCGTAGACGCTGGTGACCTTCACCGCCGCGTTCTCGCTCGTCAGCCGGTTCCCAGACACGTCGTACGTGTGCTCCTCCACATCCTCGACGCTCCCGTCTGGTCTCTCG
>JACQZM010000317.1 GCA_016213885.1 Candidatus Rifleibacteriota bacterium | reverse complement strand
TCCGACAGGGCGGTCTCCTTGCGGCCGAGATGAGCCAGCTGGGACCAGGCGTAAAAGGCCATCACGGTCTCCCGCGGCGAGAGGTCTCCAAGCCGAGCAAGCTCCCGGAGGACTCCCGCGGCGAGGCTCGCGCAGGCACCGTTGGCACCGGCGCTCCGGAGCGCCAGGAAGGGGAGCTCCACCATCCGCGGGTCCGGGGCCGGCGCCTGATCCCTGGCCACGAGGTGGGGAAGCGCCTCCGCGAAGAGGGTCCGCATCTCCTTCCGCCGCCGCTCGGTCAGCGACGGGTCCGAAGCCGCCGACGCGATGATGCCCAGCAGCGCCCCGCGACCGGTGAGCCACTCGGGCTGACGGCAGGGCTCGAGCGCCTTCGGAAGGATCCGCCGGGTCTCCTCGGCGACGGCCGCCGCGGCAGCCAGGTACACGTCGGTCGCCAGCACGGCATCGGCCCCGTCGGCGTCGCTGGAGCCGGGCAGGCCGTCCGGGCTGTCCAGGAACCGGTCGAGACAGTGCTCGCAGGTTCGCCAGACCCGGAAGATCTCCCCGAGGAGGCGGCCAGCCTCGATCGCTGCCCGCGCGTCGTTCGCGCTGCCGAATCGCTGGCCCAGCTCGATCAGGTGCCCCCGGCAGTCCCTGAGGCCCTTGGCCCAGACCGCGGCCATCTGTCTGGCCACCGACGATCGAGAGGGTCGGCGCCGGTCGCGTCTGCTGTCCTCCGAAAGCCTCCTCGCCTCGGTGACGACGGCCGCCAGCCGCTCCCGGGCCTTCACGGCCAGAGCGTCGATCCTCGCCTTTCCGTCCGGATCATCTTCCACGGGGGGAGGCGCGGAGAGGTCGAGAACCGGGGCCGGAGGGTGGAGGAGCGCGGGCCCCGGTCGCTGGGCCGGCGGGCCGAGGCGAGCGGCTCTCCACCAGACGAGGCCCGCGATCAGGGTCATTGCGACGATGCATGACGAGACGGCGATCCAGAGCCGCCCCCGGCCGAGCTGTCCGGCGACGTGCCACAGTGGAGCCGGGGGCCGACCCGGACGGGCCAGCGTCTCTCCGGCGGCTCGCACGGCGATGTTGCTCAGGGTGACGTCTTGCGTCGCCCTGCCCACCCTGTCGAGCTGCCGGCTCCTGATCTCCTGGGGCAGCCCCCGGACCGCCTCGGCGAACAGGACGGCGCCCTGGTAGCGGTCCACCGGGCTCTTGGCCAGCGCCCTGGCGAAGAAGCCGTCGAACGCCGGCGACAGGTCGGGGCGGAACCGGCGCATGCTCGGGACCGGGTCGTTGATGTGGCTCTTGAACACAGCCCAGGTGTCCTGGTCGTCGAAAGGGGGGCTCCCTGCGAGACACTCGTAGAACACGATGGCCAGAGCGTACAGATCCGATGACCGGGACGGCGGCTCTCCGTGGATCAGCTCCGGAGCCATGTAGCCGGGCGTCCCGAGGAGCAGCCCCGCCTGCGTCTTGACCTTGGAGCCCACGAGGTCCCGGGCGATGCCCAGATCAGCGAGGAGGGCGCCGCGGTCCGGCGTGATGAAGATGTTGGGATGAAGATGTTGGCCGGCTTGAGGTCCCGGTGGAGAATCCCCGACTCGTGCAGCGTCGAGAGCACGTCGGCGCAGGTCACGACGACCTCGATGGCGAACGGGGCCACCAGCGCCCCCTCCCGGTCGATGCGTTGCTTCAGCGTCTCCCCTTCGACCAGCTCGAAGGCGATGAACATCCCCTGGTGGCTCTCTCCCACGTCCAGGACGTGGACCAGGTGGGGGTGGGAGACCCGGGCCGCCAGCTGGCCCTCCTGCAGGAACCGGAGCCTCGAGTCGTCGTCGGCGGCCAGCCTCGAAGCGAGGACCTTCAGCGCCACGTCGCGCTGCAGCGACAGCTGGGTGGCTCGGTAGACCACGCCCATGCCGCCCACGCCCAGCAGTCGGTTGACTCGATACCCGCCGACGATGGTTCCGGAGGCGAGGTCGTGAGGCCCGGGTCTGGCAGTCATCAGCGTCCTCTGACCGGTCGCGGACCGGTCTTCTCGATCTCCAGTATGCCCCGCGAGCCAGCGGTTCGCGAGCTCGACGCGCCGGCCGTCGGATCCGGCGAGGCGCCGGATCGGGACACCAGGATCCTGGCCGGTGCGCTGCCCCCCCCGGCCCGGGACATCAGTAGTTTCTACTGGTCAAGACGCTCAGCGATCCACGTGCCCTGGGGGATCTTACGGAGGCACCCGTCGCTCGCGGCTGATAGCAGCGGCCTTCTTTTCACTCTCGTCACTGTGGCCTTTACTTCGCAGGCGACGTCTAATAGAATCACTCGTCCTGGGGCCCGGTGGCTCGACGCCATGACTTCTCGACCCGTACGTGGAGGCTCGCCTTGATCGGCACGGACCACTCGCACTACCTGTTCGGCTGGGGAGCGACGCTGGCGTTCATCGCCCTCGGGGTGATCTTCGTGGCGGCGCCGCTGGTGATCCTGAGGTTCATCCGCTCCACCAAGCTCGATGCGGGCAAGCTCAAGACCTACGAATGCGGCGAGGAGCCCATCGGCGACTCGTGGGTCCGGTTCAACCCCAGGTTCTACGTGATCGCCCTGGTATTCGTGCTGTTCGACATCGAGGTGCTCTTCATGTACCCGTGGGCCGTGGTGTTCGGCAGCCTGCCGCCGGTCGGCGCCCAGGCCGTCGAGGTGACCGGTCCCAAGGCGCCCGTGCCCACGACCCCGTCCCAGGACCCGGGCCAGATCGCGGCCATGACGTACGCGGGGGAGCTCAGGCTCAACATCAAGTACGCTCTTCTCGAGATGGTGCTCTTCGTCGCCATACTGCTGACCGGTTACGCCTATCTCTGGCGATACGGATACCTCGACTGGGTCCGATCGGTCCAGGTGCGGGCGCGCCGGGAGGCTGCGTAGTCGAGCGCCGGGCGATCCTTTCGGGGGTGGTACGAGGGCGTCCGGCCTTCGGAGGTAGGGAACACATTGACGCTGCAGAATCGGTTCGAGGACAACGTCATCCTGACCACGGTGGACGCGGCGATCAACTACTGCCGGGCATCGTCGCTCTGGCCCATGACCTTCGGGCTCGCCTGCTGCGCCATCGAGATGATGGCCACCGGGATGGCCCGCTACGACCTGGCGCGGTTCGGCGCGGAGGTCTTCCGACCGTCGCCGCGACAGAGCGACCTCATGATCGTGGCCGGAACGGTGTCGCTGAAGATGGCGACCCGGCTCAAGACCCTCTACGACCAGATGCCCGAGCCGCGGTACGTGATGTCGCTGGGCAGCTGCGCCAACCGTGGAGGTCCCTACTACCTGTACGGCTACCACGTGCTCAAGGGGGTCGACCGGATCGTTCCGGTCGACGTCTACGTGCCCGGCTGCCCGCCCATCCCTGAAGCGTTGCTGGACGGCCTCATGAAGCTCCAGGCGCGGATCCGGGAGGAGGGCCGCCACTTCCGTCGACTGGCCAAGGTGGGCGGGGAGACCCAGGAAGGCCCCAAGGGGGCGTGAGAGGCTATGGTGACCCCCAGAGAGATCCACGACAGACTGAAGGCGCAGTTCCCTGACGACGTCGGCGATTTCGTCGAGGAGCCGGTGGAGTTCTTCTCCGAAGTCAAACCGGCGGCCGTGGGCAGGGTCTGTGCGTTCCTGAAAGAAGACCCGGAGCTTTCGTTCAACTACCTCGTCTCCATCTCGTCGGTGGATCTCACGGCCAACCTGGCGGCGGTCTACCACCTGGAGTCGATGGACCTGGAGTCGGGGCGGACCCGCCACGCCTTCGTGATGAGGGCCCAGGCTCCCCGGGACAACCCGGTGATCGCCTCCGTGGCCACGGTCTGGGGGACGGCGATCTGGCAGGAGCGCGAGGTCTACGATCTGATGGGAATCACGTTCGAGGGGCACCCCGACCTGAAGCGGATCCTCACCGACGACGACTGGGTCGGGCACCCGCTCCGGAAGGACTACGTCTTCCCCAAGACCTACAGGGGGATCGATCTCGAGTGAGCGGCATCGTCGATCAGGTTCAGCGTCAGAAGGCTCTCAAGACCGATCGGATGACGATCAACATGGGGCCGCAGCACCCGTCGACCCACGGAGTGCTCAGGCTGCTCGTGACCACCGACGGAGAGATCGTCGACCACGTGGAGCCGGTGATCGGCTACCTCCACAGATGCAAGGAGAAGATCGCCGAGAACCTTCCCTACTATCAGTTCATGCCGTACACGGACCGGCTCGACTACCTGGCCGGCATGAACAACAACTGGGCCTGGGCCATGGCCGTGGAGAAGCTGGCCGGGGTCAAGGTGCCGGAGCGGGCCGAGTACATCAGGGTCATGTTCGGCGAGCTGAACCGGATCGCCAGCCATCTGGTCGCCGTGGGCACGTTCGGCCTCGACCTGGGGACGTTCACGCCGGTCCTGTACTGCTTCCACGAGCGGGAGAAGATCCTCGACCTGTTCGAGGCCACCTGCGGCGCCCGCCTGACGTACAACTACTACCGGATCGGAGGCGTCGCCAAAGACCTGCCGGACGGGCTCGTGACGAAGATCCGGGAGTTTCTGGACCCCTTCGAGAAGCGGATCGACGAGCTGAACACGCTGTTGTCCGAGAACCACATCTTCGTCAGGCGCACGGCGAACGTGGGGGTGTTTCCCCCGGCCCTGGCCCTCGACTACGGCGTCACCGGCCCCAGCCTCCGCGCCTCCGGGGTGCCCCACGACCTCCGCAGGGCCGCCCCGTACTCGATCTACGACCGGTTCAAGTTCGAGGTCGTGGTGGGCAGGGGCGAGAAGGGCACGGTCGGCGACACCTGGGACCGGTACGACTGCCGGGTTCGCGAGATGAGCGAATCCGTGAAGATCGTCCGGCAGTGCCTGGACGGTCTCCCGGACGGCGAGGTGAGGACCAAGCTGCCGGCCGTGTTCAAGCCGCCCAAGGGGCACGTCCTGTTCAAGGCGGAGAACCCCAAGGGCGAGCTGGGCTACTACGTGGTTTCCGACGGCTCGCCGAAGCCGTCCAGGGTCCACATCAGGGGGCCGTCGTTCTGCAACCTGAGCATCATCCCGGCGGTGTGCCGCGGCGTGATGCTGGCCGATCTCGTGGCCATCCTGGGATCGATCGACATCGTGCTGGGAGAGGTGGATCGCTAGCCTGGGCCTTCGGCCCGGAAACGAGAGACGATGCAGCCAGTAACCGCGTCAGTGGGCGCGCCGGACCTCAAGGATCGTCTGGACGTCCTTCTCACTTACCTGCCCTCGTTCCTGTCGAGCCACGGAGAGATCGTCTCGGCGGTGTTCCTCCTGATCGTGGCGCTGGCGGTGCTCCTCGGTGTCTCGGTCTACGTGTGCCTGGCCGTGTGGCTCGAGAGGAAGATCTCGGCGGACATGCAAGACCGCCTGGGCCCCATGCGCGTCGGCTGGCACGGCGTCGTCCAGATGCTGGTCGATCCGGTGAAGCTGGCGCTCAAAGAGGACCTCTGCCCCGGCGCCGCCGACAGGCCGTTCTTCATGCTGGCGCCGTTCGTGGTCCTGGCCGCCTCGTTCGCCACGTTCGCGGTCATGCCGTTCTCCGCCGCGTTCATCCTGGCCGACCTGGACATCGGGGTGCTCTACGTGGCGTCGGTGGGCGCCGGCGTGCTGGTCGGCCTGGTCATGGCCGGCTGGGCCTCGAACAACAAGTGGGCGCTCTTCTCGGCGATACGGACCATCGCCATGCTGGTCAGCTACGAGATTCCCGTGGGGCTCTCGATCGTCACGGTCGTGATGATGGTGGGCTCTCTCTCCACGCAGAAGATCGTGCTGGCCCAGCTGTCCGACGCGGGCATGGCCGGTTGGCACCTGTTCCGGTTCCCGCCTGTCTTCATGGTCAGCTTCCTGGTCTTCTTCATCGCGGGCCTGGCCGAGGTGAACCGGACGCCGTTCGACCTCGCCGAGGCGGATTCGGAGCTCGTGGCAGGGTTCCACACGGAGTACTCGGGGATGAGGTGGTCGTTCTTCTTCCTCGCCGAGTACGCCGACATGCTGATCGTCTCGATGCTCGGAACCGTGCTCTACCTCGGGGGCTGGGCGCCGCTGACGGTGACCCGGCCGCTGACGATCGACTTCTGGGTGTTCTGGGGCATGGCGGCGCTGCTGGCCTGGTACCTCCACTGGCTCTGGACGAGAATCTACCTGCCCCGGGGCGAGTACGGGCTCATCGTGGTCCAGACGGCCATCCTGATCGCCATCGCCCTCGCGCTGCTGGTGGTGCCGAGCCTGGCCTGGTTCCTGATCAAGTCGCTGGCGCTGATCTTCGTGATGATGTGGCTCCGGTGGACCCTGCCGCGGCCCAGGATCGACCAGCTCATGTACCTGTGCTGGAAGGTCCTCATACCGGTGGCCTTCGTGAACCTGTTCGTCGTGGGGGTCATGCGCCTCTACTGGAGATGACCGTGGCGAGCACTCGCGCCTGGCGACCTGGGAAGCGGTGATCATCAGTGCAGTACGTCGAAGACATCTTCCGGACGCTCTTGACCTGTGCTCAGGGGATGCGGATCACGATGAGGCATCTCCTGTTCACGGACAACATCACGGTCCAGTATCCCGATCACAAGCGGGTCCTGCCCGAGCGGTTCAGGGGGGTGCTCCACGCGGACTCCACGAAGTGCACCGGCTGCACTTTGTGCGCCAGGGCCTGCCCGGTGAACTGCATCATCATCGAGTTCGAGGGCAAGGGCAAAGACCGCCGGGTGGCCAGGTTCGAGATCGACATCTCCACCTGCATGTGGTGCGGCCTGTGCGTCGAGGCTTGCAGGGAGAGCGCCATCGAAACGACGCTCGAATACGAGATCTCGTGCTACGTCCAGGACGACATGAGGCTCAAGTTCGGTCTGGGCCCGAAGAAGGAGCAGCTCCCGGCCGAGCGGGCCGAACCACCGGCTCCGCAGGCGCCCTCGAGCGGCCAGACCGGTGGCCCGTCGACGCCGCCGGAGTCGCCCGGCGGCTCCGCGCCCGGGGGCCAGCAACCGTAACGATCTGGAGAGACGATGGAAGCGATCGATCTGATCTTCTGGATACTCGCGCTGGTGACGTGCGGCTCCGCGGTGGTGGTGGCCCTCTCGCCGAAGCTGATCCACTCCGTGTTCGCCCTGTTCTTCGCCCTCCTGGGCGTGGCGGGGCTGTACGCCGCGCTCGGGGCGGACTTCCTGGCGGCGGCGCAGGTGATCGTCTACATCGGCGGCATCCTGGTGCTGCTGATCTTCGGCGTGATGCTGACCAACCGCATCGGCCAGAGCCATCTGCCCAACGAGCTGACCCACGGCGTCTCCGGGTCGATCCTGGCGGCGCTGGTGCTGGTGGCGGTCCTCCGGTTCGCCGGAGCCTGGCGTGACTCGGGGGACCCGGCCTGGGCCCGGACGTACCGGTCCGACGAGGTGTCCCAGCTCGCGAAGACCGAGCGGATCCCGGCGGTGAAGAACACCACCATGACCCTCGGAGTACATCTGCTGACGACCTACGTCGTGCCCTTCGAGGTCGCCTCCGTGGTGCTGCTGGTCGCCATGATCGGCGCGGCCTCCATCGCCCGGAAGGAGGTCGATTGATGCCGACCCTGGCTCCCAGCCTCACCAACTGCCTGATGATCTCGGCGATCATGTTCGCCTGCGGCCTGTTCTGCGTGCTGGCGCGCCGCAACCCGGTCTCCATCCTGATGGGAGTCGAGCTGATGCTGAATGCGGCGAACCTGAACCTGGTCGCGTTCTCCAGCTTCGTCCACCCCAGGAGCTACCACCTGGGGCACTGCTTCGCCATCTTCGTCATCGTGCTCGCCGCCTCCGAGGCGGCGGTTTTCCTGGCGCTCCTGTTGAGCCTCTATCAGCAGCTGCAGAGAACCGACGTGGACGCCATCCAATCGCTGAAGGGTTGATCGCATGCACGAGGAGAACGAACATCACGGGACCGGCCTGGCGTGGGGACCCCACCTCATGGCCGTCGTGGCGGTCATCGCGGCGCTGTCGCTCGCCGTGGCCGCCGTCGATCTCTGGCAGCCGATCTCGGCGCCGGCGGCCAGCGTGCTGCTGGTGGTCTTTCCGCTGGTCGCCTTCACCGTGCAGATGCTCATCGGCCGGTTCCTGCCCCGCAAGGGCGACTGGGTCTCCCTGACGGCCATATTCCTCTCATGTGTGCTGGGCACCTGGATCTTCCTGTCGGTCCTCCGGGGCGCGACACCGGCCCAGACCCAGGTCCAGTGGTTCAAGGTCGGCGGCCAGTCGTTGAAGGTCGGGGTCCTCCTCGACGGGCTCACGGCCTGCATGCTGTTCATCGTGACGTTCATCGGCGGGCTCATCCACCTCTACTCGGTGGGCTACATGCACGGCGACCCGCGTTACGGCCGCTTCTTCGGCTTCCTGTCGCTGTTCTGCTTCTCCATGCTGGGTCTGGTGGTCACGGACAACCTCCTGCTGCTCTACGTCTTCTGGGAGCTCGTGGGGGTCTCGTCGTACTTCCTCATCGGATTCTGGTTCGAGAAGCGCTCCGCCGCCGATGCCTGCAAGAAGGCGTTTCTCACCAACAGGGTGGGCGACATCGGCTTCTTCATCGGGCTGGGGCTGCTCTACCGCTGGACCGACACCCTGAGCATGTCCGGCGTGTTCGAGGCGCTGCCCCGGCTGCTCGGCGACGGCACCGTCACGCCGCTGATGCTGACCGTCGCCGGCCTTCTGGTGTTCTGTGGCGCCGTGGGCAAGTCTGCCCAGTTCCCGCTGCACGTCTGGCTCCCCGACGCCATGGAGGGTCCGACGCCGGTCTCGGCCCTGATCCACGCCGCCACGATGGTGGCCGCGGGCGTGTACATGGTGGGTCGGCTCTACCCGATCTTCACCCCCGACGCCTTCCTGGGCATCGCCCTGATCGGGCTCATCACCGCGTTCTTCGCGGGGACCATCGCCCTGGCCCAGAACGACATCAAGCGGGTGCTGGCCTACTCCACGGTGAGCCAGCTGGGCTACATGATCATGTCGCTCGGTGTGGGCGGCTTCACGGCCGGGCTGTTCCACCTGTCCACCCACGCCTTCTTCAAGGCGCTGCTCTTCCTCTGTGCTGGCAGCGTGATCCACGCGGCGCACACCCAGGACATGCGGGAGATGGGAGGGCTGCGGCACAAGGCGCCGATCACGTTCTTCGCGATGCTCGTCGGCACCCTGGCGATCTGCGGGTTCCCGTTCACGTCGGGCTTCTATTCGAAAGATGCGATCCTCGAGGCGGCGTACGAGTTCGGCCATCTGCCCCCGATGCGCGACGGGATCCTGTGGCTGCTTCTCCAGAAGGGGTTCTTCTGGGTGGCCTTGGTGGCCGCCGGGGTGACCGCCTTCTACTCGTTCAGGCTCATCTGGATGACGTTCTTCGGGGAGCCGCGGAACAGGGAGAAGTACGATCACGCCCACGAGTCGCCGTGGACCATGACCGCTCCGCTCATCGTCCTTGCCGTGTTCGCCGTCAGCGCCGGCTGGGGGTTCTCCGCCGGCGAGTCGGGGCACCCCTGGGCCAGCACCACGACCCGGATCGAGGCGGCCCGGCAGGTCTCCGCGCCATCGCTGGCCCTGATCTGGGGGAGATGGTATTCCGGCGTGGTGGAGCGGCCTGAGCTGCCGGTCATGGACTTCTACAGGCAGCGGCTGCACAGGAGCTGGGCCGGGCTGGGCCCCGCAGCGGCCGTCGCTCACGGCGCCGCCCCGGGCGGAGCTCACCAGGCCAGCCCCCACGGAGCCGGCAAGGACCACACGCCGAGCGTGCTGGCGGTCCTCGTGGTGTTCGCCGGGATCTTCCTCTCGATCCCGTGCTTTCTCACCCGGAGCGTGACCCTGGAAACGATCCAGCAGGCGTACCCGGGCCTGGGCCGGCTCCTCGGCCGGATCCACACGATCCTCGAGAACAAGTACTACGTGGACGAGCTGTACGAGGCCGTGTTCGTCAAGCCCCTGCTGGAGCTGAACGCGCGGCTCGCACGGTTCGATCTCGACGTCATCGACGGGGTGGTGAACTGGGTCGCCCGGGCGGGCGTCCGGCTCACCACGGCGGCCGGCTGGGCCGACCTGAACTGGGTCGACGGCCTGGTCAACAAGCTGGCCGACGCCACGCTCAGCCTCGGGGAGCGGGTCAGGGGGCTCCAGGCCGGGGTGGTTCAAGGGTATCTGGTCTGGACCTTCTGGTTCATGATGGTCCTCCTGTTCGGACTCCAGTTCCTCTAGTCGCTCTGGTGATTCGGGCCCGTTCAGGGGTCGGTTAAGGAGACTCTAGGCAATGACAGAGAACGCCAGTCACGCGTTGACAGCGCTTACGTTCATTCCCCTGCTCGGGGCGCTGATGATCCTGTTCGTCCCGAACGCCGAGAAGAAGATCATCAAGACGATCGCAGCCTGCTCTGCGTTCTTCCCGCTGGTGATCAGCGTGGTGATGCTGGTCACGTTCAACAGGAACCTCGGCGGGACCGGCGTGGCCGATTTCGCCAAGTCGATGCAGTTCGTGGAGCGATACCCCTGGATCGAACAGTACGGCATCCAGTACTACCTGGGCGTCGACGGCCTGTCGTTCCCGCTGGTGTTCCTCTCGGCGCTCCTCTCCTTCATCTGCATCATCGCCTCCTGGAACATCAAGCACGGAATCAAGGGGTATTTCGCTCTCTTCCTCCTCCTCGAGACCGGGATCATGGGGACGTTCTGCGCCCTCGACTTCTTCCTGTTCTTCGTGTTCTGGGAGCTGATGCTCCTCCCGATGTACTTCCTCATCGGGATCTGGGGCGGCCCGCGGAAGGAGTACGCGGCGATCAAGTTCTTCCTGTACACCTTCCTGGGGTCGGTGCTGCTGCTCATCGCCATGCTGATGATCTACTTCGAGTGCGGTCGGACGTTCTCGATCCCGGAGATGGCGCGGCAGTTCCCTGGCAAGGCCGACTGGATGAGGAACCTCTGCTTCATCTTCTTCTTCATCGCCTTCGCCATCAAGGTGCCGGTCTTCCCGTTCCACACCTGGCTTCCGGACGCGCACGTGGAGGCTCCCACGGCGGTCAGCGTGATCCTGGCCGGGGTGCTCCTGAAGATGGGGACCTACGGGATGCTCCGGATCTCCTACCCTCTGTGCCCGCTGGAGGCGATCAAGTCGTTCTCGTGGGTGGCTCTGCTGGCCTGGATCAACATCATCTACGGCGCCATGTGCGCCATGGCCCAGAAAGACCTCAAGAAACTCGTGGCCTACTCCTCGATCTCCCACATGGGCATCGTGCTCCTGGGGATGGTGCAGTTCAACGACCTGGGGTTCAACGGGGCCGGGCTCCAGATGTTCAACCACGGCACCATCACGGCCATGCTCTTCCTCCTGGTCGGCGTGATCTACGACAGGGCTCACCACCGGGAGATCGAGGGGTTCGGCGGCCTCGCCGCGGTCACGCCGATCTACGCCGGCATCGCGTCGTTCGCCTTCTTCGCGGCGCTCGGACTGCCCGGGATGTCCAGCTTCATCAGCGAGGCGATGGTGTTCCTGGGCGGGTTCAACGCCCTGTCGGGCAGCGGCCCCGGCGGATGCGTCACGGATCTGGCCGGCCGGATGCTGTACAACCCGGGCTACATCCGCTGGGTCACTGTGTTCGCCATTCCGGGGATCCTCGTCACCGCCGCGTACGTCCTCTGGACGGTCCAGAGGGTGTTCCTCGGACAGCTCAACCCGAAGTACAAGGACCTCTCGGAGATCACGCAGCGTGAGCTCTGGTGCCTGGTGCCCCTGGCCGTCATCATCCTCATCCTGGGTGTGTTTCCCGCCCCGCTCCTGAACATCCAGAATCAGACGTTCGTGCTGCTCCTGGAGATGGTGAAAGCGGCGGTGATCCTCTGATGGACCAGCTGCTCCGCGATCTCTGGCTGATTCTCCCGGAGCTCCTGGTGGCGGCCACGATCCTCTTCGTCCTTCTCTCGGAGCTCCTCGTGGGCGGAGACGACGAGTACGAGGAGGTTCGCGCTTCCGACACCCCGGCGCTGGCCGGCGTGGGAGTGGCGCTCGCCGTGGCGCTGCTCACGTTCCGCGCGTCGCTGGGGGCGTCGCAGGTGGAGCGGGAGGTGTTCTTCCGGACGCTCTCGGTGGACCCGTTCAGTCAGTTCATGAAGGTGCTGCTGCTGCTCGCCGGGCTGTTCGCGGTGCTGTTCTCCTACCAGACCCCGGACGTGGCGGTCCGCAAGAGGTGCGAGTACGTCAGCTACCTGCTGGGCCTCTTGCTGGGCGGAATGCTGCTGGTGTCCGCCAACGACATCCTCATGCTCTATCTGGCCCTCGAGACCGTGGGCATCTGCTCGTACGTTCTCGCCGGCAGCATGAAAGGCAGCGTCAGGTCGACAGAGGCGGGGTTCAAGTACGTGCTCTATGGAGCCGCCTCCTCCGGCGTCCTGCTGTACGGCCTCACCTTCTTCTACGGCATGTCCGGCACCACGGCCATTCCGGAGATGTTCGCCAAGGTGGCGGCGACGATCAACCACATGGCCTATCCGGGCGGGGTCCCGGGCACCGGCGGGACGCTGGCCGTGACGATGAAGCTGCTGCCGCTTCCGCTCTTCTTGGTGCTGGCCGGCCTGTTCTACAAGGTGGCGGTGTTTCCGTTCCACTTCTGGTGCCCCGACGTGTACGAGGGGTCGCCGCTTCCGGTCACGGCGGTGTTCTCCGTGCTGGTGAAGACCGCCGGGTTCGCGGCGCTGGTGCGGTTCCTCTACGGCTTCGTGCTGGCTCTCGACGCCGAGTTCGGGCAACAGGTGTTCTTGAACTGGGAGCTTCTGACCGCGATTCTGGGCACGCTCAGCGCCCTGACCATGACCCTGGGCAACCTGGCCGCCCTCAACCAGACCAACATCAAGAGGCTGCTGGCCTACTCCGGCATCGCCAACGCCGGCTACCTGATGATGGGCGTCGCCGTGCTGGTGTTCCGCCGCGCCGACCAGCCGGTGGAGGTGGACGGCGTGGTGGCTGTCCTGTTCTTCCTGGCGGTCTACCTGTTCGCCAACCTCGGCGCCTTCGTCGTGGCCATCGCCATCGGCGACCACCTGGGCAAGGAGCGCATCGACGACTACGCCGGCCTCGGTCGGCTGGAGCCGCTGATGGGCGTCTCGATGGCGATCTTCCTCTTCTCCCTGGTCGGCCTGCCGCCGCTCGCCGGCTTCATCGGCAAGTTCTACCTCTTCTACGCCGTGATCCACCACGGCCTCTACTGGCTGGCGTTCATCGGGATCGCCAACAGCGTCGTGTCGCTGTTCTACTACGCGCGGATCCTGAGGGTCATGTTCCTGACGGAGCCGCCCCGGGGGCTCGAGCTCGACCTGTCGACCCACTACAAGACGCTGCTGTGGCTGCTGCTGGTCCCGGTGGTGGTCCTGGGCGTCTACTTCGGCCCGCTCACCGAGGTGGCCCGGCAGGCGGCGAGGTACTTCGTGAATCCCTGACGACCCGCCGCACCACGCGGTAC
>JACQZM010000324.1 GCA_016213885.1 Candidatus Rifleibacteriota bacterium | reverse complement strand
GCCGCACACGACCCTGCGCGGGCCAACCGAAGCGAGCCCGGTCGGAGTGCCCGCGCAAGGGGCGGTGGCTGCAGGGGAGGGGGCCCCTGCAGACGCCGCAGGCGACCCTGTCGTTCACTCCGGAGCCGAGAGGCGCCACCGGCCCGGGGGCCGGGCTGCTACTTCAGCATCCCCAGGCGGAGCTTCTTCTCCTTGAGGTCGTGGTAGGCGAACCACTTGCGGCCCTTCTTGTCGATGCCCAGGACCGGTCTCCACCCCGACGGCGAGCTGGCGTCGGCCTTCTCGTTGATCTTCCAGGCGCCGGAGGCGTTGGTCGCGTGCCTGAGCCCCTTGGGCGTGTACTCGGCCTGGTTCACCTTCTTGCCCTGGAACTCGATCTCCTTGAGCGTCGCGTCCGACACGTCGTAGATGATGTGCATCTTGTCGTCGGCGTCGAACTTGAGGCTGGTGTGCCGGGCAGCGCCGGGCGTGGCGTCCACCACCTCGACCTTCCACCCCGACGGCCCCTTGGTGGCCACCTTCAGGGTGCCGGTGCCGGAGAAGTCGTGGTAGCTGATCGCCGGGTTGCCCTTGGAGTCCAGGGCGATGGAGGCGCCGTCGCCGACCTTCGGACCCGGGTCCACGACCGTGACGGACCACTTGCCGTCCCCCTTGGTCACGTAGCTCAGGGTGGTGGCCTGGGCCTCGAAGAAGGCGATGTGAGGCGTTCCCTGCTTGTCGTAGACGATGTCGGGCGGGGCGGACACGTCGCCCTCCCCGCCTCGTGCGTCGAGCGTCTCGTCGATCCAGCCCTTGTCCGTCCGGGTGAACAGCTTCAGACCGGCCCGCTC
The DNA here is from genome assembly GCA_016213885.1 of Candidatus Rifleibacteriota bacterium. Taxonomy (GTDB): domain Bacteria; phylum Muiribacteriota; class UBA6191; order JACPRK01; family JACQZM01; genus JACQZM01. The sequence continues at coordinate 19,098 of JACQZM010000324.1, read as the reverse complement.
ACCCGTCAGCGTCACGGCGGGAACCCCCTTGGGGTCGACTCCGACCACCACGGCGAAGTAGTCTCGCTGCGGCATGCTGGGAACGATGCGCTCCACGTGGGGCTTCCCGTCGGCGGATCGCTTCAGGTAGACCACGCCGCTGTCGAAGAAGTCGAGGCACGTCGCGTGGGTGTTCCCCTGCTGGTCGATGGCCGCGTGCATACTCCACCCCACGAAGTGCTGGACGTTGCCGCTCTTGAACGACGGGTCGGAAAACACTGTCGGGGCCCAGCTGGTGCCGTTCCAGCTCAGGATCATCGCGCCGCCCATGTCCATGGACGAGCAGGCGATCTGGGGGAACCCGTCCGGGTCGATGACCAGGTCCTGGAACTCGAACGCCATCCCGGCTTCCGAGATGATGCCGGTCTTGGGCGGCTGCGGCACCTTGAACTTCCTCTGGTTCGAGGGGCAACCCTTGACGATCACGCCGACGCTCACGTCTTCACGATCGTCCGGCAGATCCGGCGCCACCACCTCGATCTTCGTGTCGGTCCAGCTCTTGATCTGCGGTTCGGCGGTCCCGAAGACGATCTTGCCCGAGCGCATGTCCGTGCCGAAATCGACGCCCTTGAGCGTCACGACCCTGCCAGGTAGAGCCGACTCCGGCGAGATGGAGTTGAGCACCGGGACGATGAGCTCGAACGGGACCGGGTTGCTCTCCTGCCCGCCGACGTTGACGACGATGGAGCCCGGCGCGGCCGCCTCGGGCACCGGGACCTCTATGGTCGTGTCCGTCCAGCTCTTGGCCGTGGCGGCCACGCCGCCGAACGAGATCTTCCCTTCGCGGCCCAGGTTCTTCCCCTTGATCGTCATCAGCTGCCCGACGGATGCCCGGCCGGGAGTCGCCTCTTGCAGGGACGGGGCCGGCGCCTTGATGGAGAAGTCCACCGGGTCCGATGCGACGCCGTCGGCGGAGAGGTGGACCTTGCCGGTCAGCGCCGCGCCCCGGGGAATCATGACCGTGATCATCTGGTCCGACCAGCTCATGATCTGCGGCGCATCGGCGCCGTTGATCGTGATCGCCTTCTGGTTCGGGTAGTTCATGAAGTGTTCGCCCTTGATGATGAGGTTCTTGTCGTACTCTCCCTTCGCGGGGTCGAGCTGGGTGATCCGTGGCTTCTCCTGTCCACAGCCACACACGAGAAACACCTGAGGATCGATGTGTTTCGGATCAAGGTCGCCTCCTATTCAAGGCCACGGTCCGGACGGCCTGCTGCCGGTCAGCGGGCCGGGCTCCGGCTCCGGCCGGGCCGTCGCTGGTCCGCCAGGACCCCAGGGTGTGCCCATGTTACCAGACAAAGGTCCCTGTGAACACTTGGGAGTTGGGGCCGGGCTTGTGGCCCCGGACCTGGACCGGGCGGCGCCGGCCCGGCTGTTCCGGCGGCACACGCAACCTGAGCACTTCACGATCGTAGTCAACAGAGGGGATGTCGTGATCGTCTCCGTCGGGCAGGAATCGTGATGCGCTCCGTGATCGGGTCGGTGGACCTGTCCCCCATGCAAGGGGCAGCTCGAGCACGTCGCGAGCTCCGCGGCCGAGCCGGGCAGGATCGTTTCACATGGGGGGCCCTTCGCTTCGCTCATTCCGCCCCCCAAGCCCCCCTCCAGGCTCGCCCGTGCCCGGCGATCGCGGCGCTCCTGTGCTGCTTCGCCGTTCTCGTCGCGCCGGTCCAGGCCGACCAGCTGCAGATCGTCGACTCGGGCCGGGTCATCGGGCGGGTCGGGGGGCCGGCAGCCTCGGTCGAGCGGACCGCCTCGGCTATCTGAAGGCCGTGACCCGGGGAGTCCTGCGAGCCCGCAGGGAGCTGGCACGCCTGGGTTGGCCGGTGGAGCAGCAGGCGGTCGACTTCACCATCGAGGTGACCGACCTCGGCACGGACCGGCTGGGAGTCACCGACCGGTCGAACCGGATGCGGATCACCGTGCCCGACCGGATGGCCGAGCCCGGTGAGGACCTGTCCGTGGCCCTGAGCGCCTTGCTCGCCCACGAGTATCTCCACCTCTGCCAGTACCGCTGCCTCCGGGGCGCGAGGGCGATCCGGGAGGAGCGCTTCCTCTGGTGGATGGAAGCCACGGCGATCTACCTGGAGTACCGGCTCGCGCCGGTCGACCCGAAGACCGGGCAAAAGCGGCTGACCTACGTGGACGCCGTCAGCACCGGCAGGGGCGAGCATTCCAGGTCGGGCCTCGAGAGCGCAGCCGGCGGATCGTCGCTCGGATATGCCTACGCTCCGCTGGCGTTCCTGATGGCCGACGCCCTGGGCCCCGAGGCGCTGGTCCGGACCTGGATGCAAATCGCCGCGGACAGCCGGGTCGACTCCGCGGTGGAGGCCATCGAGCTCTGCCTGAGCGAGCCCGGCGAGGCCCGGCACACCTTCGGCGAGCTGTTCGAGGCGTACGCCAGGCACATGGCGTCCGGGGCGTCCAGCGCCGTGCGGACCGATCTGGGGCTCGACGTCGTGGAGGCGCTGGACCTCGCCCCCGGCCCGGCCGGGGCATCCACCACCCGCATCAGCCTTCCCGGGCTCAGCTTCAGCGTCTTCGCCCTTCGACCGGGCCGGGGCGATCCCCGGGGCCCGGTCGCGGAGTTCCGCGGCGCACCGGGTCTCAAGGCGTTCAGGCTCGAGGGCTGCGACGACCGCCGTCTCGAGCCAGACCGGCTCGTGGTGGTGAACGTGTCTCGCACGGAGAAGGCCGGACGGATCCTGTGGGGCCCGAAGCCGGCGGCTCCCGGGGCCGGCCCGAGAAGGACGGCCCGGGGGGGTCCAGGGAGGCCGGTGCCGAGCAACGGTCCTCCTGGCTTCGACGCTCCCCGGCCGAGTCCCGGCGGAGCCGCGGGTCGCCCCTGATCAGTTCGTCGACGATGCCGAGGGCGGCACGGAGCGGCCGTTCATCTGACAGTGCCCGCAGGCCGGCCGGCCCTGGCTGTCCAGGGTGATCTGGGGGAGCAGAAACGTCTTGCACCGCCGGCACTCGTAGCCGGCGACGAGGCTCTCCTGGCGGCATTCGACCACGGCGCCGAACGCCTTGGCGCCCTCCTTGAAAGCCCGGCAGTAGGCGCAATCGCGCAGCGCCACGATGCCCCCGACCCGGCCGCAGTAGAAGGCGACCCGCAGCCCCGGCGAGCGGCGCCCGGCCCGGAGCCGGCCTCCCGGACGCGGCACCGGCTCTGTCGGTCGATCTCTCATGGCCGGCTCACCCTGCGGACCGATCCGCGCCGGCCCTGGTGGCCAGGTGGGACGCGCCCAGCTGGCCGCACGCCGCCGCGATGTCCTCGCCCCTGCTGTCCCTGAGCACGATCGACCCTCCGGCGAGCCTCGCGGCGTCGGCAAACCGCCGGATCGCCTGCTCCGTGGGCCGCTCGAACGGCAGCCCCGGTACCGGGTTCAGAGGGATCAGGTGGATCTTGTGGACGATGCCCTCGAGCGCCTGCGCCAGCTCGACCGCCTCGGCCTCGCTGTCGTTGAGCCCCGCCATCAGGCAGTACTCGATGCAGAACGCCTTGCAGCCCTTCTTGGGGTAGGTCCGGAGGAACGACAGCAGAGCCTCCACCGGGTACCGGCGGTTGCACGGGACGAGCTGGTTCCGGGTGGCGTTGCGGACGCTGTGCAGGGAGAGCGCCAGCGCCACCCTGGGAAGCTCCCGGGCCATGGACTCCATGCCCGGCAACAGGCCGCACGTGGAGAGCGTGATCTTGTCGTACGCCAGCCGGAACCCCTCGTCGGCGTGGAGGATCCGGATCGCCCTGCTGACCTCGCCGAAGTTGTCGAACGGCTCGCCCATCCCCATGAACACCACGTTGTTGAGGAACTCTCCCCGGTCCATCAGCGCCAGCGCCTCCCAGACCTGGGCCACCATCTCGCCGGCGGTGAGCTGTCTTCTGAACCCGAGGGCGCCTGTGGCGCAGAACGCGCACCCCATGCGGCAGCCCGCCTGGGAGGAGAGGCAGAGCGTCAGCCGGAGGCGGTCCTGGTGCGACGGAAAGAGCACCGACTCCACGGGGAATCGATCGGTGGTCTCGCACAGCAGCTTCCGCGTGCCCTCGGAGGTCGCGGAGCGCAGCACCCCGCACCGGACGAGGCGGCCGACGTGGGCCACCTCCGCGAGCTTGGCCAGAAGCCGCGCGGCCACCCCCGGGATGGCGCGGACGTCAGGGACCCGACTGTCGTGGAGCGACCGCGCCAGACGTCGAGCCTGGACGGATGTGCCTCCCAGCGAGCGGACGAGGTTCACCATCTCGTCGCGGGTGAGGCCGGTCAGATCGGTCGTGGATTCGGATTTCACAGGATCGGGTGAGCATATCCGCACGACCGTGCAGCGTCAACGCCCGATCCGGCGCCGCGGGCCGGGCCGGGCTTGTCCGGTGCCGCACGGTGTGATAAGACAGGCGCATCGGTTCGTCGCCCCTGGTACCGCGGCTCCGCGCCGACCAAGGACGCCCGCCGATCGAGAGAGCTCCACCATGCGGTTGCCCGCCATCCTCCACGAAGACGACCAGCTGCTGGTGGTGGACCGACCCGCCGGCGTCCCGCTGCGAGCCGATGGACCGTACGCCCAGGAGGGGCTGCAAGACTGGGTGGCGCGCCGGCTCGGCCTGGGCCCGGGGCTCGCGCCGCATCCGGCCGTTCCGTCCGGTGCGCCCGGGGTGCTTCTCTTCACCAAGACACCGGCGGCGGCCCGGTGCGTGGCGGCCCAGCTGGGGCGCGGCGAGGTCCGGTGGACGGTTCGAGCGCTGCTCCCGGCTCCGGCGCTCGAGCGGCTCGGTCCGGCCGGGGCGGTCCGCCCGGGGCCGGGCCGGATCGCCTTCACGCGGCTCGAGCGGCGGGACGATCTGGCCCTCGTCGAGGGCGTCGTGGTCGATCAGGCCGCTCTCGAGCCGTTCTCGAGCCAGGCCGGCAGAGACCCGGTCGCCCCGCCGGTTCCTCCCACTCCCGGGAGGCCGGCCTCCGGGCCGATGCTGCATCTGGTGCGGATCGAGCTGACCCACCCGGGTACCGGGCGCCCCGTGTCGGTCGAGGCGACCGGGTCCGCCCTGTTCCAGGCGGTCCTCGAGGGCGAGCGGCGCCCGGCCCGGTGCCTGGCCCTCGGGGCGCTCGAGGCGAGGCGCGGGCTCACGGACCTCTCCGAGACCACGGCGCTCCGGCTGCTCAACGGAGCCTCCGACGGCGCGCCGGGCCAGTTCGTCGATCGGCTCGGCCAGGCGCTGCTGTTCAGCTACAGGGTTCGCCTGGACCGGGAGCTGGTCGACGCGATGCGCGAGGCGACCGGCATCGAGACGGTCTACTGCAGGGAGCTCCGCCGCGACGTGCGGGGGGCCGGCGCCCGCCAGGCCCGGCCGCTCCACCTGGCCGGGCCCGCGGTCGGCGATCGCTTCCTGGTGCTCGAGAACGGGTTGCGGTTCCAGGTCAGCGTTCACGAGGGCTACTCCGTCGGTCTTTTCCTGGACCAGCGGGAGACCCGGTGGCGGATCCTCCGTGGCGAATGGCTCCCGGACCGCACCGGATGCGGGGCCGGTGGTGGCGAGGCCGTGCCGGCGACCTCGCAGCCCGAGGCGCTGAACCTCTTCGCCTTCACGGGCGCCTTCTCCGTGGCCGCTGCCAGAGCCGGGGCCCGGGTGACCACCGTGGACCTGTCGCGGCGCTACCTGGAGTGGGCCAGGCAGAACATGGAGGCCAACGGCCTGGAGAGCCACCTCCACACCTGGCTGGTCGGCGACGCCTTCGACTGGATGCGGCGTCTGGCCCGGAAGGGGCGATCGTTCGATCTCGTGGTGGTCGATCCGCCGACGTTCTCCACGTCCAAGGCGTCGGGCCCGTTCAGCGCCGTCCGCGACTACGGACGGCTGGCGCTGCGGGCGCTGCCGCTGGTGCGGCCCGGGGGGACGCTGGTGGCCTGCACCAACGCCGCGACGCTGGCCCCCCACACGTTCAGGCAGCACCTGCTCGCGGCGTGTCGGCAGCTGGGGCGGACCGTCGTGTCCGAGTCGCTGACCACGCAGCCGCTGGACTTTCCGGCGAGCGCCCAGGAGCCCGCCTACCTGAAGGTCTGGTGGGCCGATCTCGGGACTTGACGACTCCGGCGTGTCTCTGGCATTCCCGGGGGCCGAGACAGTATACTCCACATGTCCTTTCCCGAAGGAGACGACCGGTGGCTGAAGACGCCAGAGTGAACCCGGACCAGGAGTCCATCGCCGAGCGAGAGGCTCGCCGCTTTCGCGAGAAGTTCCAGGCAAAGGCCAGGATCTCCATCGTCGGCTTCTCCGGGGCCGGCAAGTCCAGCCTCTTCAACAGGATCCTCGGCAGGACCGTCTCGGAGGAGCCGGCCGGGGGGATGAAGGGCACCACGGCCTCGCGCCCCGAGGAGACCCAGGGATTCATCATCGTGGACTGCCCGGGGTACGGAGCCGGGAGCGTGACGGCGCCCGACGTGGTGCTGAAGCAGACCATGGATCCCCACCTGGTGCTCCAGGTGCTCAACGGCGGAGAGGCGGTCCACGACGCGGACGTGGCTCTGTACCGGGTGCTGAGCAGGCACGTGAAGACGATCGTCGTGCTGAACAAGATCGACATTCTCGACGCGACCGAGTTGACCGAGGCCGAGGACTCCGTGCTGAGCAAGCTCGCTGTGCCCACGGACATGTTCATACCGGTATCGGCCCGGACCGGCGCCCGGGTCGAGAAGCTGGTGCGCCTCATCGTCTCGCTCCTCCCGTCCGGCGCCAAGGAGGGGTTCCTCTCCAAGCTCGAGGGCCACCTCACCGTGAAGAGCGAGGAGACCGAGCGGATCGTCAACTACTATGCCGGGTCCGCGGCGGTCGTGGGGCTGTCTCCGATCCCGTTCTCCGATCTGGTGGCGCTCTTTCCCCTGCAGGTCGCCATGACGCTCCACGTGGCGCTGATCTACGGTCACGGCGACCTCCCGGCGAAAGACGCGGCGGGGCTCGTGGCCGGGTCGCTGGGCACCTCGTTCGTCTTCCGGTACGCCGCCCGGCAGGCCGTGAAGTTCGTTCCGTTCCTGGGCTCCGCGGTCGGCGCGGTGACGGCGTTCGCAAGCATCCAGGCCTACGGCCGCACCATCTCCTGGTGGTTCGCCTCCGGGATGAAGGCTCCGCGGGAGTCGCTCTCCGAGTACTTCAAGAAGGAGTACGCCAGAGCCGAGGTCGAGGCGAAGAAGATGGACTTCTCGAAGCTGAAGCGGGAGAGGGAGGGCAAGTGAGCGCGGAACAGGAAGCTCGAGGTCCCGGCGCGGGCGGGCTGGAAGCCGCGCGGTCGAAACTGTCAACCGACTGGTCGGGGCCGACGTGTCTCCGGTCTCCAGCCAGGGCTACACCACGAGACGAGCGGTCAGCGGGTCCGTGGAGGGGGCGTCGTTCATCGACACTCCCAGTCTCAGGTCCGGCGACACCGGTCTGGGCGGGCTCGCGCCCGAGGTGACCGAGGCCGACCTGATCGTCCATCTGGTCAACGGCACCGGCCGGATCACGGACCGCGACCTGGATCTGCTCGGCCAGCTCTCGAAGTCCAGGCAAGTGGTCGTGGCGATCAACAAGGTGGATGTCCTCTCGGAGCGCGAGCTGGGCGACATCACGGAGGCGGCGCGGATCTGCCTGGAAGATCTGAAGGTCGCGCCGGTCCCGATCTCTGCCAAGACGAGCCTGGGCCTCGACAAGCTTCTGGAGCAGGTCGCAACCCTTCTCGAGGGCTACGAGCCGCCTCCGGAGCCCACGCCGGAGAGCGCGAAAGAAGCCCAGGAGGCCACGGACGAAGAGGACGAGGGGCACCTCGGCGCGGCGGTGATCGTCCACTCCCTGGGCGCCGCCGTGGCAGTGGTGCTCCTCGGCCGGGCCTCGCTGATGATTCCGCTCCTGGATGTGGCTGCGGTGGCGCTGGCCCAGTACCTGCTCATCGGCCATCTGGGCCGGAAGCACGACCAGCAGGAGAGCACCTTCGGCCCGATCCGTCTGGTGGTCACCGTGGTCGGCTCCTCGGTCTACTTCCTCCTCTGCGGCAAGTTCCGCTGGATCTTTCCGGCGCTCGGCCTGATCCTGGATGCCGTGGCAGCGTTCGCCACCACGGCCGCCGTGGGCTTCATCGTCGGCTGGGGCCTCAAGACCGCCGACCGGCTGTTCCCACCGTGGATCCGGAAGATGATCTTCAAGTCGGAAAAGAAGAGCTGAAGCGCTCTTCAGTCCCGAGTCGTGCCGCGGATGAGCCGCGCCCGGCGAACGTCGGTCGCCAGGCCACCCTGAGTCTCTGTGCGGATTCCATCGCGGCACCGGTCCATTCACCTCGGATGCGCATCCAACAGATTGGTGGGCCTGGAAGAGTCTCCCAAGTGACGGCCCACTTCCCGATCGGGACGACGGGCGAGTCGCCGCGAGAGTCGGCTGGACCTCTCCCGTCTCTGTTGACCACTTGGTGTCGTGACGAGCCGAGGAGGAAGACCATGTTTTGGACTGATCTGGAACGAATGATGGGGCGGTTCCGCGAGCAGAGCGGCGTGCGCGGACCCGTGCAGGGTTCGTTCGATGACACTCCGACGCACACGGCCGCTGATTTCCCGGCAGTGAACATCTGGAACGGTGCGGAGGCCTACGTGCTGACCGCGGAGATCCCGGGTATCGATCCCGACCAGCTGGATGTCGCCGTCGTCGGTGACACGGTCACGATCCGGGGATCCCGAGCCCCTCTGGTGCTCAAGAAGGGCGAGGTCTTTCACCGGGTGGAACGTGGGTACGGGCAGTTCGTCCGTTCCATCAAGCTGCCGAAGCCTCTGGACGCGCAGAAGGTCGAGGCCCGGTACGCCAGGGGTGTGCTGACTCTGAGGATGCCGCGGGCCGAGGCCGAGATGCCCCGCAAGATCGCCCTGAAGACGGCCTGAACTCGGGCCCGAGCGTATGAAACCAGGTAGGAGGTCCATCGTCATGGCACAAGAGGATCGAGAGCTCCACAGAGCCGACAATCAGACAATCTCCGAGAACCGACGCGAGCGGGAGGCGCTGTTCGTCCCGAGAGCAGACATCATCGAGACGAGCGACTCGCTGATCGTGATCGCCGACATGCCAGGGGTCGACGAGAAGAGCGTCGACATCCAGGTCGAGCACAACGTTCTCACCATCGCCGGGCGGGTCGAGACCGAGATCTTCGAGGGTTTCCAGCTCGGTTACCAGGAGTTCGAGACCGGTCAGTTCGCGAGGCAGTTCACCCTCTCCGACGAGGTCGATGTGAACGGCATCGAGGCGAGCGTCCGCAACGGCGTCCTGGAGATCCGGCTGCCCAAGGTCGAGAGCGCCCGACCGCACAAGATCGCCGTCAGGGCCGGATGAGCTCCGATGAGACGGCTCGACGCCGGAGACCCGGGCCTCGGAGCCCGGGCTCCGGCCCGGCGGCCCGATTGCGGCCACCGGATGCTCGATGTACGCTGAAGGTGTTCCTGGAACTGTCGGCAGATGCTGGGCGTCGGCCGAGGATGGGTCCATGAAGATCCTTCTCATCGAGAACGAGCCGGACACGGCGACTGTCCTGGGGGAGATCCTGTCGCGGGAGTCCTGGAAGATCATCAACCGGACTCGAGGCGTCGATGGGGTCGAGGCTGCCAGGCTGGTCGCGCCGGACCTCATCGTGCTCGACTGTGTGCTGCCCGACATCGACGGGATAGAGGTGTGCCGCCGGCTCAAGAGGGATCCGCTCACGAGCGAGACCCCCATCATCATGATCAGCGCCGAGGGGCGCGAGTCCGACGTCGCGCTCGGTCTGGGGATGGGCGTGGACGACTACCTCTGCAAACCGTACCGGCCGCTGGAGCTGGTGGCCCGGGCCAAGGCCGTGATCCGCAGGAAGCTGGCCGGGAGACAGGCCTCCGACGCCGATCGGCTCGTGCGCGGCGGGCTGGTGATCGACTCGGTCAGGCACGACGTGACCCTGGACGGCAGACCGGTGCACCTCACCGCCACGGAGTTCCGGGTTCTCCATCTCCTCGCCTCCCAGCCGGGTCGCGCCTTCACGCGAGGCCAGATGCTCAACCACGTGGTGGCCGTGGGAGACAACGTCGTCCCCCGGAACATCGATGTCCACGTACGTTCGATCCGCCACAAGCTGGGCGTCCACGCGCACATGATCGAGACGATCCAGGGAGTCGGCTACCGGTTTGCCGATCCGTACGAGCCCGCCGCGGCGAGGGAGAAGAGCGGACCGATGGAGGGCTGACGGAGCCCCGGGCGCGGGCGCGGGGAGTCCGTGCCCCTCGCGCCCCTCGCGGCCTGTTCCCGGGGGCAGGTCAGCGACCGCGCGTCGAAACCGGTGCCACGGGCCGTCCACGGGCGAGCTCAGATCGCGCTGCGACCGTTCGATCGGGCTGACGGGAAACAGTGACCCGAGGCATCCGGCCGCTCCAGCACGGCAGCGGTGAGGATCGTCTCGGCTCGCGGGAAGAGCGAGCCCTCCTCGCGCTCCAGGTGTTCTCGGACCAGCGTGATCATGCGGGCGGCGCAGTCCTTCAGCTCGGCGACCACCCCGGGGGTGCCGGGAAAAGCGCGGGACCACACCCGGCGCATGGTCTGCACGCCGACCCGGATGTCGCCATGTTCCTGGAAGCAGGCGTGAAGGACCGCGTCGTCGCCGACGCCGTGATGACGCAGCGCGGCGTAGAGCAGTCTCTCCTCGTCGTCGAGGTGCCGCGCCAGGTCTCGTTCGAACAGGATGATCAAGCCCAGGAACGCATCTCTTGTCGGGCGCGAGTCGTCCGTGTCCGGTGCGGCTGCCAGCTCGGCCTCGATCGCGTCGAGACCACGTCTCACTGAAGTGTGCTCCGCCCGGAAGTGGTCGGTGCAGGGAGTGTTGGTTTGCATGATCGCTTTCCTTTCATGATCGATCGAGCCGATCGGCTCTCGGGGATCATCATCTCGTGGCATCAGGGTCGTCGCTTCCGGGCTGTGCGCCGGGTGCCGGCCCAGCCTGCAGTATCGGGAGGGTCATCTCCACCATCGCACCCCCGGCCGGCCGGTTGGCCACGCGGAGCCGGCCCCCGTGGGCCTCGACGGTGCTGCGGGCGATCGCCAGACCCAGGCCCATCGCGTCGCCGCCGGTGAACCAAACGGAGCAGCTGGCCATCGACTCCGGGGAGAGTCCGGGACCGTCGTCGACGATCTCCAGGGTGAGGGAGCCCACCTCCCCGGTCGCCGTGACCCGGAGAGTCCCGTTCTCGTTCATCGCCTGGATCGCGTTGTTCACGAGGATCCCCCAGGCCTGACCCAGGAACCCGGGATCGAACGCCACGTCCACCGGAGAGGCCGGCAGTTCGAGCTCGACGCGGACCGCCGGGAAGAGCATCGCAAGCTCCCGGGTCTTCAGTCCGATGAACGTCTTCAGGTCGCCGGGAGACTTCCTCATGTGTCGTTGCGCCAGCATCTCGGCAGCCCCTCCGATGAGCTCTCCGAGCCCTCCTGCGAGCTGCCGGAGCCTGGCCATGTCCGGCTCCTCGCCTGCCGCGACCTGTCCGAGTGCGACGAGGAACGGCTCGGCGGAGCGGGCGAGGTCCGCCAGCGCGGCGGCAGCGGCGGAGATGCGTTCATACCGGTGTTCCCTCGAGAGCTGGCACCTCACCGTCCGCTTGAACTCCAGGTTCAGCCGGGCCACCTCGCGGATGGTCTGCTGCAGCTCCGTCGAGAGAGCTCTCTTCGCGAGGGCGTTCCCTACCGTGTGGAGCAGACGCATGCCGTCGACCGGTTTCTCGATGTAGTCGAAGACTCGAGGCCGCAGGGCATCCGGGGGCGCGTCGCCCGACGCGTTCCCGGTCAGCACGATCACGTCCGTGTCCGGCCGCGCCTTCCTCGCCAGGCCCAGGAGGTCGGCCTCCGCCATTCCCGGCATGCGGAGGTCCGCGATCAGCAGGTCGAAAGGAGCTTCGAGGACCATCTCGGCTGCCACGGCGGGGCTGGTGGAGGTCGAGACCTCATGACCGGCACGGGCGAGCAGCACCTGGAGGTCATCGCAGACCTGGGCGTCACCGTCCACGACCAGGATGCGAGGGGTAAGCGGCGCCATATGGTGTACGACCCCCTTCCTTCGCGTAGTTCCGGCCGTTCCGGACTCCGTGTCCACATGGTATTGGGTGCTCGACATCGTCGAAGGGACCGGCCCGGGTGCGTTTCCCCCCGTCGAGGGCGACGGTCCCGGACGCCTTGGCTGGATCTTCTTCGTTCCTTCACACTTCCCCCATATGGCGGTGGCATGCTTGATACGGATGGAAGGCTCATCAGATCTGAATCCCAGCGCTGAGGCCAGGACCTGGAGCCTGTTCCGACGGAGGGATGACCATGAGAGAGCTCGGCATCGTGAAGGCCGGGAATGCCGGTACGGAACGCCAGGGGCCAGACGACGCGGACGGCGAGCTGGTCGACCGGGCCCAGGCGGAGGATCGCGGCGCCTTCGAGGAGCTGTGTCGCCGCCACTCCCGTCAGATAAGTCGCCAGATACTCCGGATGACACACAGCAGCCACGATCTCGAGGAGCTCACGCAGGAGGTCTTGTACCAGGCGCTCCGCGGTCTTCCGAGCTTTCGACGCGGCTCGCGCTTCACCACGTGGCTGTTTCGCATCACGGCCAACGTGGCCCTTCAGTACCTGCGGCGGCGTGGCCGGCGTGGCACCGACGTCCCCTACGAGGACGCCAAGCACTCGCACCTGCCGCCCCCCCGGGCGGGCGGGACGAGAGGCCCTGAGGAGGCAGCGGCGTACCGGGAGCTCTGCGTCGGACTGAGTGCGGCGGTCGATCTCCTGCCGGCCAACCAGCGCGCCGTCGCGGTCCTGGGTTCGGTCCAGGGGCACAGCTACCGCGAGATGTCCGAGATCCTGGGCCTCACCGAGGGCATGGTGAAGGGCAGGCTGCACAGGGCCCTCGTGAGCTTGCGGGCCCACCTGAGCGCATTCGGTCCGACGCCGCCAGCGACCGCCCCCGCCGCGTCCTGATATCACCGTCCCTCGCGGCCCCATCGATCTTGCCCGGGTGGCCGCTTCCCTGCGCCGTGTCCCGGCGCCTCGAGCCCAACAGGGATGGCCGCCCGGGTGGATTCCAGGGACCTCATCCACCCGGGATCAGGGGACCGACTCCGGTCGATCCGGGTCCGGCCGAAGGGGCTGGTCAGGTCTTGGACGTCAAGCGAAGCGTCGCGACGACCGCCCTGTGATCGGAGACCATGTCCGGCAACACTTCGTAGCGGACGAACGCGAGCTCGGAGGAGACGAGGATCCAGTCGATCCGTCGACGCAGGGAGGGATAGGTCTCGAGACCCTCTCGAGAAGGCTCGAAGGTCTTCAGCCCCAGTCGGCCCGCGAGCACGGTCAGGGTCTTCTCGGCCCCGGACCACTCGCAGTTGAAGTCACCCATGAGCACCAGCGGCCGCTTTCGAGGCTGGCATGCCCCGACGATGGCCTCGATCTGTCTCATCCGTACTGTCTTTCTCAGGAAGTCCAGGTGGAGCGACACGATGTCCACCTCCACGTGGGCCTGTCCCGGCCACTCCACCGTTGCCTTCAAGAGTCCCTTGGAAAGGGTCGGAAACGAGGGCTCGAAGGTGATGGAGGTCGCGCTCTCCAGCGGCGTCTTGGAGAGGATCGCGGTTCCGTAATCCAGGCCCAGTCCGTGAACATGCGTTCCCCGGGCGACGAACCCGTACCGGGCCAGGCGCGCCACGGTCTCGGCGTGGTCGAACCGCCCGCTCCACAGCGACGGTCCATCCACTTCCTGGAGGGCGACGAGATCGGGATTCTCTCGTTCGATGAGCGCTGCAACCGCCTGGACATTGGCCTCGAGGGCTTGCCGGGAGAGAAGCGCCTGGTGAAAGCCGTCCTTTCGACCGTGCGCCATGTTGAGCGTCATGACCTTCAAGAGTCCCTCTCCATGTTCGATCCGGGCGGCAGCCCCCGTCGACGTCGACCCGGACGGTCCGACCCGGACTGTCACATGCGGGGGTCCTCTCGTGCAAGACGGAATGGAAGAGACCAGGGCAGCCCCGGCAAGGGCCGCGACGATCCCGAGCCACCGACGTCTCGCCCACATGTTCGTCACTCTCGTGCGTTTCGGGTCCCTGGACCGGTGACTCTTCAAAGAACCGGCGACAGGAGCCGAGCTGTCTGCTCCCACAGACGCTCAGCGTACGATTTCCTCGAGAGCGCCTCCAGAGAAACCTCCTGGGAAGACGCCTGGTCGGCCACGAAGCAGTTCTCCAGCGAGCGGGCCAGCTGGGGGTCATACACCAGGGTCCCCAGCTCGAAGTTGAGGCGAAAGCTCCTGAAGTCGACATTTGCCGACCCCACGACCGCCCACAGCCCGTCGACCACCATGGTCTTGGCGTGAAGCATCGAGGATCGGTACTCGAAGATACGAACCCCTCCTCGAAGAAGGAAAGGGAAGCTCGCCCTGGCCGCGGGGCCGACAATCATGACGTCGCATTTCTCCGGGACCATGACGCGAACGTCCACCCCCCTCAGCGCGGCGCTGACCAGCGCCTGCAGGATGGAGCCGTGGGGGACGAAGTAGGGACAGGTCAGAAGGACCCGTTGTCTGGCGGACGCGATCCCGGCAAAGTACACCATCTCGTTGGGGTTGAACTCCTGATCCGGCCCGCTTGGAACCAGGCTCACGATGGAGGTCCCGTTCATCTCCCTCTGCGGAGGCGGATGGACATCCAGGACCTCTCCGGTGGAAAAGGCCCAGTCCTCGATGAAGGTCATCTCCAGGTCGGCCACGGCAGGCCCCCTGATATCGATGTGCGTGTCCTGGTAGTGGGTCGCTCCCTTTCGGCGGGCCCGACCGGAGTACTCGTCCCCCACGTTCATGCCTCCGGTGAATCCACGCGTCCCGTCGACGACGATCAGCTTCCTATGGTTTCTGAGGTGGACCGACCACCGTCGACGCAGCGGATTCAGGGGCAAGAAAGCCTCCACCCTCCCTCCGGCCGCTTGAATGGCCTCGAGCCTGCTGTGGTCGATATTGAGCGAGCCCACTGCGTCGTAGATCAAGCGCACCTGCGTCACAGCCCGTCGACCACCATGGTCTTGGCGTGAAGCATCGAGGATCGGTACTCGAAGATACGAACCCCTCCTCGAAGAAGGAAAGGGAAGCTCGCCCTGGCCAGGTGGAAGATGGACCGGACCGTTTCCGGCAACAGGGCCAGCGTCTCCGCGGTGTCGCGCGCCATCTGACTCTCTCTCAGATCACCAGGAATGGCGGCGGCGCTGTCGCGTTTTCTTCGGGCCGTGTAGCCAACGCCCGGAGTGGCCAGAAAGATGAATGCCAGGGCGCCGATGCCCGGAAAGGCGACGATGGCGAAGAGCCACGCCAGAGTCGTCTCGACCGCAAGGCCCCGATAGATGGCCCTGGCGGCCGCCGTGAGATCGAGCAACAGAATGACTCCCACCCACAGCAGGTGGGATGGGGTGCTCGGAGGATCCAACGCAAGACCTCTCGTTCGCCTGCCGTCTCGATGGCAGACCGGTATCAGGTCCTTCCCAGATCCAGAACTCCTGCCAGGTCACGCTCAACCCAGGTCACGCTCAACATAGCAGCAGGTCTGAATCCATGCCATTCCTCTCTCCGACGAACTCAGGAGGGTGGCCGGCGTCAAGATCCCGCTGATCGCAGGCGCGCGCGTACGGGCTTCGATGCCCCCCGGCTCGACGGGCTCCATCACTTCCGCTCTTCGACGGTCACCCTGGTAGGTCTGGCCTCGTAGAACGAGCTGCCGCCGTCGCTTGCTGCCGTCTCCCTGTCGCCGAGGTCGAGAATCAGCGGGTAATGACCATGGCGGGTGCCGTGAAAGAGCTCGACCCGGCCGTGGGGAACGACGACTCGCAGCACGTCCTTCACGGAACGCCGCCACGAAACGTGGACTGTCGTCGGCCCGTACGTCGCCGACACTCTCACCCAGCAGGTGCGGGAGATCGCCATGCGGACGCTGCCGCCATCGGGAATCTCCACGAAATCGCGGTTCCCGATGGAGGCGCCAGTCGTCAGGGGCAGGCGCTCGTCGGTCGGAAAGCCCTTCACCGCATCAGCGCGGCGGACCACGATCGGACCCTGTCGGTCCGTGACGTGGATCTCGAACGGGAACAGGTCGAGCCACCAGGCTCCAAGGAGCACTCCCGCCAACCCGACTGCCGCAGCACCCCAGAGCCCGGGTCGCTTCGGCATCTCGTCTCGCTCCGTTCCCCCGTCGGCGGCGCGGGTCATGTCCAGATCGACGCCGAGGCCGGCGGCGTACTCTACACGGGACCCGCAGGCTCAGATCAGGTTCTACTTCGTGTCAGCACCGTGTCGAGAAGGGTGAACAAGTCACGACCTCGATGACAGCATGGAATCGGTAGCCATGGCCGAGGAGGGCATGGACGAGCTTCTCGCGGCCCGATCACTGGGCACCGAAATCACCACATCCACGTCACTGGTGAAGCGCGGCTCGGTGCGAGCAAAAGACCGCGAGCCCGCCGATCACACACCAGGGATGCCCGGTCCTCTGCAGGTCGTCGGCCAGCCTACGGAGAACGCCGGCAAGGCCGCTCATCCGCCACTCCTTGGCCAGATTCCCGGAAGACCGGCCGAGTCGCCAAGCTCGGCCCCCGGACGTTCGGCGAGCCACGCACGGAGTAGCTTCTCGACCTCGTCTTCAGAGGCCTCGGGATTCCGACGACGCAGCGTCAGCCGCATCATGGATACACCGGCGTCGAAAAGTGCCAGAGCTGTCCGGACACGATGGCGACTCTGCAGCCAGGCCGAGGCCTGATCACAGGCCCGACTCCGCGAAACAGGCGGGGGATCCTGGACGGCCGGCCCCAGGTCAGGCTGCACCTGATTACCGTACTTGATCACCGCTTGTCCCTTCTTCCTTTTCCCGACCGGTCTCTTGCCCTCGCCGGCTCCGCGGTGGTACTACGTGATACGCTCGGTCCCGGCGAAGAAGGACACCGGTCATGGACTTGTTCACCGCCAAGGAGGCCGCCCGCCTGCTCCGGATCTCCTACCGGCAGGTCCAGTACCCGGACAAGACCGGCTTCATCCCGCCATCGGGCAGGATCGGGGGAAGATTCCGAAGATACACGTTCGGTGATCTCTGCCTGATGAGCCTCGCGCGCGGCCTGCGGGACTGGGACGTCGGCATTGCGCGGCTCCGTCGGATGGTGGGAGAGGCGAGGATGCTCCTGCTCCGGGTCCATGAACCACTGTGCGAGTGCACGCTGCTCGTCGACCGCGACCTCATTCTCCTGTTCACCGGTGATCTCTGGACGGACGAGCTCACGGCCCAGCAGGCGCTCCGTCTGGACTTTTCATCCCTGTACGACCTGGCCACCTCTGGTCCGGAAGCTCCTTTGCCCAGGTAAGGCCCCAGGGCAAGGTGCGGCTTCTGGCGCGAGACAGCGAGTCCCGGAGCGTGGCGGTCAGAACTCCCTGGTGCCTTGCCAGGCCTCGTTCCAGTCGGTCTCCGCCCTCGCCCGATTGCCCGCCTGGATGTCCGTGACCATGGCCGGCAGGTGGACCTTCAGCCAGTGGCCGAACGGTGAGCCATCCGACACCGGTTCCGTGGCGGGATAGGCCTGCAGGGCCTGCACGACGGGATCGGGCTGGCCAGCCGGCGGGGGCGACGGGTTGCTGGCCCAGGCGGCCTGGACCTGGGCCTGCCAGCCCTGGATTGCGCTGGAGATCCCGACCCCGGTCAAGAGCTGGGACAGCTCCGATCTCACCTGGTCGATCCGCCCCTGGCAGGACAGCACGTACATCCCGCCCAGGCGGGCCGCGGTCCAGTGGCGGAACCGCGAGGGATAGGTCTCCTGGTGGGGCACGAGAGCGGTGACCGACGTGGTCACGGTGGCGCCCAGGATCAGCGAAGGGGGTGTGGTCCCGGCGGTGTAGGTCGTGGAGAGGAAGCTCTGGAGGTTGGCGAGCTCGGTCTTGAACGTCGCCCGGTTCCATTCGGCAGTGCCGGCGGTGAACCGGGCCTTCAGCTCCCGGGTCTGATCGAGTGCCTGCTGGCGGTCGTCCTGGGCGATGACGAACAGGATGGAGGTCACACCGACTCTCAGTTCGCTCCGGCCAGGCTCCGGCCCCTGCCCGATCCGGGAGAGGAGCTCCGTGAGCTTCGCGGTCACCGGGGCGATCGGTCCGCTTCCGAACAGCGCGATCGTCTCGTCCAGGGTGGTCAGGAACGACGATCGCAGAACCTCGCAGGCCTGGTCGGGACTCGGAGGCGGAATCGGCGTCGGAGCTGGCGTCGGCGTGGGTGTCGGCGTCGGCGCTCCCGGGATCTCCCGGGAACGTGCCGGCGTTGATCTCGACGATGTTGCTGAACCCGTCTCCGTCGCTGTCCAGGGACTCGATGGCCTGGAAGGAGTGGTTCGCACTTCCGAAGGCCGCGCCATAGGGGTTCAGGGACGAGGCGCCGTGGCAGAGAGAGCACTGTGCTATCGACGCTGGAGCCCCCGGATAGGTGGACTGGAAGCTGTTCAGGTACGAGGAGGTCGCGTGGGCGGCGGCACAACCCAGCAAGAGGAAGAGGACTCGCAGGCTCGCATCCAGGAGTCTCTTCACGAAACCACTCCCCCGAGGCTGACGCATGCGCGTGACCGTCCTCTCGCCCGGCATCGGGCTGGAAGCCCGCGACGGTCCGACCGGCCGCGCCGCGCCACGCCGCAAGTGCATCGGATCTCCCTGGTGAGTCGGCCGACGGGACCCCGGAACGCGTGCGATCCCGCATCCAGTATACCCCGCTCGGCCGTCGGCGGCAGCAAACCGGTCCGACGCGGCCTCGATTGGTGTAGAATCGAGAGCCGGGGCCGCCGCTCCATCCAGACCCTGGCGGCCGGCTCCTCGTACCCTGACGGGCTCGGGGCGTTGATGAGGTTCTTGAGAAACAGCAGCGGTTCGCCGCTCTCGATCTTCCGAGCCGCGGGACCTTGTGCCGCGGCGTCACCGCCCAGCACGAGGTTCGGGCGCATCGAGGAGTCGGCCCGGGAGCTCGCGACGAGACAGCACCAGATCAGCAGGGTGACCATGAGCCTCATGAGAATCCCTCTCT
>JACQZM010000323.1 GCA_016213885.1 Candidatus Rifleibacteriota bacterium | reverse complement strand
ATGATGCAGGAGCGCACGGAGTTATCCGTCTATCTCTCCGTGCGCGTCTGACATTTTTTAAGAACCGGGCCCCGGGTATCCGCAATCATGAGCAAACGAACCGTGCTGGTGATCGAAGACGACAGTGCCATCCGCCAGGGCATCGTCGACGCCCTGTCCTGTGCCGGTTATGCCACCTGTGAGGCGAGCGACGGAGAGCGCGGGCTGAAGATGGCCCTGGACAGATCGATCGCCGATCTGGACCTGTCCATCAAGGGGATCCTCTACCTGTGGAGGGCCACCGACCTGGGCGAGTTCAAGACGCTGGTGGCGGCGCTGGATCGATCGCTGACCACCTCCCTCGGGGACCTGGCCCGGCTGACGGAGCTGCTGGACGGGGAGCTGGGGAGAGACCCGTCCACCGGAGCGTGGAAGGCCATCGAGGAGAGCCGCCTGTTCACCATGCGGTTCCCCAAGGGGTCCACCTCCGATCCGTCCAAGGCCTGCCTGCTCGTCCGGGGGCTGTTCTCCGACCTCCTGTACCTGACCCTGGAGCACCGGTTCAACCAGGAGGTGTTCCGGGCGATCACCCGATCGGTGCTCGCCAGGATGGGCGACCTGAAGGAGCGGTTCCGCAACCTGGTGGCCGACCCGGATCTGGCTTTCCCGCCGGGACTCACCGTGGCCAGCGCCACCTCGATGGCGGTGGTGAAGCCGGGACAGCTCGCGCAGTACTCGGTCCAGGTGGAGAACCGGGCCGGCGTCGAGAGGGAGGTCCGCGTCGACGAGGGCCACCAGCCGCCGGACGGCTGGCAGTCCAAGGTGAGCCAGGAGAACTTCCGCCTGAGGCCCGGCGAATCGGCCACGGTCCATTACACCATCGGGGTGCCCTACTACGCCCACGTACCGATGAACCACGTGGGCACCCTGCGGATCGGGTGGGCCGACGAACCCGGGCTGGTCCATCAGCCGCAGTTCTTGACCCGCCTCACCGTGGGGGGCAAGTTCGAGCCGCTCCCCGGACCGGCGGCCCGGGACAGGGACCTCGCGGCCCAGGCCCGGAAGCGCAGCGAGCAGCAGCCCTCCCAGGACACCCTCGAGGTGGCCGGGGGCAACACGGACCATCTCGTGATGGAGCCGGGCAGCGTGGCCCGGTACCTGGTGACCGCGGTCCACCACGGCAGCCAGCCCAGGTCCGTCTCGATGAAGCTGATGACGGCGGTTCCTGACCGGTGGATCGTCGACATCAAGCCGGAAGAGGTGCAGCTCGCCCCGGACGTGCCGGCCCGGTTCAACATGCGCCTGACGGCGCCGGTGGACACGGTGACCGGCCGCGGCGTGGAGCTGCTGCTGGGAATCGGGTACACCGACGACTTCGGCCAGGTGGGCAAGCTCACGTTCCGCAAGGTGAACGTCGAGCTGGCGGTGGTGCGGGCGAAGCCGATCATCAACAGCGGCGAGGTCCGGACCTACTACGCAAAGCGCGACGCCGCCACCACGCTGATGGTGGAGCTGGCGAACCTGGGCAACGTGGACGACACGTTCGACATCTTCGTCGACGAGAAGCCCGCCGACTGGTACGTGCACCTGGACCGGACGTACCTGAGGGTGCCCCATCGGAAGAACCCGGTTGGGCTTCCGATCACGGTCCGGCCGCCGCTGGACGCTCTGACCGGCGAGTTCGAGCGGATCGTGCTCAGGGCCACGTCGGCCGGGCACCCGGAGATCTTCACACGCCAGGCGCTCACCGTGGCGGTGCGGGCCGGGTTGAACTTCGCCCTCGAGCCGGTCCGCGAGCGGTGGCTCGTCAGCCCCGGCTCGACCGGCGTGCTGGACTTCGTGGCCCGCAACGTCATGGGCCGGCCGGCGAGGCTGGCGTTCAAGGTATCGCCGGAGACGATCCACCCCGAGTGGGTCCACCTGGACCAGCCGCTCTCGGTGCTGGAGCCCGGGGAGGAGATGCCGCTCGCGGTGAAGGTCCAGGTGCCCCATGGCGTCCCGCTGGACAGGCGGTTCCCCGTGGTGATCATGGCGCTGGACGACCAGGGGGGCGAGATCGTCTCCGCCTCCACGGAGCTGGTGACGATCCCTGTCCACCGGATCCGGATCGCGGCACGGCGGGACCGTCTCGTGAGGACCCGCACCCTGATGATGATCCCGCTGACCGTCACCAACGAGGGCGCGGCCAACGAGACCGTGGGTCTGATTCTGAAAGGCCTCAGACGCTACTGGGCGCAGCTCTCGCACCGGCGGATCTACCTCAAGCCCGGGGCGAGCTACGACGTGACGCTCACGGTGAGGGTGCCCCCGGAGATGCAGTACGGTCAGGAGGCCGACATCGAGGTGCAGGCCACCAGCCTCAAGGACGGTGCTGCCAGGGACTTCGTGCGCATCGGTGTGAGCCCTCCGAACATGGTCCGGACCAACGCCTCGACGTTCGGCAAGCTCTCCAACATGTAACGGGAGGATGACCATGAAGAGCCTCTTCGTCGTGACGCTCCTGCTGCTGGCCGCTCCGGCGGCGGCGGACGACTTCGGGGCGGGCCGCTACCTGGAGCGGGTGGACCAGTTCATGGCCCGCCACATGTTCGACCGGGCCGCGGAGTCGTACAAGATCGCCCTGATGCGCGACCCGGACAACCAGGAGGCGTGGGAGAAGCACAAGATGGCCATCGGCCGGATCAAGGCCGTGGACCGCTACCTGGAAAAGGCCACCCGGCTGAAGAGGGAGGGCCGGTTCCTCGAGGCGCAGGAGGCCGCCAAGGCGGCGGTGAAGCTGGACCCCAAGGACCGCGAGGTGTGGAAGGTCTACGAGAGCCTGGTGAATCACGATCCACACTACGTGATGATCGCCGACGAGCAGGACGCCTGGGACGCCTATCGCGAGGCCAAGACGCTCTACCAGAACGGCGACGCCTACGGGGCCAAGCAATACCTCGACGAGGTCGTGAAGTTCACGGCGGATCCGCACCTGAAGTACCTGGCCAAGTCGTACCAGCAGAAGGTGCAGCTCAAGCTGAAGGAGCGGTACCCCGCCACCAGCCTGAACGTGACCGAGAACTAGCCGGCCGGAGCCAGACGCCACCCGGTCGACGGCCGCGCCGCCCGGCCAGCGCGCGGTCCCCATGATCCGTGGCGTTCGGACCGGTCCGGTGTCGCTCGGGAAGTGGCCAGGCCTCCGGGCCGCTCGAATCCGCTCAAGCTTCGCCGTTCCCAGGTCGATAGAGGAAACGGTGGAATGCTACCCATGAGGCTCTTGTCCCTTACCATCCTCCTGCTCGTCGCGGCGGTCGCCGGTCCGGTCCTCGCCATGCCGATCGACGTGCACATCAGGGACGTCGACCTCTCCGAGTTCCCCCGGGTGAACGTCGTCTTCGGCCTCGACAGCCCTCACAAGCTCGATTTCCGCCGCCTTCCGGCGCGGTCGATGTACGTGGTCGAGGAAGAGGTGCAGATCACCGATGTGGCCGTGATTCCCCACGAGCCGCAGCTGTCGCTGGCGCTGGTGCTCGACGACTCGGGGAGCCAGGACCACACGCTGGCGAACCTGAAACGGTCCGTGACCCGGCTCGTGGAGTCGCTCAAGCCGTGCGACCAGGCCGCCGTGGTGAGCTTCGCCCGGGGTACCCGGGTGATCACGGAGCTCACGGCGGACAAGCACACCCTGGTGGACGCCGTGGGGCGGCTGAAGGCCTACGGCGCCTCTGCCCTGTTCGACGGGCTCACCGTGGGTATCGCCGAGGTCCACCGGGCGCCGGGCAAGCGGGCCGTGCTCGTGGTGACCGACGGGGTCGACCAGGTGTTCCCCGGGGGGCACCCGCTCTCGGAGGACTCGCTCTCCGACGTGGTGCACATGGCACGGGTCAACGGCGTGGAGGTGTACGCCGTCGGCATAGGCGACCGGGTCAACCACCGTCTGCTGGCCACCCTTGCCCACCTGACCGGAGGGCTCTACCTCAGGGCGGCCTCCGAGTCCAACGTGGGCGACCTGCTCGAGCGGATCGCCCTCTCGTTCGGCGGCACCTTCAAGCTGGCCTACACGAGCCCCCGCGCCGTGGAGGACTCCAAGCTCCGCGAGGCCCGGGTCACCGTGAACTACCAGGGCCACCACGGCTCCGAGGTGTTCGGGTACCGGCTCGACGAGCGGACCGCCGTGGAGGACGTGAACGTGCGCCGGACCAACGTCTACACGCCTGGCACGGGCGACCTCCAGGTGTTCACCCTCGGCCTCAGAGAGCAGCCGCTGCCGCTCTCCTTCTACCTGTTCGACCGGTACAACCGACCGGTTCGCCAGGGCGTCACCAGCGCCGACGGATACGGCAAGCTGGACGATCGGGACCCGGAGCTGGTCAAGCTGCTGCCGGGAACGTACCGGCTGGAACTGGAGGTGCCCGGCACCGCCTTCAGGTCGGTCCACCCCAACGTGGTGATCGTGGCGGGCAAGACCCTGAGACTCGAATACCACTTCTCCAAGCTCGTGTTCCGACGAAACGAGCAGGTCTGGTACGACACGCCCCACCCCTACGGCGACACCTCCGAGCTGATCTCTCTCAAGATAGTCAACCTGGCCGACGGGAGGACCATCCACTCCGGCCGGCTCGTGGACTTCATGGAGAAGCGGGAGACCGCGGTGTGGCTGGAGCAGGGCCGGTACCGGGTGGAGCTCGGCAACGTCTGGCATCAGGCACCACCGGCCGATGTGGAGAAGGTCGTGCTCCGCAATCGCCTGGAGGCGGAGATCGCCTCGCCGGGGGGGACCGTGATGCTGTTCGACGTGGTCGACAGCGATCTGGTCTACGACAAGGACGTGCTCGCGACGGCCCAGCGGCCCAGTCAGAAACCGTTCCACAGGGTGTCCACGTCGCTGGATCTCGAGCGGCCCGCATCGAGGGCGGACGCCAGGTCGACCTACGCCCTGGCCGCCCGGGACGAGGAATCCGCACCCTACTATCCCGACGACGGGGACGTTCGCAGCTACTCCTACCGCAAGGAGGACCTGAAGAAGCCGGCGCCGCCGATCGTGGAACCGGAGAAGCCCAAGCAGGAACCTCAGCCCGCGCCTGTGGAGCCCAAGGCCGAGGAGCGGCCTGCCACGACGCCCAAGAAGGGACAGCCCAGCACGGACCTCACCAGCCGGGACCCGCTCGGTCGGTTGAAGCAGCTGGCAGGGACGCTCGGTGCCGACACTCGGACCCGGGGCAAGCTGTTCGCCCTGGTCCAGTCGCTCGAGCGACCCGGAAGAGAACAGGCGAGCCCCCCGGGGGCTTTGACTCCCAGAACCGCAACCCCGGCCCCCTCGAGATTCGTGCCGGATGGGACCCTCGGGTCCCAGGTCGTCGGCCAGGACCAGGGAAGCAGGGTTCGGGACGGGAGCTTCGCGAAGGAGGCGACGCGTGGGACCCGACGGACCCGGCGCGCCCCTTCGCGCGACGAAGAGCCTGACGAGGCCGCCCTCTTGGTGGGCGCGCCGGCGACGGGATTAGCCGTCTCCGGCCCGGCGCTCGCGCCGTCCGGCGAGGGGAGCCAGTTCCGTCCCCGGGCAGCCGGGCCCGACCAGGCCGGGGCGACGGGAGACGTTTCGAATGTGCGTGAGCCGGTCAAGAACGAAGAGCCCGCCACGATCGCGGCCGCGGAACCTCGTGATTCGGTCCTGAGCGCCGCCCTCGAGAGCGACCT
>JACQZM010000322.1 GCA_016213885.1 Candidatus Rifleibacteriota bacterium | reverse complement strand
TTCCGGCACCACCAATCCCCCCTCGACCGGTGGGACCGTCACTCCCGGCCCGGCCGCGCCGTCGAACACCGGGACCCAGTCCGCCGACGGAGGGCTCGCCGTTCCTCTGATGAACCAGGGTGACACGGCGAAGCCGAGCTCGTATTGCGGGCCCACGTCGGTGGCGATGGTCCTGAACTACTACGGGAAGAACATCGGCCCCGACGGCGTCGAGGAGATCGCCACCGGGTCGAATCCCCCGATCTACGAGCCGGGCGGATCCCACATCGACCGCATCGCCCCGTATCTGAAGTCCCAGGGTCTCGGGGGATCGTCTCACGAGTTCGGCAAGTCGATCTCCTGGCTGGGAGAGCAGACCAGGGCTGGCAACCCGGTCATCGTGCACGTCAAGGGCGACTACGGCCCCCGGTCCACGGCCGGTCACTTCGTGGTCGTGGTGGGTCTGACCGCCTCGGGCGACGTCATCATCAACGATCCGGCCGGAGGAACCCGCCAGGTGTGCGACGCGGGAACGTTCAACCAGGCCTGGCAGAACGACGGTGGCGACTGTGTCGTCGCCAGACCCTGAAGGAGGGTGTCTCGATGAGGTTCCCGTGGCTTCTCGTCGTCGCAGCGATCCTGTCGAGCTTCGTGACCGGCGCCGGCGCCGAGGGGTACTGCCCGTTCGCCCTTCCGCTGGACCCGGCGGCCGGGAGCCTTCGAGCCCAGGGACCCAGCGCCATGCGGGTCGGCCCCGGCGGCGACATCTACGTGGCCAGCCCCCTGAAAGGGGCGATCATGCGCTTCTCGCCCACCGGCGCACTCGTCCGGACCACGGTGCTGTCCGGATCGGCCGATCCGGGGGCGCGGCCCACGATCGTCGACTTCGTGTGCGGCCCCGGCGACGAGCTGTCGGTGCTGCAGGTGGCGCCACGGGGCGTCAGCCTGCTGGGCATCGACCTGGACTGCTCGGGTGGACAGGCGCCCCCGCCGGACCCGTGCCCGGGAAGCATCATCCGCGTTCGATCCGATGGAACCACCTGCTGCCTGGCCAGAATCCCCTCGAAGCGGGGCGTCCCGCGGCTGCTGGACAGAATCGAGAGCGACGGGCAGGGCAACCTCTTCGTGCACGACGGCTTCGACAACGGCATCCTGCGGTTCGACCGGTCGGGCCGGATGTTCGACTGCGGCGTCTTCGAGGGATTCCCGGAGCTGGCCCTGGATCGGACCGGCGGGTTCTACGGCGCCCTGGTCGACGCTCCGACCCCCTCCGCGGCGGTCACGGTGTGGCGCGTGGACCTCGCGAGCAGGGAGAGGAAGTCCCTGGCCAAGCTGAAGCTCGCGAGCCCCGTGACCTTCGTGTCGATCCTCGGGGCCGACTCCAAGGGACAGCTCTACGTGGAGGTGGCCCACGGTCCGAACGAGCAGCCCACGGGCCGGGCGGTCTGGGTCGTGACCCCTGGCGGCGCCGTGGTGTCCCAGCTGCCGGTGCCGGAACGGCCGTGGGAGTTCCGCATGAGCCGGCCGCGGGCCGTCATCCCCGCGGGCGGAGTGCTGACCGCCCGGGTCAAGGACGGCAGGGTCCTGGTGGAGCCGCATCTGTAGGGCGTCGGGCAGAAGCGTCCGGCCCACGGCACGGTCATCGCTCCAGGTGGACCCTCATCGGCTCCGGGCCTTCACCCGAACGGGAGCGAGGCTCGCGCTCGAACGACCGAGCGGGTCGGTGACGAGGAAGCCGACCCGGTAGGAGCCGGCGGCCAGCGGAGCGGTGCGGATGCTCAGATCGCGCGCTCGCCTGATGGTGAGCGTGGGGAGATCGGCCCGCGGGGGTGCTCGCTTCTCGAAACCGCTCCCATCGATCCGCAGGAACACCGGCCGTACCGTGTCGCCCCGCCGGAGCCGGATCCGCTGCTCGCCGGTCCGGTGGTCGCGGCAGGCGTAGGCGAACTCTCCCTTCGGTCCGGCGGCTCCGAGGTCGAGATGGAAGTACAGCGTGACATCGCGCCAGCGATCGCTGCCCTGCCGGCGGAGCTGGGCGGGGACCGAGACCAGGTAGGCGTCCTGCTCGTCCTTCAGCGGCTCGAAATCCGACAGGGCGCAGGTCATGGAGCCGCGGCGATCGCCGAGGCGGTGCCACCGACCGTCGAACTCCTCCGAGAGCGAGCTGTCGGTCGCCACGGACGTGGGACGCATCCCCAGGAAGACCTCTTGCTGCCCTTCTCGCACCGATACCGTGAGATAGGCCGACTGTGGCTCCCCTCCCGAGATTCGCGCCTCCAGCTGCACCGGAACCCTGCGCGACACGGTGTCGCGGCTGGCCGTGACCTCCGACAACCGCGGGGCCTTCACGGCGGCCGTGCGAGCCTTCACGTACGCCTCGAGAAACGGAAGCCAGCGTCCCTGCCTGGCCAGCGAGGTGGTCTCGTAGCGGACGCTCTCGTCCTCGAACCCGTCGGGGCGGCCTGGCCAAGAGACGGCCAGCCCGTGGGCGTCGGGGCGGGCCCGGCCGCGCACGTTGTGCAGCACCGTCGCCGTTGCCGCGGCCTTGAGACGGGCGGCGGCCGACTTCAGCTCCGGCGAGACCGTCCCCTGGCGCAGCACCTCCGCCAGATCGACCAGATCGAACACCTCCGCGCCGCTGTCGGTGCGGCCCTCGGCGCCGAAGGCGGCACACTCTGCCCGGCAGCGGGCGAGGGCGCCGGGGCCCGACTCCCGCGAGAGCTCTCGCTCCCCGGCCCTTCCCAGCTCGTCGAGAGCCATCGTCACGGCCGGCACACGGTCGAGGCTCAAGACGGACATCGTCACGCCCAGCGCCTCCCTCCGGTGCTCGTCGTCATCCAGCGTATCGACCTGCTCCTTGAAGGCGTCGGCGACGATCCGTCCCACGGCGGTGGTCGGCATCGTCGGCTCGGCCTTGAGCCGCTGGAGCAGGCGGTCGTAACGCCAGCCGTCAGCAGGGGAAAGCTCCTCGGAGGCCACCATCACCCTGGCGAAGCCGACCAGTTCGGCGGCGACCTCGATGGTGCCCATCAGGCACGCGTCGAAACCGACGATCTCCAGTCGGCCGCCGAAGCGGTCCCGACAGCTGGCGAGGACCCGACGGAGCTCCTCCAGCGAGAGCCAGTCGTCGAAGCCCTCGTCGTAGCACGACCCCGACCAGGCCATGCCGTGGTCGGCCAGCACCAGCATGTACCGGCGTGCGGGGAAACGCCCGGTTCCTTTCTCGATGAAACGCCGGAGAGTCTCCGGGTCGCCCATGTTGACGGGGCCCCAATCCTCCAGTGTCTCCAGGGCGTCTTTTCCGACGCGCACGAGTCGGGCTCCGGTCCACTCGGGGACGTCGCCCGGCCCGGGCGACTCCTCCTCCTCCTCGGTGGCGGCCCCGGCGCCCCCGGGACGGTCGACGAGACAGAGCAGCTGGACCGCCTGCGAGGATCCGACCTTCATCATCTGGCGGACGTTGTCGAGCATCGGCGATTCCAGATCGCTGTCGGCGTCGAAGTAGGCGAGAATCGTCCAGTCGGCGGTGGGTGTCGTGCTGATGGTGGCGCTCGTGGGAGCTCCGGATGACCCGCGGGCTCCGTCGATCGAGACGACGAGGCCGCAGCAGAGAGCCGCCCTGGCCACGATACCCCACCAGCAGCGCATCAGCCCGACCCTCGCCGAAGACCCGGCGCCTCGCCGGGTCCGAGTCGCGCCCCCGAGCGCGACCTCAATCCGGATCCCCTCCTCTTTCTTCCCCCTCCCGAGCGCGACTCCAGATGAGCCCCCCGAAGACCCGGCGCCTCGCCGGGTCCGAGTCGCGCCCCCGAGCGCGACCTCAATCCGGATCCCCTCCTCTTTCCTCTCCCTCCCGAGCGCGACCTCAATCCGGATCCCCTCCTCTTCCTCTTTCCTTCGTGACTCTGCAGCCAGGTCGAGGCCTGATCACAGGCCCGACTCCGCGAAACAGGTGGGGGATCCTGGATGCCCACGGCGGTTCCATCTCGATCAGGACGTATCATCCCCGGCCCGGCATGTCAACCCGGTACATCGCAGACTACCTTGCTCGCCCCGACCCGTGTATCCTGGTCGCGCGCTCGAGTGTCCGAGCAGGGAGATGCTCCGGGAGCTTTCTCGGGTCGAGGTCGATTCGCGGAGGTGTCGATGAAGTCCAGATCCATCTCGAGGACGCCAGGAAACGGTCTCTTTCTCGCCGCGGTCGCCGCGCTCATGATCCTGACGGGCTGCGGCCACGATCCGATCGGAGGGGGCGGCAGCTCTGCTGGGCGCGCCGTCGTGAAGGGGGTGGGCCGCGAGAGGGTCACCGAGCGCCAGGTGGTCGAGCACGTCGAGGCCACGGGCACGGTCCGCTCCCGGCACCGAGCCGTGCTCGCGTCCAAGCTGCAGGCGACGGTCCTCGAGGTGCTGGTGCGCGAGGGCGACGGAGTGCGCACCGATCAGGTACTGGTCCGCCTCGACGACAAGGAGATGCGGGCACTCTTCCACCGCAGCGAGGCGACGCTGATCGAGGCCAGGGAGGCGCTCAACGAGGTCGGCCGGT
The DNA here is from genome assembly GCA_016213885.1 of Candidatus Rifleibacteriota bacterium. Lineage (GTDB taxonomy): Bacteria > Muiribacteriota > UBA6191 > JACPRK01 > JACQZM01 > JACQZM01. The sequence continues at coordinate 3,776 of JACQZM010000322.1, read as the reverse complement.
CGATCGCCGCGGCGCAGCAGGCCATCGAGGGGGCCAGGGCCCATGACGAGCTGGCGAGGCCAGGGCCGGCGAGAGCAGGGCGGCGCTGGACGCCAAGCAGAGACAGGCCAGGGCCCGCATCGCCCAGGCCGAGGCCGAGCTGGCCAGGGCCAAGGTGCTGCTCGACGATACGACGATCCGCTCGCCGGTCCAGGGTCGGGTGGTCTCCAGGACCGTCGAGGTGGGCAACCTGGCGACCCCCGGCACGCCGCTGCTGGTCATCGACGAGCAGTCCTACCGGCTCGAGGCGCTGGTCCCGGAGCTCGACTTCCCCAGGCTCGATCTCAAGGCGCCGGTCACGGTCTGGGTGGGCGCCACGACCTTCGCGTCCTGCCCGGTCGGCGAGATCCCCCCGGTGGTCGACACGCAGAGCCGGACCCAGGTCGTCAAGGTGGATCTGCCGGGCGGCCTCGATCTGCTCTCTGGCCGCTACGGAACGGCCCGCTTCGCGGCGGGCCATCGCAAGCGGCTCGACGTGCCGCGAGGGGCGGTGGCGCAGCTCGGGCAGCTCGAGGTGGTGTACGTGCTCGATCGCGAATCCATCGCCCACCTCAGGCTCGTCCGGACCGGAACGGCCGGGCCCGATCGCATCGAGATCCTGGCGGGTCTCGACCCCGGGGAGACCGTGGCCACCGGCGCTGTCGACCGGCTGAGCGACGGCTGCCGGACGGAGCCAGGGGCATGAACCGGCAGCACTCGTTCATGGAGTCGGTCGTCCGCGAGTTCGTCGACTCGAAGCTGACGCCCCTCATCGTCATCGCTTCCCTGGTGGCCGGGGTGTTCGCGATCGTGGCCACCCCCCGCGAGGAGGAGCCTCAGATCATCGTCCCGATGATGGACGTGTTCGCCGAGATGCCGGGCGCCACGGCCAGCGAGGTGGAGCAGCGCGTCACGATCCCGATGGAGAAGAAGATCGCCGAGATCCCCGGGGTCGAGTACGTGTACTCGACGTCGATGCCGGGCCAGAGCCTGGTCGTGGTCCGGTTCAAGGTCGGAGAGGATCTCGAACGCGCGCTCATCCGGCTGTACAACAAGCTCTACTCCAACCTCGACCTGAAGCCGCAGGGCGTCATCGGACCGATGATCAAGGCCCGATCGATCGACGACGTCCCGATCCTCTCCCTGACCCTGTGGAGCGATCGGTCGGACCACTACCAGCTGAGACGGATCGCCGCGGAGATGGACGTGGAGCTCCGGGCGATTCCCGACGTCGCCGAGACGAACCTGATCGGCGGCCTGAGACGGCAGATGCGCGTCCTCGTGGACCCCGCCCGGATGGCGGCCTACCACGTGGACCCCTCCCAGATCACCACGTCGATCGACATGGCCAACCGGGACCTGCCGGCAGGCCGCTTCCCCCGGGGAAACGTGGAGTACCTCATCGAGATCGGTGAGTTCCTGCGGACCGCCGAGGAGGTCGGTCGCCTCGTGGTCGGCGTCTGGTCGGGCCGACCGGTCCACCTCAGAGACGTGGCCAAGATCGAGGACGGCCCGGAGGAGCCCACGGACTACGTGCTGTTCGCCCCGGGGGCCGGGTGGGCCAGACGGCCGGCGGCGCACGGTGCGCGCCGCACGGTCGATGGCGGCTCCCGGCGGCAGCCCCCGTACCCTGCGGTGACGATCTCGGTCGCCAAGAGACCGGGCACGAACGCCGTGACCGTGGCCGACGACGTCCTGGCGAAGGTGGCGGAGCTCGAGCGTCGCCTCATGCCGGCGGACGTTCACGTGACGGTCACCCGCAACTACGGAGAGACCGCCCAGGAGAAGTCGAACGAGCTGCTCAAGCACCTCCTGGTGGCTGTCGTGTCGGTGACCCTCCTGATCGCCTTCTTCCTGGGCTTCAGACCAGCTCTCGTGGTGCTCCTGGCCGTGCCGGTCACCCTGGCTCTGACGCTGCTCGTCTACTACCTCTTCGGCTACACGCTGAACCGGGTGACGCTGTTCGCTCTCATCTTCTCGATCGGGATCCTGGTGGACGATCCCATCGTGGACGTCGAGAACATCGTCCGGCACTTCCATCTCCCCGGGAACAAGGACAGGCCGCTCCTGGAGGTGACGGTCGAGGCGGTCAACGAGGTGCGGAGCCCGCTGATCCTCGCCACCCTGGCCGTGATCTGCGCCATCCTGCCCATGGCGGCGGTGCGCGGACTCATGGGGCCTTACATGCGGCCGATCCCGGTGGGCGCCTCCACGGCGATGCTCCTGTCGATGGCCATCGCGTTCGTGGTCACGCCGTGGGCGGCCTACCGGCTCCTGCCGCGCGTCTCCGGGGCCAGCTCGATGCCGCGGTGGCTGGCCGCCATCTGTCCGTTCTGCCGGAGGCTGCAGGGGAACGACCACGAGGAGGAGGACAGCTCCACCACGCGGCTGTACCGTCGCGTGATGGGGGGCCTCATCCGGAGCCGCGGGCTCCGCACGGCCTTCCTGGCCGGGGTGACCGTGCTGCTGGCCCTCTCGGGGCTGCTCGTGCTCGGCAAGGCGGTCGAGGTGAAGATGCTCCCGTTCGACAACAAGTCGGAGCTCCAGATCGTCATCGACACCCCGGAGGGCACGACGCTGGAGGCGACCGCGGCCACGGCGATGGCCATCGCCACCTACCTGAAGACGGTGCCGGAGGTGATGGACTACCAGGTCTACGTGGGAACCGCCTCGCCCTACAACTTCAACGGTCTCGTCCGGCACTACTTCTTGAGGCGCGGGTGCAACGTCGCCGACATCCAGGTCAACCTGCTCCCGAAGGAGCACCGTCGGATGCAGAGCGACCATGCCGGCCAGATCGCCTACGCCAGGCGCGTCATGGACGAGGCGTTCTCGAAGACTCCCGGCGTGGTCGATGTGGACTGGTACGTCGAGGATCCGCAGCGCAAGCGCCGGTTCGTCGTGGACCGGGAGAAGTGCGCCCTCTCCGGGGTGTCTCCATCCCAGGTCATCCAGAACCTCGTGGTCGCCGCGGATGGGGGAAGAGTCGGGCTGGCGCACATACCCGGCGAGCGCGAGGACGTGGTGCTGAAGGTCCAGGTGCCGAGGCCGCTCCGGTCGTCGGCCGAGGATCTTCGCGCGCTCAGGGTCGCCACCCCCGGCGGCATGGTGCCGCTTTCGGAGCTCGCCCGCGTGGAGGAGACGCCGGAGCCGCCGTACGTCTACCACAAGAACCTCAAGCGCGTGGTGTACGTGACCGGCGACGTGGCGGGCGAGGTGGAGAGCCCGGTCTACGCCATCCTGAAGCTGAACCAGGCGCTCGACGCGATCCGGGCCCCTGACGGAAGCGAGGTGCCTCGGCACGTGGCCGAGCAGCCCTGGTCCACGGAGCGACTGGCCATCAAGTGGGACGGCGAGTGGCAGATCACCTACGAGGTGTTCCGCGACCTGGGCCTGGCGTTCGCGGCGGTCCTGGTGCTCATCTACCTGCTGGTCGTGGCGTGGTTCCAGTCGTTCGTCACGCCGCTGGTGATCCTCACGCCGGTCCCGTTGAGCCTCATCGGCATCCTCCCGGCCCACTGGTTCATGGGGGCGTTCTTCACGGCCACGTCGATGATCGGGTTCATCGCCGGCGCCGGAATCGTGGTGCGGAACTCCATCCTCCTGGTGGACTTCATCATCCTCAGGCGATCCCAGGGCTCCGAGCTCGGCCAGGCCGTCATCGACGCCGGGGCGATCCGGTTCAGGCCCATGCTGCTCACCGCGTCGGCGGTGATCGTGGGGTCGGCGGTGATGCTGTTCGACCCGATCTTCCAGGG
>JACQZM010000321.1 GCA_016213885.1 Candidatus Rifleibacteriota bacterium | reverse complement strand
TCGCCCATGATCGTGACGCGGTCGCCGATCTTCCACCCGAACCGATCGGCCAGCGCCCTGCCCACGAGACAAGCGGTCCGCTCCGTCTGGAAAGCGGCCATCTGCTCTCCAGGCACCCGGTACTCCGGGTAGAGCACCGGGATCTTCTCGGGCTCAACGGCGAACCGGGCGAAGAAGTTCTTGAAGTCCGTGTCCTTGTACACCCCGCCGAACCACTGCATGATCATGGCCTCCCGGACGCCCGGGATCCGCTTGATCTGGTCCAGGTAGGCCGCCGGCATGAAGTTCGTGAGGGAGATCCGGTTCCGGGTGATCAGGCGCAGCGCCTGGTCCGGCGAGCCCTCGCCCAGGAAGAACGTCTGGTACATCGCCATGAGCACGCCGAGAAGACAGAGCGACGCGGCGATGCTGAGAACGGTGAGCAGGCTCCGGCGGCGGTTCCTGAGGGCGTTCTTCATGATCAGCCCCACGTACCTGAGCCTCATGCCATGCACCTCGGCCTTGTACCGCAGTGCTCCCGGCACCGCTCCACGGTCGAGATCTGAACCCGTCGGGGCGTGAGGACATCCGCGGCCGTGGGCCCGGTCGCCGGCGATCCGACCGGGCCGATCCGCCGTGGAGCCGCTGCTCTCACGATCATGGACTACTCGGGGTCCCGGCTCTTGGCCGGCGGCAGGCAGGCGAAGAAGTCGGTCTGGAAGCGTCTGCTGTAGTCGTCGATCAGCTGGTCGATCCGGCGCTGGTCCGCCGACCTCAGGACCAGGCCGACGTGGTGCCGCATCCGGAGCCGGTAGACGATCTCCGGGTCCGTGTAGGCGCCCGTGTCGGGCCACTCCTGTCGGGCCAGGGAGATGACGAGGCCGCCGTACTCGTGGCGCGCCTCGGGGAGCCGGTACTCCCCGGAAGCGCCGGCCATCTCCACCTTGGCCCACTCGCGCCACAGGTTGAGCCCGCAGGCCGCCTCGACCATGTTGGCCAGGTAGGCGCCGCCGACCCGCGCCGCGGTCTCCAGGAAGTAGAGCTTGCCGTCCCGGTCGCTCCGGATGAACTCCGAGTGAGTCACGCCGTGGACGAACCGCGCCGTAGCGGTTCGCCTCGGCGAGCAGGACGTCTCTCTGGAACGTGATGGCGTCCACGTGATACACCCGGCCGGGAAGGTACGCCTCCAGCAGATAGAACGACTGGTCGTCGCCGAGCGTGTCGAGAACGGGCCAGAGCTCGTAGGAGTTGTGGATCTTCTTGATGCCGAGCGCCGCCGCCTCGCCCCGGGGCTTCAGCATCCACGGCGGCGGGACCCGGGCGGTGAACTCCCGGATCTGGTCGTGGTTGAGCACGTGGACGAACTCCGGCACCGGGATCCCCTCGTCCTTGGCCTGGACCCGCATGGCCAGCTTGTCCCGGAAGAACCGGACCGTGGAGTCGCCCATGCCCGGACACCGGAGGTGCTCCCTGAGAGAGGCGGCCCTGTCCACGTCGTAGTCGTCCATGGGAACGATCCGGTCGATCCGGTGGTTCCTGGACACGTAGCTCACGATGTTGATCAGCGCCCGTTCGTTCTCGAAGTCGGGCATCACGAAGATCTCGTCGATGCTGTCCCGGGGCCAGTCCTTGTCTTTGAGCTTCTCGATCGTGAGCAGGAGGACCCGGCAGCCCTGCTGGTGGCACTCGTTCATGAATTCGTGGCCCTTCTCGCAGCTGGCCAGACAGAGCACGGTCAATCGATTGTCCTGAGCCATCGGATCCTCTCCGCCCTGGATGGGCTTGTCGACTCGTTCAGGTTAGCACACGTGACACGGCCGATGTCGGCATGCAAGGCGGTCAGCCGTCTCGGCACCCGGCAGGGCCGCCGCCCCCTCACTCGTAGACCAGCATGAGCGGCCCCGGGAAGAGCCAGGAGAGGCCCTCCCGGAGTCGATCCCTCCAGTTCTCCCAGTTGTGGCCGTCCCGGGACTCGACGTAGCGCACGTCCATCCCGATGGACTGGAGCAGCGGCACCAGCGACCGGTTCTCGTAGATGAGCGGCTCGTAGATGCCGCACCCCACGAACAGCCGCTCCGCCACCACCTTGGGACGGCCTCGAAACGCGTTCATGAAAGTCACCACCGGATCGAACAGCGGGCCGAACCGGTGCTTCCGTCCGATGTCCGTGAAGGCGAACGAACCGGACAGCAGCAGCAGCCGGCCGTAGTAGCCCGGGGACCGCCAGGCCGCGGACAGCGCCGCCACGGCCCCGAGGCTCGATCCCATCAGCGCTCGCTCCGCCGGCTTGTCGCTCAGCGGGAACGTGGCGTTGACGTGGGGCACCAGCTCCTCCGTGAGGAACCGGGTGTGGGCCTCGCAGTGCGTGTACTCGCGGAGCCGGTTCGCCGGATCGGAGAAGACCACCACCAGGTCCGGGATCTCGAGCCGGTGGATCAGGTTGTCGAGCACCACCTTCATCCCGGAGTACCTGAGGAAGTCCGATCCGTCGTGGACCACCAGCAGCGGGTAGCGGCGGGTCCGGCGAAAGCGGGCCGGGATGTACACGTGGCTCGTGGTCTGGCGGCCCAGGTGGACGCTCCGGAGCGCCAGCTGCTCGAGCCGGCCCTCCCGGGCGTTCGGGTCCTTGGCCACCCAGTCCGGCGCCCTGTATCCGCTCGAGTGGGCCACGGAGTTGGAGCCGTACGGATCGTGAGAGCGAAGGGGGTTCAGCGAGTCCTCGATGAGCTGGCTCGCGCCGCCGCGGACCACGTCGAACTTGTACTCGACCCGGGAGCCCTCGGGCAGCTCGATGACCAGGTACCACAGATCGGTGCCCGCGATGCGCACCAGCGGCTGGAGCGACGGGAGGGCGTACACCCAGTGCTTGAGGTTCACGGCGTCCGCCTCTCCGCGGTAGACGAACGTCACGCTGGGCCCCTCGGCCAGCGGGAACCGGTTCTCCTGGAGAAAGCGATCCACGGCCGCACGGTCCAGCGGGCCCGACTCCTCGAACCGGCGGATCGCCAGCCGCTCCTGGCCGGTCACAGGCTGTGTCACCATTGCATGATTGCGGAGGCATCCAGAGCTTCCAGGTCACCATCTGCCCCCATCTTCTGGATCGAGCTCGGGTCGCTCCACCCGGCGCCGTCGTGGACGATCCGCGCACCGTGCCCCATGACCAGGCAGGCCGCCGGGGCGAACCGACGGGCGTACGTGGACACCCGCTCCCGATCATCCAGGGACAGCCTCAGCGACGGGTCCGGCAACGGAACCACACCCGGGCACAGGGCCATGCCGGCGTCGAGGACCTCGGCGATCCCCGGCCCCTGGGGCGGCCTGTCGTGGAACAGCACCACCCGCTCCGAGATCGCCATGGCCCCGGCGGACCAGGCGATGACCGGCCGGGCCCCCACCATCTCGCCGATGCCGAACAGCTTGAGCCTGTTCAAGAGCACCGCCACGTGGCCGCCGGCGATGACCAGGGCGGTGCACTCCCCGACCTGTCGGGCCAGCTCGACCCGGTGCTTGGCGATCGAATCGCGGTCCCACGGGTGCCACCGCTCCTCGAAGTCGGCGTGGACCTGCCGGCATCGGGCCAGGTGCATCTGGTCGAGGCTGCGCACCGCGTCGATGGAGGCTTGCCACTCCTCCTCGTGGACGTCCCTTGCGGCCTGGCGGCGGCTGATCGCCTGCGCCGCCTCCAAGGCGTACTCCAGCCTCACCCGGTAGAACCCCTGGTACTGCCGCAACCGCTCTTGCCTGGCCCGGTACGCCGCCGCCAGCTCCGGGTCCGTGCGGAAGACCTCCTCCCCTCGTCTGTGCAGCCGGAGGTTGATCGTGTTCCCTCCCAGGTGGTTCTGCAGCGGAAGGTCTTCATCCTCGTACTCCTGCCAGCCCGCCGTGACCGTGGCCACGGGGCCGTGCAGATTCAAGGCTCCCACCGTCTGCGCCACCATCGGTTGCAGGCGCTGAGGCCCCAGCAGGACGACTCTCATCAGGACCTCGAAGTCGCGAACGCCGGCCGGGTCGAGGCCGCCAGGGGAGCCGATCTCGCCGGATCGCTCCTGGCGCCGTCGCCCCGGACGCCCGCGCCGGAACAGGTTACTGTACCACCGAGGGCACGGTTCCGGGAAGCCCCCGTCCGGGGTCCGCGGGGTCAGGCCATCGTCGCTGACCTGTGGACCCGTCCCGCTACAGAGGCCTGACGCCTGGATGAGCCGGGACGGGAATCCTCGGCCAGCGACTCGACCTCACCGCTCCGGGAGCGGGCGCGGCAAGTCGAAGCTGGCGTCCAGGAGCTTCTTGCCCCGCTCGAGGGGATGACCGCCGCAGAGGGTGGAAAGGACCATCAGCACCGCCGCTTCGCTGCCGTTCAGACCCGGCCCGGCGCCGACCGTCTTGACCGCAAGCTCGAAGCTCACGACCGAGACGAGCCCGGTCGCCAGGTACCGGAGCGGGACGGCCGCACGCCCCAGGACCTCCGCCCACCGGCTTCTGAGGCCGAACGCCCACTCGGCGAGCGCCGACCCCAGGACGGTGGACCCGACCATCGCCGCGATGACCGCCTGATGGGAGCCGCTGACCTTCGAGTGGACATCGATGGCCCAGCACAGGGCCAGGCACGCGGCATCGGCGACCTTCGCGGGGTGTCTGACCTGCAGCGGCGCGAGAAAAGGGGCCAGGAGCCCGGGGACCAGGCCGATACCCATGATGATCGGGATGGCCTTCGCGTCGGTCGTCAGACGCCCGCCGATCAAGATGCACCCGAGGACGAAGCTGATGCTCGACCCCACGAGCCCTGCCAGCAGCGTGGCCGACAGCGACCGGGCTCCCACCCTGAGCCTGCCGAGGAGCCTCTTCCCCTGCACCGCGCTCTCGTGCCGCCTCAGCTCGGGCTCCGCCAGCTTGAGGCCGGAGACCTGGAGGCCGTGCCTGACGCTCTCGAAAGGGACCGACTCGCGACACCCGCACCCGTAGACGGAGCAGCCCCCGATGAACTCCCAGCAGTCGGCATGGTGAGGGCTCGAGCACCGCGCGCACGCCACGGCGACCGCCGCGGGCACGCCGTGGGCGCACACCCGGCACGAGTAGCCGTCCAGGGATGAGGGCGACATCACCGATCGAGCATACCACTCCGACACCGAGGTCGCCGCTGACTTGTGCAGGGTCGCGAGGACCCGGCTCGATCGGGGCGGGCCCGGCTCACGACGACGAGCCGTCGCCGTGGCCCGGCTCCGAGAGCGGCGGCGCCGGGGAGACCGGGTTCAGGTACGGGAGCGTGTTGAAGATGCGGTCCACCAGCTCGTGATCGTCCTCGAAGATCAGCTCGATCTCTCGACGGAGGTCCGCGTCGTCGTAGTCCATCTCCCGGACCAGCAGCCCCACCGGCTCGCCGGGGTGCCGCTTCGTGTGGAACCCGGTGAGCTTCCCGTCCAGGGGGCGCGTCGCCAGGCCGGGCTTCGATCGGGTGGAGACGATGATCGAGTCGGGCTTGCCGAAGAGGTTGTGTTTGGTCCTGAGCACGTCCTGGTAGGCCCCCACGAACAGCCAGCCGATGTAATAGGCCTCCCTGGCGGGATCGGCGTCGTGGACCGGCACCCCCGGCAGGTCGAGCCGCTCTCCGGGCACCGCCATCACCTTGGAATCCCGGGATGCGAAGCAGCGGGTCACCGCGGCCTGGGGCGACAGCTCCGTGGGCGAGCAGCCCCAGTTCCGATCGACATAGCTCACGAACCGCTTGATCTCTCCGTCGGAGTCGCAGGTCAGATCGCCGATCGAGGCCAGGTAGTCCGGCTTCTTGTCCAGGTGCGATAGCGGCACGATCGGAAAGTACTGGTCCACCAGCTGGATGTCGATGAGCTGCCCGAACGTGGAGAAGTTCACCAGGTAACGCCTGGAGGGCCTGAACGGATGGTACGGGAACGCGGCGTAGCCGATGACCTCCTGCTGCTGCTCGCAGAAGTGGCGGAACGCCGTGGTGACCAGCCGGTCGAACGCCGAGACCAGGCGCTCGTACTCGATCCGGTCTTCCAGGCGACCGAGACTGTACTTGCCGATCCGGCACACGTACTTCTCCGCCTCGTTCACGGCGTCGGCCAGCACTTCCAGGTACGACAGGTCGAAGAACCCGCGGTTCTCGTCCTTGAAGTAGGTGCTGGCGCCGTCGGGCCCCGGAGCCCCGGGGGCGAACACGGTGAACTGGCGCAGCAGCCGGTGCAGGTGCCACAGGGCGCTGTCCAGCGCCGGTCGTCGGGTGGCCAGGGTGCCGCCCACCGACTCCGGGGCGCGTTCGGTCTCGTGGGACGCCCCCAGCGGCACCGAGTCGATGTGGCTGAACGCGTAGCTGTGGCTCGGGAAGACGCTCTGCCACACCTCGGCGATCCCCCTGGCCCCCTCGCTGCTCCAGTCGGGCGGCGTCGGGTAGGCGTACGACCGGGTCTCCATGACCCGGGCCGCCAGGATCGCGTACGGAGCCGTGAGAAACCGTCCGCTCTCCGAGGAGATGATGACCGGGCCGAACCGGCCGGCCTCCGACGCGTCCCGGACGATGCTGCGGAGCACCCGCATGAACGTTCTGACCACCATCTCCCCGTAGTCGTTGTGATCGTAGAGCGCCGAGGAGTGGTCTTTCACCAGGTGCTCCTCGTAGTTGATCGCCAGCCCGCCCCCGACGTCCAGCCGGTGGAGGCCCTTGAAGTCGCCACCTCGAAGCTCCAGGTAGAGGCGGGCGATCTCGGCCATCGAGTCGGTGATGTTCTCCCACTCCACGATCTGGCTCCCGATGTGGAAGTGGAGGAGCTTCAGGCTGTCGGGGATGCCGTGCCGGCGCAGGCTCTCCAGCACGTCGAACACCTCGACGCCGCAGAGGCCGAACTTCGATCCCTTTCCCCCCGAGTCCTCCCAGATGCCCGAGCCGACCGTGAGCGTCTTCATCCGGATGCCGAGCTTCAGGTCGGCGTGGTTCCCGTCGGGCCACACCTCCCTGGCCTCCCTGAGCACCGAGGCGAGCTCGTGGGGCGAGTCCAGCACGATGATGACGTTGATCCCCAGCGCCATCGCCTCCAGCGCCACCCGGTGGTACAGGGCGTCCTTGGCGCCGTTGCAGACCACCAGGTGGTCCGCCTCCCACGCCTGGTGGTGGCGACCCACGGCCTCCTTCTGGCGCCGCAGGTACGCCAGAGCGATGACCAGCTCCGGTCTCGACGCCACCTCGAGCCCGCAGACCGGCGCCACGTGGACCAGGCCGGGGCCGGGACGTCGGGCCAGGCTCAGCAGGTCGGGATGGCTCCCCAGCGGGCTCGCCTCGCCGGCGCCCGGCGGAATCGGGAAACGAGAGAACGTCTCGTACCGCGCCACGGTCTCCACCACCTCGCGGCGCTGGTTCACCTTGAGCGGGTAGATGCCCTGGAACCGGAGCAGACCGGCCGGGCAGTCGCCGGTGTCGTCGGTATGGCGCTGGATCGCCCCGGCGAACGCCAGGTTGAGGCGGTTGATCTGCCGCTCGATAAGCTCCGGGAACCGGAGCATCACGACGGGCTCCTTGGCCTGCTCGAGCACCGCCTGGAGCGACACCCGCTTCGGCGGCGTGAGGTAATCCGAGAGGAGCACCTCGAAGTCGCCCTTCTGGTTGACGGAGAAGAGCTCCAGGTGGTCCTGGTTGAGGCGCTGTTCCCTGACCCGGCGAGCCCAATCCTGCGGCTCCACTCCCCTGAGCTGACGGCTGGAACAGAGGTACAGTTCGAGAGAGTCTTCGATGGTCCAGTTGTCGGGCATTGTTCGAGCGGGTTCGACTGGCGAGTCGGTCAGAACGGTGAAAGGGGAGGCTCGAGGCCAGGGCGCACACTATCATACGAGGGTGATATTCTCAATGGCCGATACAAGACCCGGCGCCTCGCCGGGTCCGAGTCGCGCCCCCGAGCGCGACCTCAATCCGTATCCCTTCCTCTTTCTTCTCTCTTCCGAGCGCGACCGCAGTCCGGATCCCCTCCTCTTTCTTCCTTCCTCCGAGCGCGACCTCAATCCGCATCCCTTCCTCTTTCTTCTCTCTCCCGAGCGCGACCTCAATCCGGATCCCCTCCTCTTTCTTCCTTCCCCCGAGCGCGACCTCAATCCGGATCCCTTCCTCTCTCTCTTTCCTCGATGACTCTGCACCCAGACCGAGCCCTGATCACAGGCCCGACTCCGCGAAACAGCTGGGGGATCCTGGTGGTCCGGTGCGCCGACCGGTCGCGTTGCCTGTCGACTTTCGTGTACCATGGGGGCTTCGAGGTGAAGAGCGTGACAGCCCCCCCTTACTCCGCCTGTCCCGAGGTGACGGTCTCGGGGAAGCTGACGGTCATCGGAGATCTGCACGGGAAGCTCTCCGCTCTGGAGGCGATCCTGGCGGAGCGTCGGGTCGAGGAGGAGCTCGCCGCGGGGCGCCATGACCTGGTGTTCCTGGGCGATCTCGTCGACCGCGGGCCCACGACCCGGATCGGCGACCGGATCGTGCACTCCGGCGCCGACATCAGGATGCGGGGGCTGGGAGTGGGAGACACGTCCTGCTGGGAGGGACAGGGGTCCATCATGCTCACCCGGTCGAGGCTCGGCCTGCTGCGGCGGCTGCCGGTGGCGCTCAGGCTCCGGGTCGGGCCGACCATCGCCATCGTGGTCCACGGCGGAGCGCCCCAGACCGAGTTCGATCTCGCCTTGCTCTCCAACGCTCTCGACCCGTACCAGGCGCTGGAGGTCGGGGCGGTCCAGGAGATGCTGTGGGCGGTCCCGAGCTGGTCGTTCCGCAGCTTCGGCATCGGGCTGTTCTACACGGAGCTTCGGGTCAGGCGGTTCCTCGAGGCGAACCGGGCCCGGGTGCTGATCCGGGGCCACAGCAACGAGTGCGAGATGGTCGATCTGGGGGACGGGTTCTGGCACGTGTGCGTCCACTCGGCCCAGGGCGACCTCTCCCGGGACGACGGCAACGAGGGGTACGTGTACCTGGCCTGGGACGCGCCGGCACCGCCGGAGCTGGTGACCCGACTCTGACCGGATGATCAGTCCCGAGACCCCGGGACTCGTCGGGGGGGGGGGAAACGGCCGGTTCCGACCGGAGCTCGCCGGTCCGTCGACGTGGGAGGCTCCAGGTGGCGCTGGCCCCTGGCGACCAGCGTCGTCGCCGAGACGGCCGGACGGCGAGCCCGCTCCGCTCCCCTCGATGCGATCACGACCCTCTCTCGATCGAGACGGCGCGAAGATCTCACGCGGCTGGAGTTCGGAGTACGCGCCTCCGGCCCTCCTTGGTTTCTCCGTGAAACGTCGTGAGCTGTTCGGGCTGCAAGGGTGTACTCCGAATTCCAGCATGCGGTCTCGATCTTGACAGAGCTCCGGCCTGAGGAATAGAATGGACGCCGCTTCGCTTCATGGAACATGGAAGCTGAAGCGATCAGCGAGTAGCTCTCGAGAAGACAGCATAGTAGTCGAGCGCGGACACAAGGTTCGCTTCCCGGGTGCGACACGGGGTGTGGAGAAGCCCGCCCCGTCGATGGCCTGGCCGGTCTCCCCCGGACCGGTCGAGTAGGGAAGAACGCCTTGTGTTTTTGTTTGGCGCAAGCCTCCGGCGGGGAGAGGTGCCGATCCCGTCGCTGCTCCGGCCCGAGTAGTTCCGGCGAAATCCGGATGCCCGGAGCGTCTCCGGTCCCGTCAGGACCGTCCGAACACGAGTCCAATCCGAATCGAGAGTGACATCGATGATCCGCCTCGCAACCAGCATCCTCGTGCTCCTCGTCGCGACGACCCTCACCGCCGGCGCGTCCGCCGCCGACCTGGTGGCGCCCCAGCCCGACTCCGTGCTCACGGCCGGCCGGACGTACACCGCCGCCGGCACCGT
>JACQZM010000320.1 GCA_016213885.1 Candidatus Rifleibacteriota bacterium | reverse complement strand
TCTCCGTAGATGGCGGCCTTGAGGAGGCTGACCGCGAGCAGGCCGAGGGCGTAGACGTCCGTCTGGGGGCCGACCGGCCGCGCCAGAACCTGCTCGGGGGCGGCCCAGCCCGGGGTCGCCGCGCACGCGATCTGGCCCGCCTGGACCAGCACCGGATCGAAGGGAGCCGCCCCGTGCTCCGTCACGAGGATGTTGCCCGGCTTGACGTCGGCGTGGACACGACCGGACCTGTGGAGGATCCCCAGGGACCGCGCGACCTGGATGAGGCTCTGGCCGACGTCCTGACGGGAGACGGACCACGCGATCGAGCAGGCCTCGCGGACGGCAGACTCGTAGGCGCGATCGTCCCGCAGGCTTCCCTCTCCCTCCTTGGCGTCGTCCTTGAGGAAGTGAAAGCGGGCCGACGGGTACGATCGAAGCGCCTCCGCGAAGAACGGCCGGGCGGAAGCGACGTCGAGGGCCTTCTCCTTGGGGTCCTTGGGCGCCTGGACGACGGAGGGTGCCCCTTCCGCCAGCGGGACGGCGAGCTTCCTGTCCAGCCCGAGCTGTCGCATGACCTCCCGGGGCTCCTCGGCCAGGCTCACCGCCGCGGTGATGGCGACCTGCTCCGCCTGGCTCGATTGCGCGCAGCGGTCCTCCGGGAGGATCAACGGGCTCTGGGCTCCCAGCATCCGGGCGAGGAGCGTGTCGCCGAAGAGGGTGCCGACGGTGCACGCCGTGCAGTACACCTGCTGGTGGTCGAGCTTCATCAGGCCAGCCTGCCTGGCCTGGGCCCTGACCGCCTCTTCCATGAGGGAGAGAGCCCTGTCGACCTCGTGCGGCAGGCTGTCCCGGGGCGGGTAGCCGAGCGCTGCGAGCACCGCGCTCTCGACCGACGACTTGCGCTCGACCTCGAGCACCAGGGGCAGGCCGTCGGGAGCATCGCCCAGGACGACGGCGGTGTGGGGCTCCTGGGCCAGGCTGCCGCGTGCCCTGACGCGCAGCGGCCGGTCATCCTGGTAGATCGAGATGAACACTCCTGCTGCGACGAACGTCACGGCGCTCCTCCTGTCGTTGCGATCCCCCCGATGTCGACCGAATGGTAACACCGGAAGCTCTCCGGATCGAAGCGTCCCGGGTACCGGTGGTGAATCCGCGTCCGTCCGGGTCGGGGCAGGCTGGTCGCCGGGTCTTGAGGCCAAGGAGATCACGAGCACTCTTGCGTCCGGTCGGGGGGCGGAGGTGGAGGATCCGCTGTTCCAGGTCTGCGAGATCGCGCGGAAGCAGCTCACGATCGGTCGGATCCCGAGGTGTCGCTCCCAGGATGTCGGCTCGGCGAAGCCGCGCCAGAGCGAGGTGATTCTCCGCTTGCGCGGTTGCGGTTCCGGGGCCTCCGTGGCGCCCCTGGAGGCACTTGCGGTCGCTATCGGATTCCGATGACATGGGACTGTGATCGAGAGCTTCGGCCATGAGCTCGCGGCGGATCTCTTCCTCGATCGGAATTCGAGGGCCGTTCGCCAGTTTCCTCCGGAGCTCAAGCGGACGACGCGGCGAAAGCTCCTCTGAGACCTCGCGGAGCAAGACGCAAGGCAACCCCCCCGCTTCACGTCGGCGATCACCTCCTCGCCCGGGAACGCCCGCCATTCTGTGCTTTCTACGTGCCGGGCGCCGACCCTCAACGATCGCCGCCGGCTGCGCTGTTCCGGGCCAGCCCGGCGAGGTCGTAGATCTCGATCGACTCGAACCCCTCGCTGTGCTCCACCGGACTCAGGTACCCGTGCTCGAACCACAGGTACGGTCCCCGGGCCGACGGATTCTCGATCACCTGGGCGGTGAGCCTGCTGGCGAGGAAACCCCTCAGCACCTCCGGCTCGAGGCGGCCGTGGACGTAGTCGTCCAGGAACCACCGCTCGAAGTCCAGGACGCAGTGCGTCACGCCCTGCTCCACCATGGCCCGCATCGCCCACGGGATCCGGACCGGCGGGAACACCCGGTGGGGGCTCTTTCTGGTCTTCTGCAGAAACCCGAGGACCCGGTAGTGGCTCGTCATGATGTCCCGCGCGCCGGCCTTCTCCAGCCGGGGCAGCAGCGAGGCGTAGGCCGGGTTGTGGCCCGCCGGCAGCGGCGGACGGGTGAGGGAAGAGGTGCCGTACGCCGCCAGGACCAGCGCCGCAAGGAGCATCCGCTCCCGCGTCCGCCCCGGGCTGCCGACAGGCAGCAGCCGGTCGAGGGCCACCGCCATGGCCAGGGCGAACCCCGGACAGTAGACCAGGAGGTATCGGAGCGCATGGTGGCCGAACACCACGGCGGAGAGGACCAGGGTGACCAGCGGGCCGGTGGCCGCCACGGACCGGGCCGGACCCGCGACCCTGATCGTCAGCCACAGGGCGAGCACCGTCAGGCCGGTGAAGACCGGCCCCTCCACCACGGCGAAGTAGAGCGGGTAGTCGTGCAGCGCCCCGGGGCTGAACAGCTGGAGGTTGATCGTGACGTACGAGGCGAAGCTCGACGAGCCCGCCCCCTGGCCCGAGTGGGCCCAGCGGACCACGGTCTCCATGACCAGCGGAGGGACAGCGCAGGCGGCCAGCCCGAGCCGCAAAGCGAGCTGCCGGAGCGAGAGCCCCGGCAGGCCGGCCACGACGAGCCAGGGCAGCGCCAGCCCCATGCGGGGGTTGGCCGCCAGGGACAGACCGAACCAGAGGCCGGCGGGGACGCAGGCGAGGAGGCCGCCCGCGCCGGGGGCACGGACCACCACGGACCGCAGCGCCAGGCAGAAGAACAGCAGGGAGTCCGCCTCGGAGAGAGCGGTCCGGGAGTAGTGGCCGAACAGGTTCGACGTGGCCAGCAGGCCGGCAGCGAGCAGCCCGACCCGCTCCCCTCCGAGGTGTCGTCCCAGGGAGAAGACGACGATGAGCGTCAGCGCCGCCGAGACCGACGACACGAGCGCTCCGGCCCATGCCACCGTGCCGGCCAGCCGGAACGCCCCGGCCACGAGCATCCGGTGGAGCGGCCGGCCCATGTAGCTGGGCGACTGGCCGGAGAGGCCGTGCTCGGCCAGGTCCAGGGCGTCCTCCAGCAGGACGCCCTCGTCGAACAGCAGCGGCAGCGACGAGGCGAGCGAGCAGGGTCGCGGCAGCAGCGCCCACGCCACGGCGAGCACGGCCACAGCCACCAGAGTCCCGTCTGCCCGTCGCAGCTTCCCGATCAAGCGATCTCCTCGTGCCGGGCCCCCAGAGACCTCGGAGGGGACCCGTCTCTCGCGAGGCTCTCAGGGCGAGCAAGGTGGGACCACGATGGTCGAGTATACGGACCGCCGGTGGCTGCGTACAAGGGTCGCTGCCGTGATCGCTCCGGAGCCCCGGGGGTTCCATGGTTCTGGTATGACCGTTGCTCGACTCTACTGAGATCGCTTTGTCCATGCGTCCGAATGCGCTCCAGAAGGGCTTTCTGGCCATCCAGCCGTCGCCGTCGTGAGACAAATCCATCTCGAAACGACCTTCCCGGGGCTCTGGCGAGACCGGGGCCAGAGCAGCGGAGATCCTCTTCTGAAGGCGACTTAAGAGATCTGGGGAGAAGTTGGCACGGTCATTGCTTCATATTGATCGATCGGTCGGGCACCCTGGTGAAACCCCCCCTATAGCCAGGTGAACGGCCGGTCGTTTTTTTTCCCCGGAATCTCGATCGACGGCGACCGAATCGCTGCTCGCGTCCGTCAGCATCGGCTACACTTCGAGCCAGGGCCATGCCGCTCCCCATCGAAGAGGTCCTCCCCGCCATCGTCGATCACCTCCGACGAGACCCGAACCTCGTCGTCAGGGCTCCGCCGGGCGCCGGCAAGACGACGCTGGTCGGGCCTGCGGTGCTCGACGCGGGCCTGGCGGGAGACGGGAAGAGCGTGCTGATGCTGGAGCCCCGGCGGATCGCCGCCAGGGCCGCGGGCCGCAAGATCAACCGGGACCGTGGGTGCAGGCTGGGCGACGAGGTCGGATACCAGGTCCGCTTCGACGATCGCACCTCCGATCGGACGCGGCTGGCCGTGATCACGGAGGGGCTCCTGACCCGCAGGCTCCACACGGATCCGTGCCTCGAGACGGTCGGTGCGGTGATCCTGGACGAGTTCCACGAACGGTCGATCCACACGGATCTCGCCCTGGCGTTCCTCCGGGAGATCCAGCAGACCGTGAGGCCCGACCTCAGGATCGTCGTGATGTCGGCGACGATGGATCCGGGCCCGGTGGCGGCGTTCCTGGGCGGCTGCCCCGTGGTGGAGAGCCAGGGACGGCTCCACCCTGTCGAGATCCACTGGCTGGACCGGGGCGGGGAGCGGCCGCTGGCCGGGCGAGTGCTGGCAGCGGTGCTCCGGGCGCTGGAGGCGCCCGACCAGCGGGGCGACATCCTGGTCTTTCTCCCCGGGGCCCGGGAGATCCGCCAGGCGCAGGCGGCTCTGGCGGGCATCGGGGACCGGCTGGAGGTGCGACCGCTGTACGGCGACCTCCCCGCCCAGGAGCAGGACAGGGCGATCCTGCCGGGCCCGAGGCAGAAGATCGTCCTCGCCACCAACATCGCGGAGACCTCGCTGACCATCGAGGGGGTCACGACGGTGGTGGACAGCGGCCTGGTGAAGCTCCAGTTCCATGATCCGGTCCGCGGCCTCGACCGGCTGGACACGGTGCGGATCAGCCGCTCCAGCGCGGTCCAGCGGGCCGGCCGGGCTGGTCGCACCGGCCCGGGCCGGGTGTTCGAGCTGTGGACCAAGGCAGAGGAGGCCGCGCTACCCCCCGAACACCCCCCCGAGATCGCCAGGGTCGACCTTGCACCGGCGGTGCTCGATGTGGTGAGGTTCTCCGGCAGGGACCCGCGCCGGTTCTGCTGGTTCGAGCCCCCGCCTCCGGCCTCGGTGGAGCGGGCGGTGGCGGTGCTGGCCGCCCTGGGCGCCATCGACCCGGCGGCGCACCGGCTGACCGAGCGGGGGAGGCTGCTGGCGTCCCTGCCGCTCCACCCTCGGCTGGCCTCGTGCCTCGTGGAGGCGCACGGGCTGGGCGTTCTCGAGGAGGGCGCTCTGGTTCTGACCGGTCCGGGCCCTCCGACGTGCTGCTGCGGCTCGACCTGATCTCGACCGGGGCGGACCGGATCGACCTCGATCGGCTGGGGGCCGTGACCCGGGCCCGGAACCAGCTGGTGGAGCTGGCGCGACGGGAGCTGGGCTCTCCGGCCCGACGGACCGTTGACGGGGACGGGCCGCTCCTGAGGACGCTGCTGGCCGGGTACTCCGATCGGGTGTGCCGGCGTCGCGGGCCCGGGAGCGACCGGGTGGTGATGGTGGGCGGCCGGGGGGCGCGGCTCTCTTGCGACAGCGTGGTCAGGCAGGCCGCTCTGCTGGTGGCCGTGGACCTCGAGGACAGCCGGACCGAGCCGGAAGGGCTGATCCGGATCGCCAGCGCCGTCGAGGAAGCGTGGCTCGTCGAGGACACCCGGTGGGTGGTGGACGAGGTGGTGGTGCAGTTCGACGAGGAGCGGGAGGCCGCCGAGGCCGTGGTCCGGCGGCGCTACCTGGATCTGGTGATCGGCCAGCACAACGCCCCGTCGCCGGACCCGGACGCTCTCTCGCAATGCCTGCTCGACAGGGCGCTGGCAGCGCCGGGTCGGGCGCTCCACCCGGACGACGCGGCGCTCGGCCTGATCGGACGGATCGAGTTTCTCAGGCGGGTCATGCCCCAGCTCGGTCTTCCGGATCTGGGCGAGGGCGGTCTCGCCTCGCTGTTGCCGGAGCTCTGCCGGGGGAGGCGCTCGTTCGCCCAGCTGCGGCAGGTCGATCTCGCCCTGGCGATCAGGGCGCTGCTGGGCCGGTCGCTGGCGGCCCTTGACCGTCACGCCCCGGAGCGGCTGGAGGTTCCCAGCGGCAGCCGGGTTCGCCTCAGATACGAGACCGGCGGCCCCCCGATCCTCTCGGTGCGGCTCCAGGAGGTGTTCGGGCTCGATCGGACGCCCCTGGTGGCCGGAGGCACGGTGCCGGTGAAGATGGAACTTCTGGGACCGAACATGCGGCCGGTCCAGATCACCCAGGATCTGGAGAGCTTCTGGCGCACCACTTATCCACAGGTGCGCAAGGACCTGAAGGGCCGCTACCCGAAGCACGCCTGGCCGGAGGACCCGCACACCGCCGTTCCCCGGCGCCGACCGGCCCGCCGCCGGTGAGCATTACCGCGCATCCATGGCGCACCGGAAACCCAGGCTCACGTGGTGGTACGCCGGCGGGTGGTGGAACCGCTTGGTGCACCGCAGGTTGAACTCGCTGTTCTCGAAGCTCCCACCGCGGCCGACCCTGGAGTCGCCGGTGTCCGGGCCTTTCGGGTTCGAACGGGGCGATCGGCCGTAGTAGCTGTCGTCGTACCGGTCGTGGCACCACTCCTCGGCGTTGCCCGACGTGTCGAAGAGCCCGTACGGCGAGACTCCCTTCGGGTAGCTCCCCACCGGGGCCGTGTACGCGTGGCCGTCGTCCATCGGGTTGAGAAAGAAGCTCGCTGCGTCATCGGACCGGGCCACCTGGGTGGCGTACCTGTGGTCCTTGAAGTTGCCGAAGAGGCCGGTGGACGGGCCCTTGTTCCCCCACGAGAAGAGCCGTCCATCGACGCCCCGGGCCGCCTTCTCCCACTCGGCCTCGGTGGGAAGCCGTTTGCCGGCCCACCGGGCGTAGGCGGTGGCGTCGTGCCAGGTCACGTCCACGACCGGTCGGTCCGGCCGCGCCAGGTCCGGGTGGATCGTGGCCGCCCGGGTCTGCCACGGCTTGCCGGTCTCCCGGCAGAACCGGTCGTACAGGCCGCTGGTGACCTCGTGGACGTCGATATAGAAGGCGTCCAGCTCCACCTGGTGGGCCGGCTGCTCGTCCGCCGGGTACCCGGTCTGGAACGCCTCCACCGTGGGCGATCCGAGCCTGGTACCCATGGTGAAGCGGCCGGCCGGCACCAGCGCCATCGGGGCGCCGTCCTTGCCCACGATCCGTCTCCGGAGCGCCTGCGGCGAGACCGGCGCCGCCGGCCGGATCGGCGTCGGGGAGACGGCCCGTACCGACGCCGAGGGAGCGGCCGGTGGAGCCGGCGATCGCGTCGGCCACGGCACCAGCGCCGTCAGCGCCAGCGCCACGGCTGCTGTCGCTGCTGCCACCATCGGCCAGCGCCGACCG
>JACQZM010000316.1 GCA_016213885.1 Candidatus Rifleibacteriota bacterium | reverse complement strand
GGGACTGGTGGACGAGATCCGGAACAGCTCTCCCCTGGATTTGGGGCCGAAGCCCGAATCATGGGCCCACTGGATCGAGCTGGGGCGGTGGATCGATGCGACGCCCCGGTCGAGGGAGCCGCCCCGATACCCCAGAGCCGAGCGAGGTCCGATGGACGGCCTCGATCAGGCGGTGGTCCATGGTTTCCTGGTGCTCCGGCGGTTCGAGTGCTCGCCGGCGACGCTGGCTTTCTTCATCAAGACCGTGGCCACCAGGCCTGACGACGGACGCGCCTGGCTCACCCTGGGGCGCCTGCTCGAGATGGGCGGAGCCAGGGAGGAGAGCCTGGTCGCCTACGAGACCGGCCTCGGCCGGATGGCCGCCCTCGACCTCGGAAAGGAGGAGCCGCTCACGTGGAGCGGTCTGGCCAGGGCGCTGCACCTGCTCCCGGGCCATCGGGTCGTCGAGGAGTGGCCAGCCTGGATGAAGGGCTCCGGGCGCATGCGGGCGCTGGCAGGGCTCAGCCACGGCCTGGGCGACGATGAGCCGGAGCTCTATCAGCGGATCCTGGGCCGGGGTCTGACGGTCGAGGCGACCCGGGCGCCCTGCGCCATCTACCTGTACAGGTTCCTGGTGGAGCGGCAGCGAAGGCCCGAGGCCGGCCTGGAGGTCCTGAGGAGCGCTGTCCGGGCCGTACCCGACTTTCCCCCCCTGGTCTTTGCGCTGGTCGGCCACTTCCTGGCGAGGGGCCGGCTGACCGAGGCGCGGGCCGCTCTGGGCGCCCACCTTCCGGAGGGCGACCGGGCCCACCTGACCCGCTTGATCGACGGCCTCGCGGCGCCGCCCGGCCTCGTCCCGGGAAGGGGCGAGCTGAAGTCGACGAGCCTCTCCGACGGGGGCTACTTCCAGCAGCTGCTCGCCCGCTCGCTGGAGGGCGGCGGAGTCGCGGTCGCGGAGGAGCTCGTGGCGTGGGCCACGTCGCTTCCGGTGACCACGGCGACGCAGCGGGAGTCGTTCGAGGCGTTCACGAGCGATGTCGTGGCCAGCTCGAGCCCCTGGTCTCCTCTCTTCGACCGAGGGAGACTGATGCTCGACCTGGTCGGCGCCGGCGCCCGGAAGGCGACCAGGGAGGCGACGTGCCGGAGCCTCCTCGTGGAGAGCAGGCCTGCGGTGGACGAGTGGAACCGGGCAGCGGGCGCGCTGGCCAGCGAGACCGGGGCGGCGCTCTTCGATGGCTGGTGGCACGAGGCCTCGCGGCGCCAGGGCGAGAGCGCGTCGCTGGGCCTGTCCCGGGCGCTCTGGCTCGGCCGGCTGAACCGGGTCCAGGAGTCTCTCGTCGCCCTGGCCCGGGCGAGGGAGCTTCACGATCGACCGGTGCCGTCGGGCCCGAACCGCCCCGCCGCGGAACTGGCGCCGGCGGCGGTGTTCGAGATCGTGGGCCGCCCGCTTCTGCGGCACCGCCTCGGGTTCGCGCTCTCGAAGGAGCTGCTGGACGCGCTGTCCAGAGACGTCGGACCCGGGGGGCCGCTGGTCGACGATCTGTTCGAGAGCGTCGTCAGGGGCGACCTGAAGGGCGCCGCGGCGACGGCGGCCCGGCTGTTCGACCTGGAGCCCGGCGAGCCGATCTGGGGGTTGACCTGGGTGTGGTGCTCCGGCGGCACGCCGGCGCTGAGAGCCCAGGTCCGGGCCGCTCTGCGTCAAGTACCGGGTGGACAGTGGGCGCTCCGGGAGCTCGAGCGGCCGTTGCCGGCCGGCCCGGTCAGCGTCCCGCCCGGCGGATCAGCCAGATCGCCAGCACCAGCACGATGAGGTTGGGAAGCCAGGCAGCCCAGAACGGCGACATGTGCCGGGCCTCTCCCAGCCCCTTGCAGATCGCCAGCAGCACGTAGTAGCAGAACATCAGCAGGATGGAGATGCCGATGCCGAGCGATGCGCCGCTGCGGCCCGAGCCGGCCGCCAGGGGAGCGCCCAGCATCATCAGGAAGAGGCTGGCGAACGGGAAGGCGGTCTTCCACCACAGGTCCACCCAGTGGCCCACCACCGGCATGCCCTTGGACTCCTGCTCCTTGATGTAGCGGTAGAGATCCTGGAGCGGCATGTCGGAGGGGCGGGGGGTGATGTCCTTGATCTCGTCGGCGTAGCGAAGGTCCAGCGGGTAGTTCCAGGTCTTGAAATGGACGTAGTGCTCCGGCATCCCGTTGGGCCGGGACGTGTACATGATCCCGTTGGTGAAGGTCCACTCCCTCTCGGAGAGCAGCGCCCCCTTGGCCTCGGTGATGCGGGGGAAGTTGCCGGAGTCGAAGTGGAACACGGTCACGTCGCTCAGGGTGCTGGTCTTGGGGTCGAAGTGCCTCACGAACATCTTCAGCTCCTTGCCCCCCTCGAAGAAGATGTTCTGCGCCACCTTGGGGAGTGGCTTCTTCAGCACGACCTCGTTGAGGTACACCCGGTTCCGTTCCAGGTTGGCCCAGGGCACCACCATCTCGTTCAGCGCCAGCACCGCAACGGAGGCTGCCCAGCCCACGCCGATCAGCGGCGTGATGATGCGCACCAGGGAGATGCCGCCGGCCTTCATCGCCGTGAGCTCCGACTCCGCGGTCAGCCGGCCCACGGCCATCAGCACGGCCAGCAGCATGGCCATGGGACAGGCGGTGGTGAACACCACCGGGAGCGAGTAGGCGAAGATCCGGACGACCGCCGTGAACGCCACCTCCTTGGTGACGAACAGGTCGATCATCTTCATCAGGACGTTCACGAGCCAGAGGCTCGAGAAGATGAGCAGGCCGAAGATCGCCGGTCGGACCAGCTCGGCGAGTACGTACCGGTCGATGATCTTGGGCATCGCCCTTCCTCGCCGGCCCGGGAGGCCCGGCCGTCACCGCTGGGCTGTGCCGGTCTCCTGGCCGGTGTCCGGGGCCACGGTCTGACCCAGGATGGCGGGCAGGTCGCTGCCCTCGAGGACCTCTCGCTCCAGCAGCGCGCTGGCCAGGGCGTCCAGGTCCCTCCTCCGGTCGGTGAGGATCCGGAGGGCGATGTCCATGGAGCGGTGGACGATGGTGTGGACCTCCTCGTCGATCTTCTGGGCGGTCAGCTCGCTGTAGTTCTTCTCGTGGCCCAGGTCTTTGCCCAGGAAGACCTGGCCCTCCTTCTTCCCGTAGCTGACCGGACCCAGCGCCTCGGTCATCCCGAACTCGCACACCATCCGGCGAGCCAGGTGGGAGACCTTCTCCAGGTCGTTCTGGGCGCCCGTGGAGACGTGGCCGAACACCAGCTTCTCGGCGATCCGGCCTCCCATCAGGGCGGAGATCCGGTTCTCGAGCTCCACCTGGGTCGTGATGTACTTGTCTTCCGTGGGCATCTGGAGGGTGTAGCCCAGGGCGGCGATGCCCCGCGGCACGATGGAGATCTTGTGGACCGGGTCGGTGAACGGAAGGGAGAGCGCCACCAGGGCGTGTCCCGATTCGTGGTAGGCGATGACCTGACGCTCCTTGGGCCCGATGAGCCGGCTGCGACGCTGCGGACCGGCCACGACTCGCTCCACCGCCTCGTTCAGCTCGTCGGTTTCCACCCGGTCTTTGTTGCGTCGGGCCGCGAGAAGC
>JACQZM010000315.1 GCA_016213885.1 Candidatus Rifleibacteriota bacterium | reverse complement strand
CGCCGGCTGCCGCCCCGGACGTGAGCCGGGGGCGGACGACCGGGGCTTCGAGCGCTGCGGTGTCCCCGCTGTCTTGCAGGGTCACCTGGCCCGGCTCGGGGTCGGCGACGGCTGGGTGGGATCTCTCGACGGGTCGATGCGCCGATCGCCGGTGAAGTGGGTCTCGAGCAGATCGCGGATCCGGCGGCCTTCCGGGGTCCGGACCACCTTGTGGAGACGGGCCCTCCAGGCCTCGAAATCCCGTATCACGTCGCCGCGCCTCCGGTACACGTGAAGCTGTACCAGATTGTCCAGTCGGTCGAGGTCCCGGGCGATCCTCGCGTCGATGCTGGTACCCTCCTCGAACTCCCGCCACAACCGCTCCACCCACCGGAGGTCCGCAACCCCCTCGCGCTGCCCGAGTCGCCCTATGAAGCGGAACCAGACCGCTTCGGCCTCCGCGTCGGCGGCGCGCTTCTCGGGGGTCGGGATGTCGCCGGTGAACACCTCCGCCAGGTCGTGGACCAGCAGCATGTCCATGACCTTTCGCTTGCTGAAGCGATGCCCGTTCCTGGCGGGAAGGTACAGCAGAGCCAGGAGGAACGCGCCGAAGCTGTGGTCGGCCAGCGACTCCACGTCCGCCAGGTTGCGCCTCAGCCAGCCCGTCCTCTTGACGCTCTTCATCCGGTTGAACGTCTCGGCCAGGCCACCGATGGGCGGCTGGCCGTCTTTCGTCGATCTGCTGGCCATGGGGGTTCCTTTCTGGAACTGGTCCACCCGGGGCGACGCTCGTTCGAGGCCCGATCAGAGCTTATCGATGGTGATCGGCACGCAGAAGGGCCGCGTGCTCTGGCCCAGCCAGAGCGCCGCGCCGACCACCGTGCGGGCTCTCGTCCAGCCGAGCTGCTGGAGGCCGAACGGCTGCCAGCCTCTCTCCTGGCAGAACTGGTCGAATCGAGGTGTGCTCTTGCCTTGGACGTTCGTGAACTCCTGGGGCATGGCCGTGAGCCCCTCGGCGAACAGGGCGGCATCCGCCGGGTCCGAGAAGTAGTCCACCGCGAGGCCGGCCACGTGAGAAGGACGATCGTCACGGCCGCCGGAGAAGAACTCCAGCCCGGAGAAGACGGCCACCAGGGCCGGCAAGATCGTCCGGGGGTGGGCCTCGATGACCTTCTTCAGCGCCGGGCCCGAGGTTCCAGGAAGGCACCTGAACCCCACCAACGTGTGCGGCTCCGCACCGAAGACGACGCTCCAGCGGCCCATCTCCGGGAGCCCGCATGGCGGCATCGCACCATCCGGTTCGACGATCATGGCGCCGAACTCGAAGGGCGCTGATGACACGTGGCCGAGGAGCGGCGAGCCGGACCTGGAGAAGACGTCTGCGAAGAACTGCGGGACGAAGTAGCCGGGGCGTCGATTCTCGTTCCGGAGGAGGCCATGGGGGACGCTGTACACGAGCTGCCACGGGACCGTCTCGGCCCAGGTGCCGTCGCCATCCTGCGCTGCCGGAGCAGTGGACCCGGTCCGGGACCGGTCCGGCGAGACCTGACCGGGCCCCACGCCGGCGCCGCCGGCCGCGATCTGCTTGGCCTCCCGCGGGAGGCGGTCGGATCCCCTGACCGCGGCGCCCGTGTCCATGAGGCCGAAGCGATAGAGCGCGTCCGGACGGAGCCCCGGCACGGAGCACCTCCACGGCCCGCCACCCCCGGCTGCCGTCGGAACAAATATCCTCGTCTCTCCGAACGTGTCCACCGTGAGCTGGTGCTCGACGATGACCCGTTGAGCCCTGGCGAGACCGCACCGGAAGGTCAGCTCTCCCGCACCGGAAGCCGGGATGGAGAGCCTCAGGCGGGAGACGAGGACGGCCGGTGGAGCTGCCGCGTCGATCTTGCCCGGCCCGGCGCCTGGTGAAGGCATGGTGGGAGACGCCGAGACCAGGGGCGTCGAGGGGCCGGGGGAGGGGCTGCGCCTCGGCGTGGCAGCGGGGGAGGGGGCCGTCGGCGCCGCGCTGCCCGGCCCGGGAGAGCCGGTCGGAGCGACCAGGACGGACCTCTCCACCACCGGAGCCGCTCGGGTCTTCTGGGAGAGCGCCAGGCCGAGAGCGGCTCCTGCCCCGAAGAGCGCGATAGCCCAGACCGCCAGAAGCCAGCGGGTGGCGCTCTTCCCGGTTCCGGCCACCAGAGCGGCGGGGAGGGCCCCGGGGTCCGGGGCGGAATCCTGGATTCCGAAGCTCGTCGGGACCTTGGCGGACAGGCACGCGCCGCAGTGGCCGCTCTTGGCAAAGCAGCTGTCGTGGTAGGGGAGACCGCAGGCGGCGCAGGTGACGCCGGCTCTGCCGATCAGCCCTCGACACGCCCCACACGACAGACCCTCGATGGTCGACCCCACGCCTGCACCTCCGGAGCCAGAGACCGCCGACCGATCGACCCGTGGGCAGACCGGTGAGCACCCATTCTCGCACGGCCCGTCGCGCCGTGGAAGGGGCATGGCGGCCTCGGACGCCTTCTCAGACCGCCGGTCGACCCGTCGCCAGCAGAAAGCTGAAGTTCCACCGCTCGATATTGACGAGACCGTAGCCCTGGCGCTCGAGCTCCCTGACCAGCGCCACGGTCTTCAGGGTCGGCGCTGGCTGGTCGAACTCCACGAGCAGGATCGTGGGTCGGACTCCCGCGTCCAGCATGTCCTCGATGACGGCGTGCTCGCTGCCCTCGATGTCGAGCTTCAGCAGATCGAGGGAGCGGTGGCCGAACTCCCTCATCAGCGTCGTCAGCCGCCGGCACGGGGCCTCGAAGTACCGGTCGGTCCCCTGGAGGTTGGGGATGGAGTGGGAGACGTGGCGCGGATCTCGGGGGGCGTAGAACCTGGTGGTCTCATCCCGGTTCCACAGGCCGAACGGCACGAGCGTCAGCCCGTGGACGGCACCGGCGATCTTCTCGAAGTGCCGCACGGCCCTGGGGGTGGGGTCGATCACCAGGACCCGGCAAGCGAAGCGGTCCGTCAACGCGAGATCGAAGGAGAGGTCCTCTCCGGCGCCGGCGCAGTAGCAGATGGCCCCCGCCTCGAGGACGGAGGCAGGGACGGTCCAGCCGCCGTGCTCGCTGCCCAGACGGACCAGATCGTCCCTCCGGCGGACCGCGAAGAGGAGCCGGCACAGAACCTGGAGCCCCTTGCCGCGGATTCTCTGCAACAGGCCCGCCATCGAACCTCCATCAGCCCGTCGGATTTCTACCCGGCGCCTCGACCCGGCGCATCACACCCGGCCCGACCAGAGGAGCCGGACCCGCCGCACCGCCCGCACCACGAGAAGCGATCCGAACCCAAGATACACCCCAAGGAGCACGAACACGTAACCGCTCACGGCGCCGCCGGTCCGGGCCGGGACTCCCGGGCGAGGCTGTTGAACGAGCACCCAGAGCATCGCAGCCTCGCCGAGGTAGGGCGCATCCGTGGCGTTGGAGAGCAGTCGCGGCGTGAGCAGCGTACCCCAGGGCAGCGGCCAGGAGGTGGCGAGCGCCTCTGTCGCCAGCGGCCGCGCCAGATCGAACCGTCCGGTGGCCCTGGCTGCCGCCAGGCCGAACGCGCAGGCGGCGAAGCCGTGGCCGGCCACCACCGGGCCGGAGTCGACGTCGGCGTACCAGTCGTTCCCCGGGAGGTGGCTGGGCCACTCCCGGAAACCGTCGAAGAGCCAGCGACGCTGCCAGAAGTGCTGCACGTAGAGGTCCATCCACCGCTGCGCCACCTCGGGCCACACACGCGTGCAGAGCCAGATGGCGTAGGAGTTGCCGCAGCCGCGGGAGGGGCTGGACGGGCGCCCGGTGCGGACGCTGGCCGAGTACGGGGGGAGGTTCACCGACCGATCCAGGCATTCCTTCTCGAACGCCCGGAAGGCGCGGCGCACGAATGCCGAACGATCGGTTCCGAGGACAGCATCGGCCTCGTGGATGGCGACGATCGCCCCGAGAACGTCCACGGGGTAGCATTCGCCGGGGTAGTCTTCGATCCACCCATGCGGGGACTCGTCGATCTCCCGGGCCAGCGTCTCGGCCTGATCGCGGAGGAGATCGAGGTGCTTCCGGCTTCCGGTGAGG
>JACQZM010000314.1:5687-15066 GCA_016213885.1 Candidatus Rifleibacteriota bacterium | reverse complement strand
GCGACCTCGATCCGGATCCTCTCCTCTTCCTCGGTGACTCAGCAGCCAGGCCGAGGCCTGATCGCAGGCCCGACTCCGCGAAACAGGCGGGGGATCCTGGGCGGCCAGACCGCAATGGTGCTCGAGCCACGGTGGTGCTTCCACCGGGCGGGTTTCCCCGGAACCCGCGTGGACACCGGGCCCGACGCCGTGTACAGTGCTTCCATCGGCGCCTCGAGCGGGGGCGCCGGGAAGGAGCGACCGTTGAGCCGGTCTCGCCGGTCAGGACACGAACGCCCCCCGCCCGATCACGACGAGACCGCTCCGATGAGGTCCCGGGGATCCGCCGCGACCATCCGGATCGGGTCGATCGTGTGGACCGTCGTGGAGGGCCCCCAGAAGGGCGCCGAGCTGAAGGTGGAGGGCGATCACGCGACCCTCGGGTCGGCCGACGACAACACCATCGCGCTGTTCGACCCCACGGTCTCCCGGCACCACGCCGAGATTCTCTCCGTCGGGGAGGGGCTCCTGGTCAGGGATCTCGGCTCACGGAACGGAACCTTCCTGGACGGCACCCGGGTCAAGGAGGCGTTTCTGACCCCGGCCAGCCGTCTCCGCTGCGGAAGCACCACCCTGACGTTTTGCGAGCAGACCGACGATCTGGCCGTGGGACCCACCGACGAAGAGTCGTTCGGCGACCTCCTGGGCCGTTCGCTCGCGATGCGGCAGCTGTTCGGCGTCATGCGCCGGGTGGCTCTCACGGAGATGACCGTGATCCTGTGGGGAGAGACCGGGTGCGGCAAGGAGCTGGCCGCCCGGGCGATCCACGAGGCCTCGCGACGCTCCGGTGGGCCGTTCGTGGTGCTCGATGGCGCCACCGTGGACCGGGAGCTCGTCTCGTCGGAGCTGTTCGGGCACGAGGTCGGGGCGTTCACCGGCGCGGCCACGGCTCGAGCAGGGGCGTTCGAGCAGGCCCAGGGCGGGACGCTGTTCATCGACGAGATCGGCGAGCTGCCGCTGGAGCTCCAGCCCAAGCTGCTCCGCGTCCTCGAGAGAAGGGAGGTCAAGCGGCTCGGTGGAACGTCCACCCTCAAGGTCGACTGCCGGGTCATCGCGGCCACGCACCGGGACCTGCCTGGCATGGTGCGGGCCGCGGCGTTCCGGCAGGATCTGTACTACCGGCTGGCGCAGGTCGTGGTACGGATCCCCCCGCTGCGCGACCGCGTCGATGACATCCCGTTTCTCGCCCTGAGGTTCCTCGAGGCGATCCGGCGCGAGAGCCCGGGGACGCCGGAGCGGTTCGCCCCCGGCGCGCTGGACCTGCTCTCGGCCTCCGACCTGCCCGGAAACGCCCGGGAGCTCAAGAACATCGTCGAGAGAGCCGCGATGCTGGCCACGAGCTCCGAGATCGGCCGGGCCGATCTGGCCGCGCTCTCGTTCCCCACCGGCACGCCCGGACCGGCCTCCTCCGCTGATTCCAGGGATCCGGCCCCGAGGGGCGGGAGCCTGGAGGAGATCGAACGGGAGGCGATCGAGGAGGCGCTCGCCAAGCACGGTTACCACCGGGGCAAGACCGCATCGGCGCTGGGCATCTCCGACACGACGCTCAGGGAGAAGATCCGGCGGTACGGTCTGCGCGTTCCGGGCGCCAGGGACGGTGGTTGACCCACGGCGTCCGGAGCTGTCCCCAGCATCTCCCTGGCGGAGTTCGAGGCCGCGTTCACCCCGATCCGGCGGATCGGGAGCGGCTCCATGGGGGTCGTCCACCTGGCCCGGCAGGCATCGCTCGGCAGGCTGGTGGCGGTCAAGCGCATCTCGCCGGACATGGAGCTCGAACCCGAGATCGTGCAGCGCTTCCTGGAGGAGGTCAGGATCCTCTCGCGGCTGGCCCATCCCCACATCGTGAAGCTGTTCGATTCCGGTCTCGTCGAGGGCCGGCCGTTCCTGGTGATGGAGTACGTCGAGGGGGCGAGCCTCTCCGAGCACCTGAGGGCCGGACAGAGGCCCGACCTCGGGACGCTCCTGGAGTTCGCCCACCAGGCTCTCTCCGGGCTGGATTACCTGCATTCGCTGTCCCTGATCCACAGGGACCTCAAGCCCGCCAACATCCTGATCTCCCGGGACGGGACCGCCCGGGTGGCGGATTTCGGTCTGGCCCGGACCCCGGGTACCGCGAGCCTCACCCCGGCCGGCTCGGTTCTCGGAAGCCCGGCCTACCTGGCGCCGGAGGTGCTGCTCGGCCAGCGGTCGTCGGTGAAGAGCGACCTGTACGCCATGGGGGTCGTGCTGTGCGCCATCGTGGCGGACTCCCACCCCCGGGGAACCGGGTGCGACGCCCGGGAGTTCGTCAGGCTCAGGGTCTCCATGGACCCGCTCCCGCTGAGCTTCATGGTCCGGGGGCTCGACCCCGCCCTGGGGTCGCTGATCGACGGCCTGCTGCGCCGCGATCCGGCCCGTCGACCCGACTCCGCCGAGAAGGTCCGCAGGGCGCTGGAACAGATCCTGCTCGAGAAGAGGGCGCTCACGGAGGCCCAGCCGCATCCCGAAGCGACGGCCACGGTGGTTCCTGCCGCGGGGCCGGCTCCGGAGCTGTCGCCGCGGCGACGGCGGCCGTGGGGGCGCCCGTGGAGATGGGCCGCCGCGGCGTTCGTGGCGGCCGTGCTCCTGACGATCCTCTCGGTGCGGATCGCCGATCGGCCCGGCGCCGCGGGCCCGGGGAGTTTGCCCGCGCCGGCGACCGGCCCGGAGCCGCTCAGGCCGACGATCGAGCGGCACCGCGAATGGGCCCGGAGCGTCTTCGAAACGGCTTCCAGCGTCCGCGTCGTGGCGACCTGCCGTCCCGTGGACGGTGCCACCGATCCGGTGCTGCGGGTCGAGGAGAGCGCTCCCGGCACGGGGCACGAGCTCAGGGTGCCGTCGCTGAACCGGTGGGCGAGCTACGAGCTGACCCTGTCGCTGGCAGACCGGGCCGGGGCGATCCGGGCCGCGGGGACCTGCCCGCTGCCCAGCCCGCTGGACAGGCTGCGACAGGCCTGTCGCAGGATCGCGCCTGAGAAGATCGAGGCGGCGGCGATCAGGGTCGGCGCCACCCGGGATCCCCCGGACCGGCGGGCCGCCATCCTGACCGGGGTCCTCGAGAGCAGCGGGTACTCCGATCTGTACCAGGCCGCCGTGACGCGCTGCCGGGGCTGGCTGGCAGGCTCCGGGGCGCCGGCCGCGGACCGGGGCGACCGGGTCTTCATGCTGAACCGTCTGAGCCTGATCAGGCGGCTCGATCGGGTCGCCCTGCTGGAGCGGCTGCCGTTCCGATCGGGGGTGGACGAGCTTCTGGGACCGACGCACTCCGCCTCGCCGGACGGCCTGGAGCCGGCCTTCACGGTCCAGTGCCCGGTTCCGCCACGGTCGGTGCTGAGCCAGACCGGGATGCGCCTGCGCCGTCGACTCGGAGGGGACGCGGCCACGTACTTGAAGACCCGGGCGGTCGTTCCCGAGCCCGGGGCGTTTCGCCGGGCGTCGCTGGTCGTGGAGGTCGACGATCTGGCCCCTGTGGCTCTGCTTTGCGCGGCCCTCGGACCGTCCGGGCTCGTCCTGGAGCTCTCGGGACCGGTGGGCCACACTGGCGGGCCGCTGGTGCTGAGACACTCCTTCGACCCGGCCTTCCTGGTCGGCGGCGCGAACACCGTGGAGCTCTCCCTGGAGCTGGACGACCCCCGGTTCAAGAGCTCCGAGGCGCTGGCTCTCGTGCTGGCCAGCGACGAGGTCGCCACCCGCCGCGGGCTGCGATGCCAGCCCCGGGCCTGCAGGCTGGAGCTCAGGTAGCCGGCCGGTTCCGAAGAAACCTCGGAACGGTTCCGCGGTTTCTTCGGAACCGGCCGGGCCTCGCCCGCGGCGGGCGCGGCCGGGCCGACCTGACGACATCGATCCAGAGCGGCTCCGGAAGCTCGATCACCACCGCGGTCCGTCATCGATCCTCGATCCGGAGCGCCGCCGGCACGCCCCTTGCTGACCGTGGAGCCAGCGCTCCACGGACAGCTCAGGAGGTGGTCTCCCGTGACGACCCTGCGACGTTCCCTCTTGGTGATCTGGCTCGTCCTCGCCCCGGGCCTTGCAGGCTGCGGCGGCAACCCCGGCGGCTCGACCTCAGGGACGCCCGGAGGCTCCGGGACTCCGACGGCCCCGCAGGCCGGCGGCGGCCTCCAGGGCCCGGCGCCGGGAAACCTGAACCTCGCCGGCATCCTCAACGCGAACAACGGGGCGCTGGACCGGGTGCTCAACGACTTTCTGCAGCTGGGAGCCTGGGCCAAGTCGGCGCTGCCGAACTTCGACAGCGTGTCGGACATCCTCTACCGCGGCGGTCAGCCCCGGCCGGCCGACGGCTGGACCAAGCTCAGGAAGATGGGCATCCGGACCGTCGTGAACCTGCGTCTGGAGGACAACTCCGAAGAGGAGAAGGTCCGAGCGCTGGAGATGATCCCGGTGTACCTGCCGATTCCGGACACCTCCGTGCCGACGGTCGAGCAGGTGAGGCGGTTCAGGTCCGTGCTGGCCAGCGCCGACTCGGGGCGGATCTACGTCCACTGCTCCGCCGGCAAGTTCCGCACCTCGACGATGGTGGCGATCTACCAGATCGATCGAGGCGCCACCGCCGACCAGGCGCTGGCTGACGCGAGGCGGCATGGCTTCAAGCCGAACTGGCTCGACTCCCCCAAGGAAGAGGCGTTCATCCGCGACTACGCGGCCAACCGGTCTCGCTGGCAATGACAATCGAATCCCCGAGAGAATCCCGGAAGGGCCGCCGCGGAGCCATGGTGATGGTCTGGATCCTCGGTCTGATGGCGGTCCTGGTCGTCCTGGGGATCGCGGCAGCCACCCAGGTGTCGTCGACCCGTCTCACCCTCGAGCGGGCGTTCGCCCGGCGCGTGGCCGAGCAGGCCGCTCTCTCCGCCATCGAGGAGGCCTGTGCGCGGCTGGAGGAGTCGCTTCCCCGGATCGCCCCGGCCGCGGCCGGCGAGAGGCGCGATCTCGGCGCCGCGCTCTGCTGGCCCGATGGCCGGCGGCTGACCGCGTCGACCGTCGTCGAGCCGGAGGTCACCCGGTCCGCCATGGACCCCGGTCAGATCGAGGTCGGAGCCGTGGAGGCGGTGTCGAGCCCGTGGCAGATCGTCTGCGACGAGCTGGCCGACGGCTCCACGGCCATCACCGAGGCCGGGGTGCTCCAGCTCACGGCGAAGATCGTCGTGAAGGCGGCTCCCGGGCCGGTTCGCAGAAAGGTCACGGTCCGCCGGTACATCCGGGCAGCGCCGGAGTCGCCGGGGAGCGATCTGACGATCCGCATCCTGGCGCACGACGTCGCGACGGTGGTGGAGGAGCCATGAAGCCACGCAGCGCCGGTCGGGAAGCGGTCACGGTGGTGGAGGCGCTGGTGGGAGCCAACCTCCTCCTCGTCGTCGTGGCGATCATCGTGGCGTGCTGGGTGCGGGCCGGACGCTCCGCCGGGACGAGCTCGGACTCCGGCGACGCGGTGCGGTCCGCCGTCACGGCCCTCGAGGCGATCCGGAGCGATGTCCGGCAGATGTGGTTCAGGGACGCGGCCAGGGATCTGGCGATCTTCGACCAGGGGCGCGGCGTCTCGGTCAGGGTGCCGGAGCGGCTCACCCGCGACTTCTGGACGACCGCCAACGTCCCGGTGACGTACAGTCTGGAGCCGGTCCGGGCCGGCGCACGCGCTCGCCGCCTGGTGAGGCGGTGCGGCGACAGGGTCGGGGTCGTCGCCGGCTGCACCTTGGCCGACGTCCGGTTCGTGTACAGGGCCGGCGATGACGCGGCCGGTCACCGCCTGGAGGTCACGGTGGTCGGCCTCGCCCCGGGCGGCAAGGCGAGGTACGTCGCCGCGGCGTCGATCCCCATGGAGCTGGTCGGCTCTCCGGCGCCCTACAGAGCAAACGGAGTGAACTCATGAGCCGGCGGGGCTTCCACCTGACCGAAGTCCTGGTGGCTCTGGCTCTGGCAGGCGGTCCCCTGCTGGCCGTGTTGAACCTGATCCAGACCAGCTCCCAGGGGGCGAGACGGAACCAGCAAGAGACCACGGCACGGCTGGCGGCCCTGGATCTGGTGGAGGGGCTGGCGCGCCTCCCCGTGGACACCCTCAGGGCCGTGACGCCGGAGCGGCGCGGCGCGTGGCTGGACGACGAGCTCGATCGTCGCGGAGCGTCGATGCTCCCGGAGGCGCGGGAGGCGTACGAGCACGAGGTCCGGAGCTTGCGAGGCCGCCTGGCGTTCGATCTGGAGGAGCGGGCAGGGGGCCACGCCGGCCTGGTCCGGTTCACCGTCACGGTGACGCTGGCCAGGGGCCGGCCGATCCGGGTGACGCGCCTCGTCAGACCGGCGGCCTGCCGGGTGTGACGGCGCCGCTGTGCTATAGTCCTGATCGGCGGCCTCCCCGACCGACGGACCGCGGCCAGCTCCACTCGACCCATGAATCCAGACAGGCTCCTGCTCACCTCGGTGTTCAAGCCCTTCGGCGTCGACGATGCCTTCGGCGTGAAGGAGAACCTCTGCGAGGTGATGCACAACCAGGTCACCCGCGGCCAGGGCGTCTTCTCGATCCGCGCCCACCTCCGCAGCTTCGGGCTGACGTTCATGGCCGAGAACCTCCAGGTGCCGACCACGGTCCTCGACTTCCCCACGGTGGAAGAGTTCGCAACCGAGCTCCGTCGCGGGCCGTACTCCCACGTGGGCATCTCGTTCATCGTGCCGAACTTCGACAAGGCCCGGCACATGGCCCAGCTCGTCCGGAAGGTGTCGCCCGGGACCAGGATCCTCCTCGGCGGCCACGGGACGACGATCCCGGACCTCGATCGACAGATCCCCAACGACGGGGTCTGCCGCGGCGAAGGGGTGCGGTGGCTCCGGGAGCGCTTCGGCGAGCCCGTGGACCGGCCGCTGGTCCATCCGGCCATGAAGGTGGACTGCTGGCGGAGACTCCTGGGTGCCCCGGCCCCCCACAACAAGGCGATCCTCATCCCCGGAGTGGGGTGCAAGAACCGGTGCTCGTTCTGCTGCACGAGCCACTTCTTCGACGGCTACCGATCGCTCTTCCCGGATGCCGAGGGGCTGTTCGCCGCCATGGAACGGATCGCCGATCGTGTCGGAACGCGCCAGTTCTTCGTTCTCGACGAGAACTTCCTGGACGACCGGGACAAGGTGGAGAAGATCGTCTCGCTGATGGCCTCGCGGAACCGGCGGTTCAACCTGGACATCTTCTCGTCGCTGCGCACCGTCGCCTCCTACGATCCGGTGACCCTTCTCAGGCTCGGCGTCCAGTTCGTGTGGATCGGCATCGAGAGCCAGAAGGAGCTCTTCGACAAGGTGAAGGGCGTGGACGCCGTGCGGGTGGTCAGGGACCTGCGCCGGCACGGCATCTCCGTGCTGGCGTCGACGATCCTCTTTCTCGACCACCACGACCGTTCGTCGCTCGAGCAGGACGTGGAGTACGCCATCGGCCTGGAGCCCGACTTCATCCAGTTCATGGAGCTGGCGCCGCTGCCGGGCACCGCCACGTACGAGAAGCTCGAGGACGAGGGACGCATCCTGAAGGACGTGCCGTATCGCGAGTGGCACGGCCAGGACAAGATCTGGTTCTCCCATCCGCACTTCTCCCGGGACGAGACCAGAGAGCTTCTCGACGGGGCATTCGAGCGGGAGTACCTGCGGCTCGGACCGAGCCTGCTCAGAACCGCCGAGACCCGGATCCAGGCGCTGGACCTGGTGGTGCCGGCCCCCGACGAGCTGCTGGCGGCCCGGCTCGCGGACCTCAGGGAGGCGGCGGCGGAGATGCGGCCGCTGTTGCCGGCGATGGTCAGGCTGGCGCCGAACGACGCGATCCGCCGCAAGGCCGAGGACGTGGACGCTCGCTACCGGAAGCACTTCGGCGCGCCGTCAGTCACGGAGCGGGTCGTGTCGACCTTCGTCCTGTGGTTCGCCCGCCTGGAGGAGTGGCGGATCCGCCACGGACGGGCCGGCCACCAGCCGCCCACGTTCGTGGACCGTTACCGGCAGTGACCCGGGAAGGAGACTCCGTGACTCACCCCTCGCCGGAATCGCCGGAAGAGAAGCTGACCGAGAACTCCCTGCGCCTGGTCGACGGGCGGGTGCCGGCGCTGGTCGTCTGCCGGGGAGCCCCGGAGGAGGCGGGCCGTCGCGGCACGATCCTGTTCCACCACGGGTTCACCGCCGACAAGCAGGCGCAGCGGCCCGAGCTCAGGGGGCTCGCCCGCCGCGGGTTCCTGGCCGTCGAGATCGACGCCGGAGGCCACGGAGAGCAGCGGTTCCCCGACTTCGAGACCCGCTTCTCCGGCAGCGGCCCCGACTTTCAGAACGCCCTGCTCGACGTGGTGGAAGAGACCGCCGCCCAGACCCCTGCCCTGATCGACGACCTCTCGGCCCGTGGCTGGGCGCGGCCGGGATCGATCGGCATGGCCGGCATCTCCATGGGCGGGTTCATCACCTATCGCTCCCTGCTGCTGGAGCGCAGGCTCGAGGCCGTGGTGGCGCTCCTCGGTTCGCCCCGGTTCTTCCTGGACCGTCCCGCCAGCCCGCACCGTCACCCGGATCGGTTCTTTCCCACGGCGCTGCTCTCCCTGACCGCCGGGGCGGACGAGTGCGTGGATCCGGCGCCGGCCCGGGAGCTGCACCGGGCGCTGACGCCGCTGTACGCCGCGAGGCCCGAGCGTCTCGATCACGAGGAGTACCCGGGCGCCGGGCACATGGTCGGCGAGGACGTGTGGAAGAAGATGCGGCGCCGGATGGAGCAGTGGTTCGACCGGTTCCTGGGCGGCCAGCAGGCTGGTGGTCCACCGCTGGCTCTGCTACCATAGTTTTCCCTGGACCGGCGGACGATCGCTCTGTTCGGCTCCCGGGGACTCCAGGTGGGGAAGGAGGGCGCGATGGAGATCGTCACCGCCGCCGTCGACGGCGTTGTCTACCTCGAGTTCAAGGGCAGGCTCGACGCGGAGTCCGCCCCGGGTGCGAGCCAGACGGTCCAGGACCTTCTGAAGACGCCGTGCAGCAAGCTCCTGATCGACCTGGGGGGGTTGGCCTACATCAGCAGTGCCGGGATCCGGGTGCTGCTCCTCGCGGCCCAGGGGCTACGGCGGGCCGGCGGCCAGCTGGCGGTCTGCGGAGCCCGCGGAGAGGTCAAGGACATCATCCAGGTCAGCGGCCTGGGCTCCGTGATCACGGTCGTGGAGGGCCGCGACCAGGCCCGCGCCCTGCTCGAGGAACCCCGACCTTGAGCGAGCCCGCCGGCACGTCCGATCCGCTCGCCTCCCCGGGGGGGCGCGGCCCTCGCTGTCCATGGCCGCTCGAGCACCTGAGACGGGAGACCTTCCTCAAGGGTGAA
>JACQZM010000314.1:0-5600 GCA_016213885.1 Candidatus Rifleibacteriota bacterium | reverse complement strand
GCGACGCGGTGCTGGCGATCGACCTCATCCAGACCAGCGTCCAGCGCTGCGTCGACAACCTGGAGGAGGAGACCCGGGCCCGGGAGCGGGTCGAGAGCGAGCTGCGGATCGCCGGCGACATCCAGGCCAGCCTCCTGCCCGGCGAGTTCCCTCCGTTCCCGGACCGGAAGGAGATCGAGATCCACGCCACCATGGAACCGGCCCGGCAGGTGGGCGGCGACTACTACGACTTCTTCTTCATCGATTCCCGGCGGCTGTGCCTGACCGTCGGAGACGTCTCGGACAAGGGGGTGCCGGCGGCGCTCTTCATGGCCATGTGCAAGACGCTGCTCAAGTCCAAGGCGTGGCGCGGGCTGCCATGCCAGCAGATCGTCGAGGAGACCAACGACGATCTCCACGCCGACAACCGGGCCTGCATGTTCGTGACCCTGGTCTTCGCGGTGCTGGACGTCGAGACCGGGGAGCTGCAGCTCTGCAACTGCGGACACCTCGCGCCGCTCCGGCTGTCCTCCCGCGGCCTGGAGGCGCTCTCCGGGCCCGGTGGCCCCATGCTGGGGGTGATGGAGGGCACCCGCTACCCCAGCGCCTCGATCCGTCTGGAGCCCGGTGACCTGCTGTTCCTCTACACCGACGGATTGCCCGATGCCCAGGACCCGGCGGGCCAGAGCTACTCCGACAGGAGGATGAAGGAGCTCCTGCGAGGCCTCACCAACCGGTCGCCCGGCGAGCTCGTCAGGGAAGTGGAGGCGGCGTTCCGGGCGTTCAGGGGCGACAGACCGGCGTTCGACGACATCACCATGCTGGCCCTGAGGTACTGGGGTCCCGCCGGGCCAGCGTCCCAGGAACCTGAGAGTCCCGTCCGAGGCGCTCCTGGCGGAGATCCGCGCCCCCCCCGGCCTCGATGAGCCCGGCAGGACCGCCGGGGATCGAGGATGGCGGAGTCCTGGGTCGGGATCGAGGCGCTCGAAGCGCTTGGGCGGTCTTCGAGCTTCAGTGCCGGAGGGTCTTCTCGAGCAGAGCCCGCAGCTCCTTGATCGAGAAGGGTTTCCGCAGGAAACCGGCCGCGGGAAGGCCCTGGAAGCTACCGATGACCTTCTCCTCCGCGTAGCCACTGCAGATGATGACCGGGACGTCCGGCCGGATGCGTATCAACTCGCGCAGCGTCTGGACCCCGTCCATGCCGGGCATCGCCATGTCGAGCAGGATGCCGGAGATCCCTGTCGACCGCCTCCGGAAGAGGTCCAGAGCCTCTTCGCCTCCGGGTGCGGCCAGGACCTGCAGCCCGAACGTCATCAACAGCCGGCACGTCACGCTGAGGACCGTTGGCTCGTCATCGACGACCAGGATCGTGCCGGACAGCTGGGGTGACGGCTTCTCCGGCACCCTCGTCGCGGGATGCTCGACCGGAGCCTGGCGCTCCGGGAACAGAACCCTGACCGTGGTGCCGACCCCCACCTCGCTGGTGACCCGGATGGCCCCACCATGGCTTCCCACGATCCCCAGAACCGCCGCCAGGCCGAGACCCCGACCGGTGAACTTCGTGGTGAAGAACGGCTCGAAGATCCGCGCCCTGGTCTCGGCGTCCATCCCGCAGCCCGTGTCGGTCACTTCGAGATACGCGTACCTTCCGGGGCATGGTGCATCGGCGCCGGTATGGCAGCGGGCCAGGTAGGTCCGGTCGCACTCCAGCGATCCGGTCGAGACGACGATGAAACCGCCTCGGTCGCCGATCGCCTCATGGGCGTTCGTGACGAAACTCATCGCCACCTGCTGGACCTGGTCAGGATCGGCCTCGACGGTCGGCAGGTCACGACCGAGGTTGAACGTCAGCGAGACGCCTCCGGAGACGGCGGCGTCGAGAGTCGCCCTCGCCGCCTCGATCGTCTGGCTCAGATCGAGCGGCTTCACCCGGGCGAGGCTCTTGCCGGCATAGGCCAGGAGCTGCCGGCAGAGGGCCGACCCGCGGCGCACGGCCGTCTCGATCACCTTGAGGTACTCCTGGACCGGGGATTCCCGCGGGAGATCCAGGCGGCCCAGCTCGGCGTTGCCGAGGATGGCGTAGAGGAGGTTGTTGAAGTCGTGGGCGATGCCGCCGGCCAGAACCCCGAGGCTCTCGAGCCTCTGCGCCTGCTGCCTCTGGTCGGCCGTGGCCCGACGCTCGTCCTCGACCCGCCTGCGCTCGGTGATGTCGCGGATGATCCCGACGGCGTGCCACTGCCCCCGGACCTTCAGCGCCGATACCGACAGCTCGACCGGGATCTCCGCGGCGTCCTTCCTCAGCGCAGTCCATTCGAGGGTCTTCCCGATGACCGGGCCCTCGCCGGAACTCCGGAATCTGACGAAGGCCTCGCGGTGCGCCTCGAGATGCCTCTTCGGCGCCAGGAGTTCGTGCACGTTCTTGCCGAGAGCTTCTTCCTCCGACCACCCGAGTATCCGTTCCGCGGCGGCGTTCCAGTGCACGGCGTTTCCGGCATCGTCCATCATGATGATGCCATCCAGCGCACCGGCGGTGATCGCCCGGAACCGCTCCTCGCTCTCGCGCAGATTCTCCTGGGCCTGCTTCTGCTCGGAGATGTCCTCGGCGAAGC
The DNA here is from genome assembly GCA_016213885.1 of Candidatus Rifleibacteriota bacterium. Classification (GTDB taxonomy): domain Bacteria; phylum Muiribacteriota; class UBA6191; order JACPRK01; family JACQZM01; genus JACQZM01. The sequence goes on along the minus strand of JACQZM010000314.1, from coordinate 3,012 downwards.
CGATGACCCCGATCACCTCTCCCCGTGGGTCGCGAAAGGGGATCTTGTCAGTGCGGACCCACCGGAGGCCCGCTGCGGTTTGCAGCGGTTCGATGATGTGCCGGCGGGGCTGCCCGGAGGCGATGACCTGCAGATCGTCCTGCCAGTATCTGTCCGGATCGTCGGGGTAGACCTCCGCCACGCTTCGGCCTTCGATCTGCCCCTTCGGAAGCCCGGTGATCTCTGCCAGCGCCCTGTTCACCCGGATGAGCCGGTTCTCCCTGTCCTTGTAGAAGATGAGCAGAGGGGCTGCGTCGAGGATGGTCTCCAGTTCGGCTTTCTGGGCGGCCAGCTCCTGTTCGGCGGCCTTGCGCTCTCGCAGGGTCTCGATGCAGCGGTTCAGCACCGTCGCCTCGCGATCGTCGGCGAGAAACTCCCGCGGCGGGATGTAGTAGACGTTGTCCAGGAGCTCGCTTCCGATGACGGCGACCGGGTGGGTCCGCAGGACGTCCATCAGGAGACCCGGACCGAATCTCCGGCGGTCGTACTGGCAGATGGCGAGCGCCCGGCTGCCCGGGAAGAACTCGTTGAGGAGCGCCTCGTATTCGATCAGCCGGTCCGAGCCGACAGATCCCCTGAGCGCCCACGTCATCTCTCCTGTGACGCGCAGCGCCGCGTAGCCTTCCGCGATGGCCTTCCGGGTCGCGGCCTCGAGCAGAGCGATCATCCTGGTCGGGTCGAAAGAACCGTCACGCAGGTAGGTGTCCGTGTGCGAGAAGATGGTCAGCTGGCCCCGCCTCTGGTACGTCTCGACGTCCGTGCCCGTCTCGCCCAGGTACTCCAGGATCTTCCCGGCAGACCGTTCATCGGTGATGTAGAAGACCTTCTCGTGGCGCTCCAGACCCAGCTGCAGGTAGGGCACCATGATGGTCCGGTGCTCCTCATCCGTCTCGTACAGCAGACAGAGATGATCGCCGGGTGAGAGGTCGCCGAGGGCCCTTGTCGGGTGTGAACGACCCACTGGAACTCCTTGGGGGGCGGCTCGAGGCGAGACGAGAGGCGTAGCGCTCGGCGCATTGTACTCCACCGATCGACCTGAGGTCAGCATCGTCGATCGTCGATCAGCCGAACCGGATCGTCAGCTCCTGCCCTTCCAGCGAGACCGACATCGCCGCGCTCGGCGACACTCCCCGCGGCAACGCCACGCTCCGCCGGAACGAGCCGATCCGGATCAGCAGCTGATCCTCGACGCGCTTCAGGTCCACGTCGCCGGCGGTCAGGAACGGCAGCGTCAGGGTCATGGTCAGAACGCCCCGTCGCTTCTTGAACACCAGCGGTTTCGACTCGAACAGGAAGCTGGCCGGATCGGTGCGCCCGTAGAGGGCGTCGGCGAGCTTCGACAGCGCCTCCACCCCGAGGACCTCGTCGTCGCGGAGCGCCAGCGGCAGGATCGGCACCGGGGCGAACGAATCCTCGATCTCGCCGATCGATCGCCGCTGGGTCCGCTTCCAGCCGTCGAAGAACCGTTCCTTCAGGTCGCCGGGGAGGATCCGGTTGATGATGATCCCGTCGACCAGCAGGCCGTACATGCAGAAGTAGACGTAGGCCCGTTGCGTCTCCCTGACCACCATCTTCTCGGGGTTCGTCACCAGACGGACCGAGCACACCTTGGGGTTGGCCAGCACCCGGTCGACGCCGTCGAGCTTCCCGAACAGCTCCTTGAGGTTGTCGAAGTACTCGTCGCCGGGGAGCGGAACGTTCGTGAGGCGTCTCAGGATCGGCCGGGCCACCTTGGCCACGTTCCGCTCGAGCCGGTACAGCTTGTCCATGTACCATCGCAGGATCGACGGGAGGCTGATGAACCTCAGCGACTCGCCGGTGGGGGCGCAGTCGAGGACGATGCAGTCGAACGTCTTCCGGTGGACGTACTGGTTGATGTACAGGAGGCACGACGCCTCCTCCATCCCGGGGAGGATGGCGAGCTCGTCGGCCAGCACCTCGTCGAGGCCCGAGACGGACAGCAGCAGCGCCAGGTACGAGTGGATCTCCTTCCAGTGCCGGTGGACCTCCTCGACGACGTCCACCTCCTGGATGGACAGCCGCTGGTCGACCTTCACCACGGTGCCCGCGTAGTGGTCCACGAGGCTGCCCTCCAGGTCGAACGCATCGGAGAGCGAGTGGGCCGGGTCCAGACTCATCACCAGGGTGCGATAGCCTCTCCTGGCCAGCGCGACCCCGGTCGCCGCGGCGACGGAGGTCTTGCCGACGCCGCCCTTGCCGGCGAAGAGGATCACTCGCACGGTCGACCCCGCCTGTTCCCCGGGCCCGTGGCCGGGGGGCCGATCTCGCCCAGCTCTCGCAGTCTCGCCGCACGGGCCGCGGCGGGGTGCTCGCCGATCGGGTCGACCGTTCCGGAGACCTGGAAGACCCGGACGGCGCCTGCCCGTCGGACGCTCGGCTCGTTCATCGATGGCTCCCCCGGGTCGCGCGTGGGGAGGCGACGGCCCACCCCGTGGCAGGAGGATAGCAGAGAGGACGACCGGACCGTGAGTCGGTTCGAGAAACTCGCGCCCCGGCGTTGCCCCCCTGGCCAGCCGGTCGAGGTCGCGGCGTCCCGGGCGCTCGGGCGCTGTCGTTGTTGAACGCCGGGATCCGCCGGGCTTATACTATCGCCCCGGTCGAAGGTCCTCGGAGTCTGGACGCCGGCCGGTCGACGGCCGGGTTCGTCCCGGAGAGCATCGGAGAGCTGCCATGAGAACCACCTCGGGCCTGGCCGTCGCGATGGCCTGGTTCCTGCTCGCCATCGGGCCCGGATACGCGGCCGACGTCGTCATCCACGACCGTGACGTGGTCCGGGTCGGCCTGGGGCCTGCGGGCAAGCTGGCTCTGGTCAAGCACGGGTCTCCCTCCGGCCCTTATTCCATCGAGGACGAGGCCGGGCGTCGGCTGGTCTTCGACTGGGACAACCCGATCCTCGATGCCGGCTTCCTGCCGGACGGAACGTGCGCGTACCTGTGCTGGGACAAGTTCTGG
>JACQZM010000313.1:5246-11891 GCA_016213885.1 Candidatus Rifleibacteriota bacterium | reverse complement strand
CCGAGGCGCAACAGCCCCTGCTTCTGCAGTTCCAGCAGAGCTACCGGAGCCGAGTGGGCTGGCCCGATCGGTACGAGCCTCGCGATCGGCTTTCCGCGCTCCGTCACGATGACCTCTTCCCCGGCCTTCACCCTGCCGAGGAACTCGCTCAGCGATGCCTTGAGCTGCGAGACTGCTGCACGCTTCATCACGGACCTCCCAGGACTTCCCTACTTGACCAGTATAGTCCATCATTGGGTCTTGTGTCTGCCCGTGCAATGGCTCCAGCATCGACCGGGCGCGGAGCCGGGCGACTCCGCGGGGGAGACGGCCCCCCGGGCCCGGAAAAAGAACGCGCCGTCCGGGGATCGGATCCGCCGGACGGCGCGGGTCGCCCGAGGGGCGACGGCTAGACTAGAACCGCCACTTCACGCTCGCGTACGCGACATTCGCGTTGTAGCCCTTGGGCAGCGTGTTCATGAAGATCGAGTTCTGGTAGACGGGGTTGGCTGGTGGGACCGCGAGGGACAGCGGCACCAGGGAGAACCCCTTCAGGTTGTAGTCGTTGAGGTCGAGCCGCTCGAACATGTAGCCGAGGGTGACGATTCCGTCGTCGTGCACCCGGTGGCAGTACTTGGCGTCGACGATCTGGAGCTTGGAGTCGTCCGAGTCGTTGAACGGCAGCGGCACGAAGAAGTTCATGTCGTTCGCGCCACTGGTCCCCAGAACCGAGCCCGGGGTGATCGTGCCATCCGCGTGCGAGTTGCTGTAGGACACCGTGAAGTCGTTCTTCTTCGGCTTGAACGTCACCTTCACGCTGCCACCGAACGTGTCGGTGATGGTCGTGTCTTCGAGGGTCCAGTTGCTCGGCATGTCGTAGTAGCCGCCGACCCCGTACGGGTCGGCGAAGTTGCCGGGATTCCACTGGCGAGAGCGGAAGTAGTTCACCGTCTTCTCGTGGTTGTAGAATCCGTTGACATTGACCTTCTTCGTGGCCTGCCAGTCGGCGTCGACACCCAGCGACTGGTTCTTGTCGTGAGTGACGCCGAAGTAGGTTTCCGGATAGGTCGACTTCGAGAAGATCGCGGTACCGCTGACGGTGACCTTCTCCGTGGCGTAGGCCGTGGCCAGCAGCTTGAACAGGTCCCGGTCCCGCTTGGCGATATCGAACCGGCGCAGCCACGGATTCTGCGTGAGGTCCGTGGTGGTGTAGTCGCCGCCCCGCTCGGAGTACTCGTAGCCACCGTGGAGGTCGATCCACTCGCGGTACTTCGAGTCCACTCCAAGGCGCCACGTGTTCTCGTCCTGATCGTGGTTCTCTCGGTGCTCCCTCTGGCTGCGGAGATGGCTGTAGCCGAAGGTGGCGGCCGTGTTCCTGGCGATGTCGTAGGACAGGTCCAGGGTGGCCAGCGTCCTCTTGAACGAGAACGGCTCGGTGTCGAACGGGTTCACGTTCCACGTGGCGTCACCCACGGCGGACCCGGCGAACTCGATGATCGGAGACTTGTTCTTGTACTCGTAGTGGTTGAACCGCGCCTTGACCGACGACTTCTTGGTCGGGCGAGCGGTCCACACCGCATCGTACAGCTCGGTGTCGACCTTGGAGCCCGCAGTGGCCTGAGGCAGGTTCGCAGCGTTCGTGGCGTCGAAAGGCGCGAAGGGCTGCAGCGACCAGACCCCGCCGGTGCTCCGCCACCCGATGTTCGTGTTGGTGATCTGACTGTTGATCGTGTACGGCAGGAGCGTGTCGTTCTGTTCCATCCGCCCCCAGGCGGCGTTGACGGAGAGCCGTCCGTCCCAGAACAGGTCGCCCACGCTGCCGGACAGGCTGAAGTTGTGCCACTTGTTCGATGGAGCCAGGGCGTACCGGCCGCGGCCCTGGATGGTGCTCATCGAGGTCCCGCTGGCGCCGGCCGAGAACGAATCGGCCAGCTGGATCGGGTTGTCGAACGTCAGAGACCCGATGTTGTTGTCGAAGTCCTGGAACGAGTACTTGCCGGCCGCGAACCAGTTCTTCTCGGCGTATTCGACCTCGAACCTGCCGTCCTTGGTGCGGTAGTCGATCGGCGACGGGATCTCCGCCATCTGGCCGCCCGGATTGCTGGCGAACACCGCTGATGGCACGCCCGATCAGTTCCGCATCGATCCAGGTCTCGTCCTTGCTGTCTTTCTTCTTCTCGTCTGCCAGTGCTCCCGTCGAGAGCAGGAAGACCCCGAGCACGGCGCAGACCAACGCTTTGATGGCCGTTCTCACTCGATTCTCCCTCCTCTAGCGAACCAGCGCCTTGCCCGACGGATGGTTGGAGCCGTGGACCTGGCTGTGACAGTTGTGACACGCCCGATAGAACAACCGATTATTGACGTTGCCTCCGCCGACGGTTCCGGCGTTGTAGACGGTCTTGCTGACCTGACCGGTGCCGAGCGCGTAGAGCGTACCGGGGTGCCGGCTGTGCTCGTGGCAGCTCTGGCAGAGGAACGGGCTTCTTCGGACCAGGAGCTTGTCGTGATTGGAGCCGTGCGGCTTGTGGCAGTTCATGCAGTTCTCTGAAACTGGCGGGTGATCCCAGAGGACGGGGCCGCGCTTCTCGGAATGGCACTCGTAGCACTTCTCGTTGGCGTTGTTGGCGGCGATCAGCTTGGGGGCGATCGTCCCGTGCGGATTGTGGCAACTGGCGCACGACATCTTGCCTTCACGAATCGGGTGATGGGACATCGAATTCAGCTGTGCCTTGATGTCCTTGTGGCACGTGGTGCACACCTCGGTCGCCGTGGCCCTGGCCAGGTTCTTCTTGTTTCCGGCGTGTACCTGGTGACAGCTCGAGCAGCTGAGACCGTGGCGCTCGTGGGCGCTGCCCTGCCACAACCGGACGAGGCCCTTCGTGTGGCACTGCTGGCACTGCGCGCTCTGCACCCTGGCCGGAGTCATGGTCTTGCGACCCAGCGGGATGATCAGCGCCTTGCTCGGCTTCTCGGCGTGCTGGGCCCCGGGGCCGTGGCACGACTCGCACTCATGCTGGCCCGCCGGGGTCCTCTTGTCGGCCTTCACGGCGTGCCTCGATACGCTGTAGCTCTCGTACGGCTTCTTGTGGCACGACTTGCACGTGCTCGCGCCCACGTAGCCGTTCGTCTGAGGCGCTGCGGTTTCCGCTGCCCACAACACTCCGGGCAGAAGACACAGCAGGCCGACCAGCCCTGCACTAAGCGGTCTCACTCATCTACCTCCCGTCGATTCTGACTGCAGCATCGCGACCGCGCGATGCTTCCAAGCCGGGTCTCACCGAACAGTTGAGGGACGCTAACAGGCCCAGTTGTCAAATGTCAAGTGTCTACCGGCTGATTTGTGTGAATCTCGATACGTTTTTCGCACCTGTTTCACGGCCCGGTAGATTAAGGCACGGCAACGCCATGAGAATCAGTGTTTGTCTGGTATTTGTGGCTCCCGGAGACTACGTATGAAATACCTATCGGTCGTCCGCCAGACCCTGTCAAACCCGGGCGATCCGGTGCGTATTCTGGCCGTTCGGCCGCATCACCTCCCTTCTACAACAGCTTCATCAGCGCGTCTTCCAGGAAGTCCCGAGCGTCCTGCCGCTGCGCTCCGCGCAAGCCCGAGACGGATCCTACCCGACGGACCGATGCTCATGAGCCGTGGAGAGGCCCGGCGTGTCCTCGGAAGCAGCGGGTCGATCGCCATGAATTGCCGCCATGGAGGGCACTTCGGCAAGTCGAACCAGCTTTCGAAGACGGCCTGTCGAGGGCCATCGCGTCATGCGGAGCCGTCAAGAGCCGGTCTGGATGAGCATGGACGATGCCTCGCGCCTTCCCGCCCGGAGCATCGACTCACGATGAGGTCACGACAAAATCGGCCGGCTCCGCCAGGCTTGCGATCCCAGGGTGCGGTCACGACATGAAACCGCTGATGGAGAGGTTTTTCGCACGAATCGGCGACCGCGGCGCCGCTCACCCATGGCCTGCGATCGACGCCGTCAGGCCGTGAGGCCCTTGCCCGGCTCGATGGCCGCTCCGGCCGGACCTGGGCGGCACCCGGGCCTCGAGCTGGTCGGAAAGGTGGCACCTCCGGGGAGCGATCTGGCATCCTGAGTTCGGGGCGGCGCTCTGCCGGGCACGGGTCTCCTGTCACGACCGCGGTGGGCACGCGACAGAGCGGTATCCGGAACCGTCCTGGCCTGGAGGGCGGCGGATGACCCGAGTATTGCACGGATCGTGATTGTTCTGGCGTCCGGTGCACATCTGTGGGTACTTTCCTGGTACATCTACTGTAGTACATCTACTGGCAACGCCGCAGGGGCTGGCGGACCGGCCGGTGGCCCGGCGATGGCCGGCGGGCCCGGTCAGACGGGTCGTCGCCGCGCCGCCGGTCGCCCGGCCTCGTGCTCGCGCGGTCCGCGAGCCGGGACTTGCGTGGCGCCGTGGAGGCTGCCCGCGGCCGCAGGGAGGGTTTTCTGTGAAGAAGGTCTACATCGTCGATGACGATCGCGACATCATCGACGCAATGACGATCGTGCTGAAGAGCGCCGGCTACGAGGTCGGCAGTCAGACCGATGACCACGACGTGGCTGCCAACGCCATTCGCTACGGCGCCGACCTGATCATCCTGGACGTCATGTTCCCGGAGAACGAGGGCGCCGGCTTCGAGGTGGCGAGGGCCCTTCGAGAGAACGAGGCGACCAGGAGCGTTCCCATCCTCATGCTGTCGGCGGTGAACGAACGGCGCATCTACCCCGGCAGGTTCACGAACAAGGACAGGGACGAGGCCTGGCTGCCGGTGAACGAGTTCGTGGAGAAGCCGATCAACCCCAAGGCTCTGCTGGAGCGAGTGGCGGCTCTCCTCGGCGTGTGCTCCTGCATCCACGGCTGACCGCCGAGGAGTCCCGGTGACCCGACCGTTCTGCGATCTCGACAGCAAGACGCTGTCGGCGGTGAGGATCATCGCCGTCGACGTGGACGACACGCTGACCGTCCGGGGACGCCTGACTCCGGTCGTCGTGGCTGCGCTGGACGATCTCGCCAGCCGTGGAATCGAGGTGATCCTGGCCACCGGCCGGCCCGCCGGGATGGTCACCGCCCTGGTCACCTTCCTGCCGGGGGTGCGGCGGGGCATCGCGGAGAACGGCGGCGTGGTGGTCCGCCCCACGCCGGCGGCGCCGCAGCCCATGAGCGACGAGGTGGAGCCGCTGAGACGCCGGCAGCAGGCGTGCAGAGCCGAGGTCGAGGCGCGGCTTCCTCACGTCCGGGTGACCGCGGACCTGTACACCCGACTGGTGGACCTCACCTTCGAGAACTCGACGATCCGTCCCGGCGACCGCCAGGTGATCGACGAGATCGCCGCGGCGCTGCGGCTGACCACGCTGGCCAGCTCCATCCACCTCCACGTCTGTGCGCCGGGCCTCGACAAGGGTTCCACCCTCGAGGCGCTGCTCAGGGACGACCCCGGGGACGTGGCTCCTCACGAGGTGCTGACCCTGGGCGACTCGGACCTGGACGGCCCGCTCTTCGATCCGGCCCGGTTCCCGCTGTCCGTCGGGGTGGCCAACGTGCGGTCGTGCCTGGGCTCCCTGCAACACAGGCCGGCCTGGGTCACCGAAGCCGAAGCCGGGAACGGCTTCCTCGAGGTGGCAGGCGCCCTGCTGGCCGCGCGCCCGATCACCCCGCGGTAGTCGCGCTCAGCTGAAGCGCCCTGGCCTGGCGGCATCTCCTGGCGCTCAGATCGACTCCGATGGCGGCGATCCCATGGGCGTTGGCCGCCGCCAGCACCGTGCCGTGGCCGCACAACGGGTCGATCACGGTGCGGCAACCCGCATGTTCCAGCGCCCAGCGACACGCGAGGATCGCCGCGTTCACCCCCATGCCCCTGGCCCAGATCATCGTGCCGGTTCCGGGCAAGACGTCGGGCGTGGCCAGTCCCTGGACCGGGCGCACCGCCCTGGAGAAGCAGAGCATGTGCGAGTAGGCCGGTCTTCCGAACGAGATGACCCCGTGGTCCGGGCACCTGGCGAGGATGAGCCCCGCCGCGGTCCGGAACCACGACCGCCAGTCCTCCAGCTGCAGCGGGGTCTCCGACACGTCGGGGAGCGACGAGATGAACGAGGTGTCGGGGGCCGGGACCCACGCTTCGAGCCACGCCAGCGCCTCGGCGCAGTGGACGGTCCGGTCGGGCCGGTCGGTCGGACTCGGTGGTAGGCCGCTCATGAGGTTGCCTAGGCGTGGTCGAGCGTCCCGGTGGTCACCGCGGCGGCCGCGACGGCCCTCACCCGGGCCAGGGCGGTCTCCGGATCGTCGAGCGCCGCCACGAGCCGGGCGTACGCGTCGACCAGCCGCCTTGCCTGCTCCGCGGACTCTCTGAGGAGCTCGATCCGGAAGACCGCCACGCCGGCGGCGACGAGATCGGGCACGTACAAAGCCGCGGACTGCGCCCGCGACGCGAAGATCGTGAGGTGGCAATCGGCCCCGGCGCAGAGCGGATGGTCCTCTCCGATCCGGTCGCGGAGCTCGAACCGGTGGGTCTGGCAGACGCGTCGGCAGGCCGGAGGGCCCGACGCCCGGGTGAGGCACGAGGCCACGACGCAGTGGCGCGTGTGGAACATGGCGATCCGGTGATGGATGGCGACCTCCACCCGGCCCGGGGGACATCGCGCCAGGAGCCCG
>JACQZM010000313.1:0-5148 GCA_016213885.1 Candidatus Rifleibacteriota bacterium | reverse complement strand
CAGGGAGTGAACGCCCACCAGGACGACGCCGCCCGGCGCTTTCGCGCGCAGAAGGGCCAGGCTGCCGAGGTTTCGCACCAGCACGGCATCGGGACCAGCGGCCACCGCTCTGGCCAGGTCGTCATCGCTGCCGGGCGTCCGGGTGCGACCGGTCACCAGGCCCACGGGGGTGCCGGCGTGGCCCAGGCGCGAGCGGGCCCGGTCGAGCGCCTCCGCTCGGTAAAGCTCCAGGTAGACCAGGCCGAGCCGGGCCGCTCCGGGTGGCGGCTCCCAGGCCAGGATGCCGTCCACCTGCTCCGGGGTCCGGGCCAGCACCGCCATCTCCGGGACGGCGGCAAGCCCCGGGCAGCGCTCTTGACGCATGGCATCAAGAGCGGCGGGCTCGACGATCGCATGGCAGGTCCGGCGGCGGCGGAGGTCCATCAGGGTGTCCACGACCGTCCGGCGAAGGTCGTTGAGAACGCTCTTGGGGACCATGACCTCCACGGCGGCCGCGGGCCCTTCGAGGCCCTCCAGACCCAGATCGGCGAGCACGAACGGGGTGGTTCCCAGCCGCCCCAGCTGCTCCCGCAGGAGCTGCGTGGTCAGCGGGTGCTGCCGCGACGGCGCCAGCGGCCCGTCCCACGTCGCCGTCGCGACGAGGCCGGTGTCGTCGACGGCGCTCAGGGTGAGCGGCCGCCCGGCCACGGCGATGACCCGCATGGTCAGCGGCGTCCTCCGGGCCACGACGTCCCGGCTGAACGACCTCTTCAGCTCTCGCCTCAGTCCGGGATCGTCGGTGCGCCGCACCTCGACGCCGTCCGGGATCGAGGCCAGATCGACGTCGCTCGCGCGGAACTTCACCTCGACGACCTCACCCGAGCCGTCACCGGCCGGGTGCGGGTCGATCGCGTAGATGCGCCCTCCCTGCTGATCTTGATGGAGTCGACCGTCGGCGAACACGACGCCGTCCCCGGCCTTCAGGGGCGCGCCGGATCGAGCGAGGCACGGATCGAGTCGGACGAGCACGCCGTTTCCGGTCCGGCCGGCGACGGTGCCGGCCTGCACGCCCAGGTGCCGGGCGAACCGGGCGTGGAGCGTCGCCTGGTGGTCCGGCCCGTCGAGGAAACCGTGGGTGAAGCCGCGGGAAAAGCTCTGGACGAGCTGCTGTCTCTCCTCGCGGCCCAGGTCGAAGGGGCGTCCTTCCAGCGCCGCGTCCAGGGCGGCGCGGTAGACCCTGGTCGCCGCGGCCACGTACTCGGCGCTCTTCAGCCGGCCCTCGATCTTGAGGCCCACGACGCCGAGCTTCACCAGCTCCGGCACCCTGTCCCACGCGCACAGGTCGGGCATGCTCCAAAGGTAGGCCCGGTCCCCCGGATCTCGGGGCCGGCCATCCACGACGAGCTCGTAGGGCAGCCTGCACGGCTGGGCGCACAGGCCCCGGTTCGCGCTGCGGCCCCAGAGCGCCTCGCTGGCCAGGCACTGCCCGCTGTACGAGACGCAGAGGGCGCCATGGACGAACACCTCCAGCTCCATGTCGGTGTGCCGGGCGATCCGGCCGATCTGGGCGATGGAGAGTTCCCGGGCGAGGATCGTTCGCTGCACGCCGAGCCCCCTGAGCAGCTCGATCCCGTGCGGATCGGTCTGGGTCGTCTGGGTCGAGGCGTGGATCGGGAGCGCCGGGACCATCCAGCGGACCAGCCGCGCCAGTCCCAGGTCCTGGACGATGACCGCGTCGGCACCGGCGCCGGCCAGCGCCCGGACGTACGTCGCCGCGTCGGGAAGCTCGTCGGGGAAGAGCAGCGTGTTGAACGCCACGTAGCCGCGCACGTTGTGGGCGTGGAGGTGCTCGAACACCTCCGGGAGCTCCTCCAGGGAGAAGTTGGTCGCCCGCTGCCGCGCGGAGAAGTTCGGCAGGCCGAAGTAGACGGCATCCGCTCCGTTGGAGACCGCGGCTCGCAGGGCATCCCAGTCTCCCGCCGGGGCCAGCAGCTCGGGTCGCACCCTGAGTCGACCTCGACGTGAGTGGCGGGGGCTCATCGTCTGGGCGGGGTGGTGAACCAGGCGTGGAGCAGCACCCCGCTGACGAACACGAGGATCAGCATCCCGGCGATCTGCCTGATCTGGACCTCTTGTTCGAAGTGACCCGGGGGCTTCTTGGGCGGTGCGGGCCGGTGAGGGATCCGGGCCCGGCGCCGGCGGGCCCGGGGAGAGTCGGAGGCGCTGTCCGACGGCGTGGGAGTGACGCTGACCACCGCGGACGGCGAGGCTACGGGTGCCGGTGGCCCCGGGGCGAGCAGCGCGTAGAAGGCGAGCGCGATCCCCGCGATCGACCCGACCAGGACGAGCCCGCGGTGGCGTCGTCCCCCCGGCGACAGGCTCTGACCGGTCCTCACCGGACCGTCGGCCACCCGGGGCGTCGGGGGGGGGCGGGGCGGCCCGGGGCGACCCTGGCCGGTTTCGCTCTCTTTCGGCCTCTCCCCCTTCAGGAGGCCCTGGGCGCGGCGACCGATCCTGGAGTCCGGGCTGTACTCGAGGATCTCCATCCACCCGTCCCTGGCTCGCTCGTGCTGACCCACGATGAAGAGCGCGTTGGCGCGGTACAGCAGCCACTGGAGGTTCGACGGCTCGATCTTCAGCAGCCGGTCGTACACCTTGATCGACTCGTCGTGGTGCCGGCAGCTGTAGAGGGAGTGGGCGTACCACTCCAGGAGCGCCGGGTCCTCCGGGGCTGCCTCGAGCTTCGCCCTGATCTCGGGCAGCACGGTGGGGTCGCCGGTCTCGGCCTCGTGGAGCAGCTCGAGCACCGAGGCAGGGTCGGGCGAGGAAGCAGGAGCCCCCGGGGGCGTGGGGCTTTCGGCGTCGGGTCCCTCTGCCATCGTGGTGGAAGACGCTGCCAGGCGTGCCGGGACACCACCAACGGGTGCCCCGGCAGAACCGCTGTCGAGGATGGTGGCGCCTCTCGTCAGATAATAGACCATGGCCGCCGCCGCCGCGACAGTCTTGGTGGGCCCGGGGCTCCCACCTGGCCGGAGACGGTGGGGCAGCGCCGTTTGACAGCGCCGGAGATGCGCATTAACTCATCGGTCGGACAGGCCCGAAACTGCCTGCCCGCAGCGCATAGAGGGGGAGCCCGGCTCCCCCAGACGGTCAACCTCGGGCCCGGGGCTCCTGCAGCAGCAGTCGCCGGGGCCATCGGGTCGCGAGGCGGTGGCCGTTCCGATCACCGTTACCGAAAAGGAGTTGTCGATGCCAGGCCGCGCTCGTATCTGGGCACGCGTCTTCCTCCTGGCCGCCGTTGGATGCATGTTGACCGGGTTGAGCGGGTGCTATTACTACCATCACTCCTATGGCGAGGGCTACGGGTGTGGAGGTGGGGATTGCTCCTACGGATCCGGTCACGGAGGCGGCCAATCCGAGTGCGATCACACCGAAGCACACGCCGAGACGAAGGAGCCGACGTACCGTGCTCCTGACCCTCCGCCGCCTCCTCCTCGGCGCCGACGTGCGGCTCCCGAGGGCTAGTCGGTTCAACGTCTGGGCTACGATCGGTCCCGCGTCGGGCCAAGCTCGGGGCAAGAGCGCATGCGACCCCGGGCTTTCCTCATTCGTGTGGAACCGTGTCGAGGGGCGAGGTAGTCTCGGAAGGCGGCCGGCCCGGTGGAGCGAGGGTTCCGTCGTTCGCTGGCGCGCGACCGGACCTGTCCGACCGGAGAGGGGGTCGAAGCTCCAGTGCTGATTCACGCGTTTGCCCGCACTCACATCTGCAGGTACCTCAACGAGCAGGAGGCGCAGGTGCTGCTCGATCAGGGGACTCTGCGCCGCTTGCCGCAGGGCGAGATCCTCTTCAAGACCGGCGATCCGGGGGACTCCATGTTCGTGATCCTGCAGGGCAGGGTCCACATCTATCAGGTCCTCGAGGGGGGCATCGTGAAGACCCTGGCGAACCTCGGCTACGGCGCGATCATCGGTGAGGTGTCGGTGATCGATCGACAGCCCCGATCAGCAGCCGCGTCAGCGCTGGAGGATTCGGCGCTGTTCGAGCTCTCCCGCACCCAGATCGTCGGCCTGATCCGCAACCAGGCGGCCCTGGCGGCCAAGGTCCTCTGGGCGGTCATGGAGACCATTTCGGTGAGGCTGCGAGACACGAACGCCTCGGTACAGAGTCTGCTCCTCGAGAAGCTCAGAGAGCTGCCCAGGGACGATCTCTAGACCCAATACCCCTGAATTGGGCGTGCGCGGGGCTGGAGGGCCAACGCTAGGGTTCATGTAACGTGGGCCTGCGGCCCACGCCCGCACCTTCGGCGAGCAAAGCTCGCCCCACCGGTCGCTTCGCTCCCTGGGAAGTCATCCCGGGGCGGATGGGCCCAATTCATGGGTCTTGTCTCTAGACCATCGCTTTCGAAGCCACCGTGCGGTTTCTCCGCGGCTCGGGCCCGGACCCGGGAGCCGGGGCTTCGCCCGGCAGGGCAGCCCGGTGGCCAGGGTCGGTCACTCCAGGGCGCTGGCGCCGCCTCCCCGGCCGGTGACCATGGCCCGGGCCTGGTTCAGCTGCTCCAGGTACCGTTCCGAATCGGCGCTCAGGAGGTTCCTGGACCAGTCGTCCAGGAGGCTCTTCAGCCTGTCGTTGAGCTTCAGATGACCCTGGAGAGCCGAGTTGTAGAAGCCGGTGGGGTTCACGCCGGCGACCTGGTCCGGGGAGAGCCCCTGGACCGGATCGGAGGGGTCGTAGGCCGGCGTCGAGTGCTGGAGGCCGAACACTGTCCTGAGATCATGGGCCAGCTGCAGATGCTCCGCCAGGACCCGTTCGTACGGCTCCTGGATCTCGGGGAAGTAGCCGGAGTTCGAGCCCGTGGCCTCGTCCAGCTCCTTGTTCAACCTGGGGAGAGCGTTCTGCACCTTGCCGGTGAGCCCCATCACCACGGCGGTCTTGCTGTGCCCGCCGAGACCTCCGGCGTCGGCGGTCAGATCCGACAGCGGCAGGCGGACCCCGCTCAGCGTCAAGACGAGCACGGCCAGGCAGCCGATCGCCGGAACGACCGGGATTCCCTTCTCTTGCGGATTCGCTCTCGTGGGCATGTCACCACCTCGCTGACGCTAACGATACCGCCCCGGGGTCGCGTTCGCCATCTGGTTTACACGCCGGGCCGGAGAGTGTAGAATCGCCTT
>JACQZM010000312.1 GCA_016213885.1 Candidatus Rifleibacteriota bacterium | reverse complement strand
GATCCAACACCTCGGAGGTGAAGAAATGATCCGAAGCGACACGATGCTTGCCGTCGGGGTTCTGGCCCTGGTCCTGTGCACCGGGGCGATCGCGCAGGTCGGGCAGACCGACGCGGACCAGTCCAAGGCATCCCAACCGTACGGGGAGCCGGCGAAGAGCGAGGGTTCCGGTGAGGCGGCCAAGACCGGCTCGACCGACCAGAGCGCCTCGACGCCGCAGTTCCACGCCAACATCGATCGGTGGTGCCGCGGCGAGATCACCGACGTGGACGTGAACCAGAAGGTGATCACGCTGCGTGGCACCGAGATGAGTTTCGCCACCGAGACGTCCAAGATGCTCCGGGAGATTCACGGGGCCACCCAGGACATCTCGGACGCTGCGAAGAAGAAGGAGAAGGAGGATTCGATCCGGCAGGAATGGAAGGCCCGGCTGGACAAGGCCGCCGCCGCGTCGGCGGGTGAGGCCAGCGAGCTCCGCGTCCACGTGCCGGGCTCCGGCACCATGAGCATTCTCGAGGAGAGCGAGATCGCGGGCGTCGACTTCCTCCGTCGGGAGCTCGACACGGCCCGGGCGCCCGGGGCGGCCCCGGGGAGCGGCACGCTGGGTGCGCCCGTCGTGGGAGGCCCGGAGAAGCCATCCGGCGGTTACACCCTCGCGGACCTGAAGGTAGGTGACCAGGTCCTCGTCGGGTACGACTCCGGCGTGTTCAGCAACGACGCGTACGTCGTCGTCCGGCTCGCAGCCAAGCCGGCCCCCCAGAAGAAGTAGCACGGACCCATGTCCGTCGATCGGGAGGTGAGGCGGAGAAAGGAGTCATCATGAACAGGGTATGCGTGATGCTGGCTGTGGGAGCCCTTCTGCTCTCGGGCTCCTCTCGGTCGGCCCGGGCCCTCCATCGGTCGGACCTCATGGAGGTCAGGGCGCTGGCGGACGATCTGTGCGTCTTTGCGCACCGGGTCCGCGACGTCGCCCAGGCGCACCGACAGGAGGTGCCGCCCTCGGAGATGTGGCTGGAGCGCGCCATCCACCGGTTCGCGCGGTCTGCGCGGCGCTTCCGCGACACGATCGGGGACTTCTTCACGAACTACGACGACATCCGGCAGACCCGCGCCATGCTCGACGAGAACGCGCGGACGGTCGACCGGCACATCCGCCAGGCCCGCGGCTTCGAAGCGGCCATGCAGGACTGGGACCGGTGCCTCCGCCTGATGGACCGGATCAACGACCGGATGCGGTCTTTGGAGATCGCCACCTACGGCGGTGAGGGCCGGCGCTGGAACCACAGGGAGGGCATGCGCTACAGACGCAACGGAGACTGGCACTTCAGGGACGGGCGGTGGATCCGCGTCGAATCGGATGAGCCCACCAGACGCCTCATCCGCCGAGTGATCACCCACCAGATCCTCCACGGCGAGGGGACCGAGAGGTGACGCGCGCGATCCACGCCAGCGGTGTCCGCGGCTCGGGCCCTCCTGCCATTCCGGGGTCCACCCGATCGCGGGGGCAGGCACGAGCCGCGGCCCGGGGCGCGTGGACCTCCTGATCGAGCGGAGCGGCGGGAGATCGTCGACGGACCGCGCCGTTCCCGCGCTGCCCCCGCTCCCCCCTCAGCGCGGCTCGAGCCGGCCGACCAGTCGGTCGACGACCGTCTCGGCCGTGTAGGTCCGGCCCGCGACGATCGTGTGCTCCGGCCGGAGCTTCCTCACGGCGTCGGGGTCGCCGCCGCCCTGCATCGGGGGCGACGAGACGTAGAACGTCCCCGGCCGGCCGAGCTTGTTCAGCGTCTCGGCGACGAACACGTCGAGTGACCGCTGGACGTTGAAGACGAGCC
Organism: Candidatus Rifleibacteriota bacterium; assembly: GCA_016213885.1. Classification (GTDB taxonomy): domain Bacteria; phylum Muiribacteriota; class UBA6191; order JACPRK01; family JACQZM01; genus JACQZM01. Next base: position 18,828 of record JACQZM010000312.1, on the reverse strand, counting down.
TGACGTCCGGGTTGAGCCGGTTCAGCTCGTCGACGGCCCAGGTGTCCGGGTAGTCGCCGTTCATCACCAGCACCACCGGACGCTTCATGGAGTTCACCATCTCCACGCTGGAGCGGGAGGGGCAGCAGCCGACGATCAAGGTGACCCCGATGCGGCCGGGGAGCCGGATCAGGTAGTCGACGGACAGGAACCCGGGGTAGCTCCTCAGGATCAGCGCGACCTCACCCTTGAGCTCGGCGAGATGCTGCGCCTGTTCCTGTCCGGGGGTCGAGCCGGCGTCGATCACTGCGAGCACCCTGCCGTTGAACGAGGCCAGATCGGCCGATTCGGTGGACTGGGGATACCGGGCCACGTTGAGCACCAGGCAATCGACCGACCGGGCCGTCAGCGCCGCGAGCTCGTCGCGGGTGGGGTACCTGGTCAGCACCTGAAGCGACCGAGGCGTCGGGCTCTCGGCCGGTTCGGCGCCCTGGCCCAGGGCGACCCCGGCGGCCATGAGCGTGACAAGCGCGGCGACGACGCCGGGCGCCCACCACGGAGCGGCCGCACTGCCGCAGGAGAGTGCACCCTCCCGGTCTCTTGTATTCACCGGACTCACCGTTTGCGAACCGGCCATGCGACCCCTCGCGAGATCCCGGAATCAGGAGGGGAGACCTCGGCCACGTCGGCACGACTCAGGACCTGGAGCGACGGTGCTTGGCCGCGATGGTGGACCTTGCGATCCCGGCGCGGGTGTGCCAGACTCTCTGGGTCGCTCGTACGCTCTTTCTCCCGCCCCCGACGGCTCCGGAGAAGGAGCGTATCCTGTTCTCGGTGGCCACGAGGGGCACGCCGCAGCGACCTGGCCCGCCAGTGGCGGACGACCAACCCGCGGTTCCACATGGAAATGAGGCCCGTCTCCAGCGAGGTCAGGGCCCGGCTCGCCCTCACGGCCGGGCTGGGAGTGCTCGTCCCGGTCGCATGCCTCGCCGTCCCGCCGTTCCACGTCCTCGGCCACGAGTTCACGGCCCTGTTCTCGGCCGTCACTGCGTGCGGTCTCTACCTGCAGGCGGTCAGCATCGCGCGGCGGTCGAGGGCGACCTCGCCGACCCAGGGGACGCTCGAACTGCTGGTGATCGCCCTGCATCGGTCCCTCGTGTGGGCGCTCCCTTCCGGCATCGCGGGCTTCTGCGTCATGCTCACGGCCAACGCGCTGCGCTTCGGGTGCGATGTCGGCAAGGGAGTGGCCTTCTTCTGGGTGACGTGGCTCCCCTTGACGCTCGTCGCATGCGCCATCGGCGTGGTGATCGGCTTTTCCACGGATCGTCGCTCGGCGAGCCTGGGCCTGATGGGCCTGGCCATCTGCTGGACGATCGTCCAGGACGTGATGCAAGGCGCGTTCGGTCCCCACACCCCGGTCGATTTCTTCCTGGGATCTCTTCTGGCCCTTCTGCAGCGCGCTCAGGCCGGGGTCCCGGAGGTCCACCTGTGGCAGAGGTGCTACCTGCTGCTGTTCGGGTTCCTGGTCTGGAACGTCAACCTGTGGCGGTGCCTGCCGAACGATCACCCTCTCCGACCGGTCGCCCGCGTCCGGGCGATCCTCGCCCTGGCCCTGTTCGTGGGCATCGGGGCCCACCAGGGAACGTACGTGGGAGTCGGCTGGTGGGGCCACGGCCGCCTCGAGCGATCGCTGCCGGGCACCCTTCGCACGGAGCACTTCGACCTCTTCTACCAGCCGGCACCGTACATCTCGCGCCAGATCCGAGCCGTGGCCCGGAGGGCCGAGTGGTCGAGGCACCAGCTCGCTCGACACTGGCCCATCCGGCCGACCGAGCGCGTTCGCATCTACGTCATGGACCAGGAGCACCTCGTCGCGCTCACCGGGATGACCCCCCACGCGAACGTCCGGACGATCTTCATCACACCCTGGGCAGCCACCTCGAACGTCCTGCTCCACGAGCTCGTGCATGCGTTCACGATCGACCTGGAGCCCCATCCCTTCGTGATCTTCTCCCGCGGACTCTCCGAGGGGCTCGCCCACGCTCACGAACGGGACTACCTGCTGGCCCGGGAGGCGCATACCGCCCAGGCGGCCGCGCTGGAGGCGCGATCGCTTCCCCCGGCCCGGCAGTTCATGGGAGCCGCCGGGTTCTGGAAGGTGGAGGAGGGCCAGGCGTACGAGGCCGCCGGTTCGTTCGTCGGGTTCCTGGTCCTCAAGTACGGCATCCAGAAGCTGTTCGCCCTGTACCGTGGCCTCGAGTTCGCGCCGGTGTACGGCCGGTCGATCGACGAGCTCGACCAGGAGTGGCGGGCGTTTCTCCGCGAGGTCCCCCGCGACGCCATCGACCGGATCCAGGCGAGCAGGGTGTTCGACGGCTCCTTCCGGCCCTCGTTCACGTCGCGGCCGTGTCCGAAGCTCGGGTCCGGCCGGGAAGACCCGGAGGTCGTCGCCGAGAGGCTCTGGGACCAGGAGGCGTGGGCGGAGGCGCTGGCGGCGTTCGAGGAGCTCCATCGCGGCGACGGCAAGGCCAGGTGGCTCCGGGCGCAGGCCGGGTGTCTGGAGAAGCTGAACAGGCTCTCCGACGCCGTCGCCACGCTGGATCGAGCGCTGAAGGTGCCGGACCTGCCAGCGCACGAGCGATCGACCCTGCTCGCCCAGAAGATCCGATGTCTGGCCAGGACGCGGCGGTGGGCCGATCTCGACGCGGTTCTCCAGGGCCGGGAGTCCATCGACCTGGCGGTCGAAGACAGGATGATCGGTCTGGCGCTGAAAGACCCGAAGCTCCGCGATCGAATGGCCGAGGCTCTGAACGCGAACGACCACGAGACCAGGCGAACGGTCGCCGAGGAGCTGCTCCGCCTTCGCCCGGACTCCGTCGCCTCGCTGTACTTCCACGCGACCTGGGCCCTTCCGTACTCTCTCGACGACCGGGGACTCGCCGCCTGGAAGCAGATCGCCGACCTCGCCCCGGAGCACGCGGGCAAGGTCGCGGAGCACCTGATGGGCCAGCTGGAGCGCAGCGTGACCGCCGCGGAGTACGACCGCGCAGCCAGGGTAGGCAAGGTGCTCGGCGGGCTCTCTCTCAACCCGCTCTTCGTCCTCAGGATGCGCCGGGAGCTCGACCGGGCCGACTTCGAGCGGTCCGTGCGGCTTGGCCTGCGGTAGTCGTCGAGCAAGGCCCAGGCGGTGAGCCGTCTCGCCACCCTGTTCGAGAGGCGCGCTGTTGGCGCCTCCGCGGGTTGACAGCGGAGCGGCCATCCAGTAGACTGCGGCGGTCCGGGCCGCCGACCCTCCTGGAACCCCATGGACCATTCCGGATCGCTGCCGACTGGCACTGTCTCGTCCCTGGTCGCCCGGGCCACCGGGACCTCGCCGCTCGCGTGCTACCAGTGTGGACGCTGTGCCGCCGGCTGCCCGCAGAACGTCGCCGGCGAGATGGACCTGAGCCCCACCCAGATCCTCAGACTGCTGCAGCTGGAGATCGCCTTCGCGACCGACCCGTCGCAGGCGGCCTCGCTCCAGCGTCGAGCGCTCGGCGCCGACACTCCGTGGCTCTGTGCAGGGTGCCAGGCCTGCTCCTCCCGCTGCCCCCAGGGAGTGGACGTCGCCGGGGTCATGGATGTCTTGCGTCAGGAGTCGTTGCGGCGGGGGCTGTATTCCGGATCGCCCCAGGCACGCTCGGCCATGGCGCTGCACAAGACCTTCATGGAAGGCGTACTGCGCCGCGGCCGGATTCACGAGCTCACGCTCGTCGCCCTCTACAAGCTCAGGACCATGAACCTGTTCGAGGATGCTCTGCTCGGTCCGGCGATGTTCCTCAAGGGCAAGCTGCACCTCCTGCCGCCCGCGGGCCACGACACGACGGCCGTGCGGCGGGCCGTCGAGAGCCTGAAGCGCCGGAGGGAAGAATGGCACGGCCCCGCCGCAGGCGAGAAGGGTTCGGGGTAGGCCGTGGACACGATCGGCTACTTTCCCGGGTGCAGCCTCCAGGGCTCCGCCTTCGACTACGACCGGTCGGTCCGCGCGCTGGCGCAGCAGCTCTCGATCGTCCTGAGGGAGATCCCTGACTGGGTGTGCTGCGGCGCGTCATCAGCCCATGCCGTGGACCGGGAGGTGGCGCTGTGCCTGGCGGCCGACACCCTGGCCAAGGCTCGCCGTGCCGGCCTCGATGAGGTGCTCGTCCCCTGCGCCATGTGCTTCCAGCGCCTCGCCGCGGCGTCCCAGGAGCTGACGGAGCACCGGTCGCTCGCCGGGGAGATCGCCGGGGCGCTGGGAGGGCCTGCAGACCTGGACCTCACCCGGGTGAAGGCCGTCAACCCGGTCGAGTGGCTGGTGCGGCTGTTGCCCGGGACGCTCGGGACCCGGGCCAGACGCCCGCTCACGGGGTTGCGGGTGGCCTGTTACTACGGCTGCCTGCTGGTCCGGCCGCCCAAGGTCACCCGGGTCGAGGAGCCCGAGGCTCCGCGTCAGATGGAGGGCATCCTGAAAGCTCTGGGCGCCACCACCGTTCGCTGGGGCAGGGCCACCGAATGCTGCGGCGCGTCGTTCTCGCTCTCGCGCAAGTCGGTGGTCCTCCGGCAGGGCCTGCGGATCTGGGAGCTGGCCGTGGAGGCCGGGGCCAACGTGCTGTGCGTGGCCTGCCCGATGTGCCACGCCAACCTGGACATGCGCCAGTCGGAGTTTCTTTCGGAGGGCCAGGAGGCGCTACCGGTGCTCTACCTGACCCAGCTGGCCGGGCTGGCGGCCGGACTCGGGCCGGAACAGCTCGGCCTGGGGGACCACTTCGTCTCCGTCGACCGGCTCCTGTCGACGCTGGGTCCGGTCGGTCGGCCCGTGACCGACACGTAGAGAGGTTTCCGTGGCCAGAATAGGCGTCTTCGTCTGTCACTGCGGCGAGAACATCGCGAGAACCGTCGACTGCGCCGGAGTGGCCGCCGCCTCCCTCGAGATGCCCGGGGTGGCGACCGCGGTCGACTACCGGTATCTCTGCTCGGATCCCGGCCAGGCGCTGATCCGGGAAGCGATCGTGAAGGTGGGCCTCGCCGGCGTCGTGATCGCCTCGTGCTCGCCACGGATGCACGAGAAGACGTTCCGGCGGGCGGCCGAGGCCGCGGGTCTGAACCCCTACCTGTGCGAGATCGCCAACCTGCGGGAGCAGTGTTCATGGGTCCACACGGACCGTGACCAGGCCACGCGGAAGGCCATCGAGATCGTGAGGGCTCACGTTGCGAGGGCCCGGTACAACGCGCCGCTGGTCCCGGTCCGGGTGCCGTTGACGCGCCGGGCGCTGGTCGTGGGAGGTGGAATCGCCGGGATCCAGGCCGCGCTGGACATCGCCGAGGGCGGCGTGGAAGTGGTTCTGGTGGAGCGCTCCCCGTCGCTGGGAGGGCACATGGCCCAGCTCTCCGAGACGTTTCCCACCCTCGACTGCTCCCAGTGCATTCTCACGCCTCGCATGGTCGAGGCCGGCACCCATGGTCGGATCCGGCTCGAGGCCTACTCCGAGGTGGAGAAGGTCGAGGGGTATGTGGGGAACTTCCAGGTCTCGATCCGCCGCAAGGCGCGGTACGTCGACCCGAACAGATGCACCGGCTGCGGAGCTTGCTGGCAGCAGTGCCCGATGAAGAAGCTCAAGAGCGTCTTCGACGAGGGCCTCGGCAAGAGGACCGCGATCGGAGTGCCGTTTCCGCAGGCCGTTCCCAACAAGCCGGTCATCGATCGGGAGAACTGCATCCAGTTCAAGACGAAGAAGTGCGGGCGGTGCCAGAAGGCCTGCCCGGTCGGGGCGATCGACTTCGACCAGCAGGACGACCTCGTCACGGAGCAGGTCGGGGCGATCGTGGCGGCCACCGGCTTCCAGGTGCTGGGCAAGGAGGCGTTCCCTCTCTACGCCGACGGAGACCATCCGGACGTCATCACGGGCCTGCAGTTCGAACGGCTCGCTTCGGCATCGGGCCCCACCGGCGGCGAGATCCGCCGCCCGTCCGACGGGGAGATCCCTCGGACCGTCGTCTTCATCCAGTGCGCTGGATCTCGGGAGCCGGCCCTGGGGCGAGGCTACTGCAGCAAGATCTGCTGCATGTACACGGCCAAGCACGCCATGCTCTACAAGCACAAGTACCACCCGGGGCGCCCGATCGTGCTGTGCATGGACGTTCGCACCGGCGGCAAGGGGTACGACGAGTTCTGGCGCCGCGCCACGGAGCAGGATGGAGTGCTCTACATCCGGTCACGGTCTGCCCGGGTCTACCCGAGCGGGGGCCGACTGGTCGTGCAGGCCGCCGACACACTCCTGGGGGGAGAGAGGATGGAGCTCGAGGCGGATCTGGTCGTGCTGGCCACGGCCATGGTCCCGCAGCCCGACGCCCGGGCGCTGGCCCGGAAGCTGGGCATCGGTTACGATTCCGACGGCTGGTACAGCGAGGTCCATCCGAAGTTGCGGCCGGTGGAGTGCGCCTCCGCCGGGATCTTCCTGGCCGGAGCCTGCCAGGGCCCCAAGGACATCCCGGAGACCGTCGCGCAGGCTTCGGCCGCCGCCTCGAAGGTCCTGGGTCTCTTCGCGGCCCGGGAGCTCTTGAGGGAGCCGCTGGTCTCGCGGGTCCATCGGGCGCCACCACCGGTCCATTCGATCTGCGGAGGCTGCTTCGCCTGCGAGCAGGTCTGTCCCTACCGGGCGATCGAGCGGGAGGAGATCCGGGATCGCAAGGGGAACCTGATCAAGGTGGTGGCCCGGGTGAACGCCGGGCTCTGCCAGGGCTGCGGGACCTGCGTCGCGGCCTGTCGGGCCAAGGCGATCGATCTGGAGGGCTTCACGGACGAGCAGATCGTCGCCGCGCTCGGCGCCCTTGCCGAGTCGAACGTGGAGCCCGCGGGAGCGAGGTGACCGATGGAGAAGACCCCGGAACAGCCGTCGCAGGTCGCGCCCTCCGCGGGTCCGACGCCGTTCGAGCCCCGGCTCGTGGCGTTCCTGTGCAAGTGGTGCACGTACACCGGGGCGGATCTGGCCGGTACGAGCCGCCTCACCTATGCGCCCAACGTCCGGGCCCTGATGCTGCCGTGCACGGGCCGCATCGACGTCACCTTCGTGCTCAAGGCTTTTCTCGAAGGGGCGGATGGCGTGCTGGTGAGCGGGTGTCACCCCGGGGACTGCCACTACACCGCCGGCAACTTCCGGGCTCGCCGCCGGTGGATCCTGTTCCGGGATCTGCTCGACACGCTCGGCTTCGACCTCCGTCGCTTCGAGTGCGCCTGGATCTCCGCCGCGGAGGGACAGAAGTTCGCCAGGACCATCGACACCTTCACCCGGAGCCTGGACGCGCTGGGGCCCTACGAGGAGATGCGGAGGCTCTGCGCCGACCGCTGGCCCGGCCTGGCGCCGGCCGGCAGACCGGCGCACCCTCCGGCCGACGCGGGCGACCAGGCGGTCGCACCCTGCCCCGAGCTGGCCGCTGCCGCGGCCCAGGCCCTGGAGTCGGGAAAGGTCCGGGTCGTGGTCGGCTGGACGGCCAGCCCCACGCTGGGCCGTCCCCGGCTCGCGTGGGCCACCACGCCCGAGGAGGCGAGCTGCCTCGCCGCGCCCCGCGCGACGTCGGGAAACCTGGCCCGCGCCCTGAGGAGCCGGAAGCTCAGGACCCTGGAGCCGATCGGGCTGGTGGTCAGGGCGTCAGAGATCGTCTCCCTGACCGTGCTCTGGCAGGAGGGGCAGCTCGACCCGGGGAAGCTGATCCTCTTCACCTTCGCCCCCGGGGGAGAGTTCCTGGGCGTCATGGACCTTGCCGCGGCCCGGGAGATGCTCCGCCCGGCGAGCGCCGATCAGCAGCCCTCCCGGCCCGCTCCCTTCTCCCCCGAGATCGTGGCCAGGCTCGACGAGCTGATGGCCAGACCGCCGGCGGAGCGATGGGCGTTCTGGCGCGGTCAGTTCGACCGTTGCATCAAGTGCTACGCCTGTCGCCAGTCGTGTCCGTCGTGCGGTTGCGACCGGTGCCTGGCCGAGAAGAACCAGCCGCAGTGGTTCCCGTCCGCCGCCGACGGACCGGGGAACTTCGCATGGCACATCGTCCGGACGTTCCACCTGGCAGGGCGCTGCACCGGCTGCGGGGCGTGCCAGGCGGCCTGCCCGTGCGGGCTGGAGCTCAACGTCCTGGGCGCCGCGATGGCCCGCTCGGCGCTGGTCCACTTCGGCTACACCGCCGGGGCCGACCCCCAGGCTCCTCCGTTGCAGGCCGACTTCAAGCCCGACGACGCGGAGCGGTTCATCCTGTAGCGAGATCGACACGAGGGTCCGGGACGACGAACCGAGCGAGGTCGTCGGGAGGCGACATGGAGACCACCGAGAGACAGGAGAGGACCCGGGCGGTCCTGACGGGCGAGACCGTGAACCGGTGGCCGGAGTGGATCATGGCCCGGGGCTACCGGGTCGTGGGGCCGCAGGGCAGCTCGGCGGCTTGCGAGTACGTCGAGTTCGGCCCGGGCGCGGCGCCGGCCAAAGAGGCGCCGGGGCAGACGCTCCCCAGGCAGAGCCCCAAGGGGCTGTACTTCCCGCGCACAGAGCCGATCCTCCGTCTCGACCGGAGGGGCAAGGCCTGGTCTGTCGCGGACCCGCCGCTGGGCTTCCCGGACGTCGTGCTCTTCGCCGTGCGCCCCTGCACAACCCGCGGCCCGACCAGGGTTCGCGGTGGCGTCAGCGCCTCTCCCACAAGTTCGCGTACTACCCGGCCAAGTTCGGCCACGTGCTCTGTACGGGCTGCGGAAGGTGTCTGCGATGGTGCCCTGCCGGCATGGACTTGCTGGCCGACCTTCAGACCCTGACAGCCACGGCCGCCGGTGCTGCCGCGTCGTCTCCGGCCCGGCCGGCGGCGTGTGACGCGACCCCGGTGGCTCCGACTCATACCTGCGAGGCGGCGCCCCGGCCCGGCATGGTGACGACCTGCGGCAACATCTACAAGCCGTACCGCATGCGCATCGCGAGTCTCCGCGACGAGACGCCGGATGTCCGCACCCTGCGTCTGGAGTTCGTCGATCGTGCCGAAGGGGAGTCGTTCTCGTTCGAGGTGGGACAGTTCGGTCTCTACAGCGTCTTCGGCGTCGGGGAGTGCACGTTCTGCGTGGCCAGCTCGCCGACCCGGAAGGGCTACCTCGAGTGCACGTTCCGCAGGGCCGGACGCGTCACGAGGGCGCTCGCGCAGCTCGACACCGGCGACACCATCGGCTTCCGTGGGCCCTACGGGAATACCTTCCCTGTCGACGAGTGGAAGGGCAAGAACCTCCTGTTCGTCGCCGGCGGCATCGCCCTGCCTCCCATGCGTTGCGTCATCCAGTACTGTCTGGACCATCGAGCCGATTACGGGGCCATCACCATCGTCTACGGGGCCCGGACCTCCCAGGACCACGTGTACAAGGAGGAGCTGGAGGAGTGGGAGCGCCGGCCGGACGTCCAGCTCTGGCGTTGCATCGACTGGAAGCCCAGGCACGACGGCACCGGCCTCGACGAGGCCCCGGCCGAGGAGGGTTGGCCCTCCATCCGGCTGGCCCAGCCCCAGGAGTCGACCCTGGACCCGGCGCACCGCCGGTACACCGCGTTCGTGCCCCACCTCGTGGAGGCCGTGAGACCATCGCCGACCGACTGCGTGGGGGTCCTCTGCGGTCCTCCGATCATGATCACGCTGGGCATGGCGAGCCTGCGGAAGCTCGGGTTCTCGTCCGCCTCGATCTACACCACCGTGGAGAACCGGATGAAGTGCGGCCTGGGCAAGTGCGGCCGATGCAACGTGGGTCCGATCTACGTGTGCAAGGAGGGCCCGGTCTTCACGGCGGGCCAGCTCGAGGGTCTGCCTCCGGAGACCTAGCCCCACGACGCGAGATCGCGCCCAGCTGTGAACCTCCGGGCCGGGTCGCCAGGCGGCCTCAGCCGCTGGCGCCGGCCCCGGGCGCCGGCCCCGACTCCCCTCCCCCGTCGCCCCGGCCGGATCGGCCGGCGAGCCTCTCCTTCAGCTCGCGGACCTCCAGGCGCAGCAGCCCCACCTCCTGGGCCAGGGTGCGGCTCTCCCCGGACAGGCGGGAGATCACCAGGGAGAAGTGGATCGCCAGGACCAGGGCGAAGAACGCCCCGCAGACGAAGAGCGCCATCGGCGGGTAGTAGATGCCCAGGAGCCTCGAGAGCCAGTCCAGGGCAGGCCGGTTCAGCGAGAGGCCCAGGATCACCAGGCTCGCGCCGATCCACAGCAGCGAGTACTCCTCCTTGAGTCTCCGCTTCCGGACCAGCTCCAGGACGAACAGCAGCACCCCGACCCCCACGGCGAGGGTCATCCACTCGATTCTCGATTTCACCGCCGCTCACCCTCCGGCAGGATCCGCTCCCGGAACACCTCCACGAAGATCGCCAGGAGCACCTTGAGCATGTAGTAGCCCGAGCGGAGGAACGTGATGGACGATCGCCCGCCCTGACGCTCCCGCATCTCGATCCCGACCTCCTCGATCGAGAAGCCGTTTCTGGCCAGCAGCACCACCGCCTCGGGCTCCGGGTAATCGTGAGGATAGTGTCTCGACAGGAACTCGATGGCCCGACGGTTGTAGGCCCGGAACCCCGAGGTGTTGTCGGTGATGCGCCGCCCCACCACCAGCGAGTTGACCCAGTCGAAGGCGCTGATGCCGATCCTGCGCAGCAGGGGGGTCTGGTACGTCGCCCCCTGCTTGAGGAACCGGGAGCCTATCGTCACCTCGGCCACCCCCGCGACGACCGGAGCGAGCAGCGTCGCGATCTGGTCCGGCGGGTGCTGCCCGTCACCGTCACACTGGACCGCGTACGAGTAGCCACGGTTAGAGGCGTACTTGAACCCGGCCTGGACAGCGGCGCCGATGCCGACGTTGAACGGCAGGTCGACGAGGCGCCCGCCCCGGGCCACGGCCACCCGGGCTGTCCGGTCGGCGCTGCCGTCGTTGACGACGAGCGCGTCCACGGCCACCGCCTCGACGCGGGCAGGGATGCTGGCCAGCAGATCCGGGAGGGCGCACTCCTCGTTGAACGCAGGGATGATGACCAGCAGACGGCCGGTCGCCGGGCAGTCCGGCGCGGCCGGGCCGGCCGTTGCCGTGCTCTGGCCGGTCACCGGTCCGCCTCCGCGGGGGCGCCTCTCACCGCTCTGGCCAGGACGAGCCCGCAGACCGCCACCACCGCCAGGGCGACGGCCATCAACGACCGGATCGGACCAGGCGGCACCCCGCTCAGCGCGGCGTAGCACCACCAGAAGTCGGGAAACCGCCCCCTGAGGCGATCGATCTCGACCCGGTCGGTCACGGGACCCACGGGGAATGTCCAGGTCTCCATCGTGCGGACCTTCTCCCACTGTTTCTTCACGGAGAACAGCTCTGCGTCGTAGACGAACCGGAGCTCGTGGCCAGCCCAGCTCGGGCCGGGCTTCATGCGAGCGATGGAGCGTTGCATCGCCTCGTCCTTGTATACATGGTAGCTTCCCGACACGCCCAGGACCTGGACCAGGAACCCGAAGGCCACGATCGCCCGGCACGCGGCGCGACGGAGCGTGCCGCCCCACCGGGGCTCGAGCACCGGCAGCGCCAGCAGCAGCCCCAGCGGGAGCACCGGGACCACGTAGCGGGAGCCCCACGACCACGTGGACGTGAGACCGCTGGAGGCGACGTACAGGTACGTCGCCACGGCGGACGCCACGACCCCGCCGGCCAGCGGCCACCTCCGGACGAACGGCCAGGCTCCCAGGGCCACCAGCGCCAGGGGAGGGCAGTAGAACAGCTGGCCGTCGCACGGCGAGAGGAGATGGCGGAAGAACCCCTCGAACACGTCGAACTGGACCACCATCAGCGCCAGGAGCACCCCCAGGGCGACGGCCCACTCCCGGACCGCCGTGGACGCGCCGATCCGCCGCCGGGACACCGCGATGACGACCAGCACGCACGCGAGGACCGCCGCCGTGGCGAGCCCGGCCCGGCGGGCCAGGTGAACGTCCATGCCGAAGCTGTAGCCGGTGGACAGCCAGCTGCCGAACCGCACGTGGTTGTAGACCAGGCTCGGCACCTGGGCCAGCACCAGCGCCGCAAGACACCCCGCGACGCCGCGGGCGGTCTGTCCCCCTGGCCTGCCCGCCCGGGTGGCTTCCAGCACGACCCATCCGAGGAGCCACGGCACCAGCATCAGGGTGGGGTAGACGAACAGGCCGCCGACCCCCAGCGCCAGGCCGGCGCCGACGATCCAGCCCACCGGGAGCGCGCCGCTGGCCCAGCGCGCGCCCAGGTAGAAGGCCAGGGAGACCGCGCACGCCGCAGGCACCTCCGACAGGCTCGTCTTCGAGAGCGGCCAGGCCGGCGTGGCCAGCCCGAAGAGCAACCCCAGCGACAGCGCCGTGGCCGTGGCATACCCGAGGTGCCGGGCGAAGAGCACCAGGATCGCCGCGGTGGCCGCGGTGAACACGGCGTTCGTGAGGTCCGAGAGCAGCGTCACCAGGTAGTGAGCGCTCACGGGGCCCAGGCCCGCGGCGCCGTCGAGCCCCCGGCCAGCGAGGACGCATCCGACCATGACCAGCGACGTGCCCGGCGCCCAGGGAGAGTAGGGCCGATGGTCCGCGCCCATCACGTGCTGGACCTCGCTGGTGGGCAGCGCCACGGTCCCCCTGTCGACCAGCGACTCCGCCACCATCAGCTTCACCCGGGAGTCGGAGATGTAGAAGTGGCCGCTGGCGGTCGCGCCGTAGACGGCCAGCAGAAAGACGAACAGCCTGAGAGCGGGGTGACGGGGTTCGGTCGCCATGCTTGATGAGCGCTCGAGAGAGGCGGCCGATTCTATCACGTCGCGACCCGGGGCCGCAACAGGACCCGCTCCTGATCCGGATTGCATTCCAGCGGCTCGCCGTCCTACAGTCACGCACGTTCCCGGTGACCTGGATCGTGGGCCGTGATCCAGACCAACCAGCTGACCAAGCGATTCGGCGAGTTCGCGGCGGTGTCCGGGCTGACGCTCTCGGTGCCGCCGGGGACGATCTTCGGGTTTCTCGGACCGAACGGCGCGGGCAAGACCACGACGCTCCGGATGGTCACGGGGCTGCTGCGCCCCACCTCGGGCACCGCGACCATCGCCGGCCTCGACGTGGTATCGGACCCCGAGGGCGTCAAGAGGCTGGTGGGCTACCTTCCGGACAACCCGTTCATCTACGATCACCTCACGGTGGTGGAGTTTCTGACGTTCATCGGCGACGTCTACGGGGTACCCGCGACCCAGGTCCGTCAGCTCGGCGAGCAGTACCTGACCAGGTTCGGGCTCGCCGACGTGGCCCACCAGGCCGCGGCGGATCTCTCCCTGGGCACCAAGAAGAAGGTCGCGCTGGTGGCGCTTCTGGTCCGCAGGCCGAAGGTGCTGTTCCTGGACGAACCGACCTCGAGCCTCGACCCGAAGGCGGTGAAGACCCTCAGGGACCTCCTGGCGCAGGTCGCCGCGGAGGGGACCACGGTCTTCTTCTCGACCCACATCCTGGAGGTGGCCCAGCGGATCAGCCACACCATGGGGATCATCGCCCGGGGACGCCTCGTGGCCTGCGGCACCATGGATCAGCTCAAGAGCCAGGCCCACACCGACAACCCGGACCTGGAACCGATCTTCCTCTCGCTGACCGAGGAGAACCAGGAGGCCAGCGGCCCGTCGCCGGAGGTCTGAGGGCGCCCGGTCCGCCCGTGACTCGCGATCCAGGCCAAGGCCTGATCACGGGCCCAGCCTCGCGACACAGGTGGGGATCCTGGACCTCCGGGTCGACGAGACGCCGTGGAACCGACGGTGGTATGATCGTGCGGGACGCACTCCCCCCCCGGTGACTTCCATGGCGAACGAGATCTGCCCCAGGTGCGGACAGGCTCTGCAAGCTCTGTCGGACGTCTCGCCGCTGATGCGGTGCGACGGTTGTCGGGCTGCCATGGTCCCTGCGGGCGCCACGGAGGTCCCGATCGTCACTCACCCCGGCTCCGGGCGGCCCAGGGCCGTGGTCCGGCTGGCCCTGACCATGGACTTCGGTCAGAAGTACGAGCTGGTGCGGGCGCTGGGGAGCGGCACCACCGGGATGGTCTACGTGGCCCGGCAACGGTCCGACGATCGCACCGTGGCGGTGAAGTTCTTCATTCCCGCCGAGTCGCCGGAGGTGCTCGAACAGCTCGCGCAAGACCTGAAATCGCTGGTGGCCGTGAGGCACGACAACGTCCAGCAGGTCTTCGACTCGGGCATGGTCAACCAGCACCCCTACGCGGTGATCGAGTTCCTCGACGGCGGCACCCTGAGAGACAAGCTCAAGGTCGGCGAGCCCATGGACGTGCCGGAGGTGCTGCGGATCGCCTGGGCGTGCCTGGCCGGTCTCCAGGCCTACCACCTGAGAGGGATCGTCCACCGCGACATCAAGCCCGAGAACATCATCTTCTCGGCGGAGGGCGAGCCCAAGATCTCCCATCCCGGCGTGGTCAGAGCGGCCGGGTCGACGCTCCGGCTCTCCATGGCAGGGGTGCTTCCCACCACGCCGAAGTACGTCTCGCCGGAGCAGGCCAGGGGCGAGCCGGGCGGGCTGGTCTCCGACATCTACTCCCTGGGGCTCGTGCTCTACGAGATGCTGGCGGGGCGCCACCCGTTCTCCGCATCGAACCCGGTGACGCTGGTGGAGATGCACATGACGGTGGAGCCGGAACCGCTCCAGCATCTGGCCCCCCACGTGTCGAACAGCCTGGCGCGGCTGGTGCACAGGGCGCTGGCCAAGCGCTCCGCGGACCGGCCGAACTCCGTGGAAGCGTTCAACCAGGCGCTGCGGGCGTGCTCGGTCTCGCCGTCGGGCTCCGCCTCGATTCCCAAGCTGAAGGTGCAGGTGGTGCCGGTCGCGCCGCCCCAGCCCGCGTCGGCCGCGCCCGCGCCGGCCGCCGCGCCCGACCGCCGTGCCGCGCCGTCCGTGGAGCCGGCCTCTCCCGACCGGTCGGGGTCGGCGGAGCCGCGCCCGGGCGCCCCCGCCAGACCCCGGCTGACGCGGTGGCTCGTCGCCATGGTGGTGCTGGCGCTGCTGGGCCTGCTGGCGCTGGAGGCGGCGCTGCGGCTCCGGGGCGACTCGGTGGTGGAGCTGATCGGCCCCTGGGTTCGCATGTCCGACGCGCCGGCCACGAGGAGGCTCCTGGCAGACCCGGACCCACTGGTGCGCCGGCGGGCGCTGCATCGGCTCCGGGAGCCGCAGCAGCTTCCCCGGCAGTTCGTCCCGGAGCTCGTGAACGCTCTGGGTGACCCGGAGCTCCCGGTCCAGCTGGCGGCGGTGGAGGTGCTGGCGCTGTGCGGCCAGGCCGGCGGTCCGTCGATCGGACCGCTGGCGAGGCTGCTCGATGCGCCGGACGGCCAGCTCCGCAGACAGGTCCTCGTCACCCTGTCGAGCCTGACGCCGGACCCCGGGGCCGTGGAGCTCTGCGAGAAGCGCCTGGCCGCCGCGGTCCTCAGAGCGGCGCTCTCCCATCCGGACGACTGCGTCCGCCTGCTCGCCTGCCGGAGCGCCTCCGGGTCGGAGGACCTGGTCGTCCAGACCGCTCGCTGGCTGTCGCCGCGCCTCGCGTCCAGCGACCAGAGCGAGGTGTGGGAGACCGTGGAGGCGCTTCAGTGGCTGGGTCGAGCGGGCGGGGTGGCGGCGGATCTCATCAGGCCGCTGGGCTCGAACGCCGACCCGATGCTGAGGAGACGGGTGGCCGCGGCGCAGGTGGTGCTGGGCGACGTCTCCGAGCAGGCGGCGCCCGCGCTGACCGCGATCCTCCAGGAGGCCATCGAGCAGGACATCCCGGCGCCGGGCGCCGGCGAAAGACGGTCGGAGCGGACGAGACAGCGCCGCCTGCGGGCCGAGGCGCTCGGCGCCCTGGCGAGGCTCGGAAGCCGTGCCCGGTCGGCTGCGCCCCTCCTGATCAAGACCTTCGACAGGCTTCCGGAGGACGAGAGGGTGGCCGTCGTCAGGGTCTTCGAGGCCATGGGCGACGCGGCCAGGGGATCCGTGGACCGTCTCCGCGACAGTCTGGCCGCACAGCTCGCCCGGGGCGCGCCTCCTTACCTGGCGGTGCCGTACGTCCAGGCGCTGGGAGCCATCGGACCCGGTGCGGCGCCGGCCGTGCCGGTGCTTCGCCAGGCGCTGACGGGCTCGAACCGCTGGATCCAGAGGGCCTCCATCGATGCCCTGGGCCGCCTCGGACCTGCCGCCGCCCCGGCGACTCCCGCGCTGGAGGCGCTCCGGGCTGGCTCCGACCCGGAGCTGTCGGCAGCGGCCCGGGAGGCGCTCTCGCGGATCGCCCCGGCCGCGGCGCCGGCGGGTCCGGATCGAAAGCCCTGACCGCATGTCCGATGGCGAGAATCCGGTCCGGTGGGTTATCGTGGAGGGGAGGAGGGGTGAATCACCAGGTGGAGCAGGGGAAGAAGCCGCAATCCGCTTCGCCGGCCGTCGGCGCCAGGGCCGGGGGCACGCAACCGGCCGGCGACATCAAAGACGTCTTCAGGCTCAACCCGCTTCTCTATCAGCTCTTCTACGAGCTGGGCGGCGACCTGACGAAGATCCACGCGAAGATCAGCCAGGTCCACCAGCAGAACCCCCAGGACCTGTTCGCTCTCTCCGACGTGGTGGGGCGCGCGCTCAGGTCGTTTCCCGACAACCTCTTCTTGAACCACATCGCGGGCACGCTGGCGCTGACGCACCAGCGCCCGGTGACCGCCGTGCTGGCGCTGAAGCGGGTCATCGACACGGCCAGGCGCAACGAGGACCACGCGGCTGCGCTGCAGGCCATCTCCCAGCTGGAGCTGGTGTTCCCGCTGGACCTGGGCCTGGTGGAACGGAAGGCGGAGATCCAGGTCTCGCTGGGCAAGCCGGAGGAGGCGGCGGACACCCTGGAACGGACCGGCGACCACCTGACCAGCCAGAAGGAGCACAACCTGGCGGTGCAGTGTTTCTGGAAGGCCCACCAGATCGTGAGAGATCGCCAGTGGCTGACCCACAAGCTGGCCGAGGCGATGATGAACCTCCCGGCGGCCAAGGCCGGCGTCGATCTGGCCGACAGGCTGCTGGTGAAGGAGCACGAGTGCCCGAGCCTGTACCTCGCCCGGGCGATCCTGCAGATCCGGCTGGGCGACAAGGACCGGGCCGAGCCCGATCTCCTGCTGGCCGAGCGGTTCGCGGCCTCCAGCGTGGAAGACCTGGTCTTCTTGCAGAAGATCCTGATCAAGCAGGGGCTGCTCGAGAGCTCCAGGCGGTGCAGCCAGAAGCTCGCCGAGCTCGACCCGGAGGGAGCGCTCAGGAAGCTCGCCGCGAGCAAGCACGCGGAGCACCCCCAGCCGGCCCCCCCGCCGGCGACGGCCGCCCAGAAGGCGCCGGCGGACCAGACGGTCGAGGAGGTGGGCACACCTGCGGCGCCGGCCGGGCCGGGCGAGGAGGAGAGCCGGGGGCGGTCTCTGAGCCTGCTTCGCCTGACCGTGACTCTGGCGGGAACGCTCTCTGTGCTCGTCCTGGTGGTCTATCCGCTGTACACGATGGTGCAGCAGTCGTTCCGGGAGGACCAGCTGAACCAGGATTTCGGGATGCTCCGGATGCTTCTCAGACGGCTCGACCTGGAGGGGCGCTCGCACCTGGATCACGGCTTCCAGCCCCTGGTCGATCGGGCGCTGGTCGCGGAGCTCCCGAAGGACCCCTGGGGACGAGACTACCTGTGCGACTGGGTGAACGAGCGGTTGGTGAGCACAGGGGAGGACGGCGTCCTCCAGACGCCGATCCCGGGCTACCAGGGGGAGGTCCAGTCCGCGGCGCCGTCCGACGACCTCGTCCGGCCGGTGTGGGACGTTCCCGACTGGCTCGTCGCGCCGTCCGCCGCCGACGCCCAGACGAACCTCCGGAGCTTCTCCAGGGCCATCGGCGGCACCGGAGAGATCATCCAGGGCATCCAGATCAAGGACGCCACCGGCGACAGGGCCAAGCCCCGGTATCTCGGGGTCGACCGGGCGGTGGACCAGACGCAGCTCCTGGCCCTGCTGGATTTCGGCTCCACGAGGGCCGTCGGCGTGTTGAGCCGGAAGACCGGCAGCCTGACGCTGGTCGGGACGACGCTGCCGTCGCCGGCCAGAGCGGTCTGGGCGAGTCCCACCGCCGACCGGTGCATCGTCCAGACGCCCAGGGACGGCGCCTCCGGCACCGCCTACGAGCTGTCGCTCCTGGAGACCAAGACCGGCAGGACGACCCCGCTCACCCGGGAGATCGACGACGCCCACGATCCCACGGTGGACGTGAGGAGGCAGACCCTCTACTTCGTCGGGGGGCGGGCGGGAGCCAGCGCCATCTACAGGACCTCCCTCCCCGACGGCAAGCCGGAGCAGTGGCAGCCCCAGGCGGAGCGGCATCGAGCGCTCGCGGTCAGCCCGAACGGAAAGCTGCTGGCCATGATGGTGGACAGCTCGGGCCCGACCGAGGACCTGATCGTCATCGACACGGCGACCCGCAAGGAGCTGTTCCGGCGCCGCGACGCGCTGCCCCGCAGCTTCCCGGTCTGGGCTCCCCAGGGCGAGAAGCTGGTCTACCTGCGGGCGCCTGCCGACAAGAGCTCCCTGATGATCTGTCACATCCGCAAGGACTCCGCCCACAAGCTGCCGATCCAGGGGCTGGCTCCGGTGCCGTTCTGCTGGATGTCGGGCAAGGAGACGGCCCGCGCCGCCGACACCTCCGTGACGGCGGAGCCGCCGAGGTGACTCCGGGTTTGCTCCCGGATCCGAGTCGCAAGACCCGGCGCCTCGCCGGGTCCGAGTCGCGCCCCCGAGCGCGACCTCCAACCTGATCCTTTCCTCTTTCTCTCTCCCGAGCGCG
>JACQZM010000311.1 GCA_016213885.1 Candidatus Rifleibacteriota bacterium | reverse complement strand
TCTTGGTCCTCCCCTTGCTCTTGGCGGCCAGTTCGATCTTGGCGCCCTTCGGCTCCTTGTCGGGCAGCCCCTCGAGCCCCACCTGACCGGCCTCGCACCGGAACCAGCTCAGGAACACCTGATTCTCCGTGACGGCGCCCCCCTCGAACTCCGCCGTGCCCGAGGAGCCCGGGAATGCGAGGAAGAACGCCTCGCCCGCCGCCGACTCCTTGTTGAGCATGACGCTGCCCTGGGGGGTCAGCATGACCGGGTAGGAGGCGCCGTTGAGGTACGACCGCAGCCGCGTGTCGGCGTTCGAGAACTGGGTGGTCAGGTTCTGCTCCCACTGGGTCACGGTTCCCGAGCGGAACATCCCCACGAGGATCTCGTAGACCCCGACGATCACGATGGAAAGCACCGCCAGCGCCACGAGGATCTCGACCAGGGTGAAGCCGCGTCGCCGCGGCCCGGCGCTCTTGCCCGGTCCGATCGAGCCCGGCCGGCTCGAGTCACAACTTCGGTCCATGTCGTTCCCCACCTTCACTTCCTCTTGCAGCTCACGAAGTAGATCGCCGTGGAGATCTCGGTCCGCCGCCCCGAGTCGGATTTCCGATCGTCCGTGGACTCGACCCGGTGCCTGAAGTCCTCCTCGGACTCCATCTCTTCCTTGGTCGTGACCCAGCCCTGCTCGGACTGGACCGAGGTCTTGACCTCTTTCTGGACCACCAGAGGCTTCAGCCGCCCTCCTCCCCGGGTCACCAGGGACAGCTGCTTGTCTCTCCGGACCGTCGCCTCGATCGACACCAGGATCGAGTCGGTCTGGTAGACCTTGTTGACCGCCTGGGCAGCGCCGCGAGAGCTCAGGATCTTCACCGAGCGGACGAAGTAGTGGCCGTTGAAAGGATCCTGCCAGCCGTCCAGCGGCGCGTTGTTCGAGACCGACGAGCTGTTGATCGTGTCGGTGATTCCGATCTGGGCGATCTCCTTGTGGGGCCGGGAGCTCACCACCACGATCGACTGGTCCTGCGCCGACGAGGGGTAGTCGGTGGCGATGTCGAGGATGTAGTGGTTCAGCAGGTACTCCATCTTGTGGCGGTTCTCGGCGTCCTCGCCGAAACCGGCCTTGCCGTTCTGGTAGACGTTCTCGTCCTTGTCGGAGCGCTTCACCACCAGCTGGTCGTCCGACCCCTTGGTGATGTTGCCGGGCTTGTCCCCGGTGAAGAACATGGGCCCCATGTCCATGACCCCGCTCTGGGCCTGGAACTCGTTGCCGGACAGGGCGCCCATCTTCCTCAAGAAGTCGAAGTACGGGTTCTTGCCGACGGAGTAGCTGACCGCATCGTAGAGCTCCGTCGGCATCAGGGAGAACTTCAACAGGAAATGCTGGTGGGCTCCCTTGGCCAGGCTCTCGGCCTGGGCCTTCTCGCGCTTCTCGCTCCCCTTCCTCCGGGTGTCGCGACCGTGGAACGCCACGATCGCCACGAACACGCCGATCACGGCGCTCACCATCACCACGATGAAGACGGCCATTCCGCTCCGACGTCCCCTGGCGTTCATCGTCATCAGTCCTCCACGTTGGCCTTGAAGCTCACGAGCCAGAACTCCCGCATGGCGTCTGCCTGGGCCTTGCGGAGGGCGCTGTAGCCGTAGGGAGAGAACTTCACGCCCAGGATGATCTTCATGAGCGATCCGTTCGTCGCCTTGAACGTTCGCTGATCGAGCACCACCGGGTGGTAGGCCACGTTGGGCTTCTTGACGCCGGTCACCACGTCGGTCAGGTGGCGGGCCCAGATCTCCTGCTGGTTCGTCTTGGCGTCGTTCAGGTCGTAGACGATGGAGGAATCGCCGTTGGAGCCGTACCGCGGGTCGGGCCACCCGCAGATGAGCCCCCAGCCCTGCCGGTTCGACGGCAGCGTCTTGAGCTTGTCGTGGTAGAAGTACTCCTTGTCCTGGTCGAACGACTCGGCCTTGGGAGACGATCCGCCCGTGACGAGGTACGACTTCGTGCTGTACGGGACCGTCTCGATCTCCGTGCCGCCGATGTTCACCTTGGCGGTGTCCAGGATGACCTGCTTGTTGAACTTCTGCCTGTCGGCATCGGTGAAGTTGAACGGCTCGCCGAATCCGGCGTGGTTCGGGTGGTAGACGAACGTCAGCGTCTTCTCGAAGTCGGGCATGGTGTACCCCGACTCCCGGGGATCCGGGATGGGCGACCGGTCAGGGTACTTCCCGGCGAAGAACGAGACGTAGTAGACCTTGCCCTTCACCTTCTTGGACCGGTACGTCCCGTCCGGCAGGGTCGCGTCGCCGTCGTTGATGATCGGGTCGAGATCGGACTTGCGGAACGTCTGCCCCAGCACCGGGTACGGCACGTCCCGGAACCCGGCCTGGCTCACGCTCCCGCCGGAGCCGCCCTTCACGTAGCTGCCCCCGCCTCCGGGATCGATCGCCTGGAACGGCAGGTTGTTGGAGACGATCTTCTCCATCATGTCCTGGCACATCGCCACGGCCTCGCTCATCCCCTCCTCCGACTGCTGATCGGTTTTCCGGGAGGTCATGAGGCCGATGAGCGGCACGATCACCAGAGCCAGCACGGTGCCGGCGATGAGGATCTCGACGAGGGTGAACGCCCCCCGTCCACTGGTCGAACCCGGCTTCACCATCGAGACCCGGGTTGTCGATCTGGTACGGATCTCCGGTCAGCACGACCTTGGTCCCCTCCCCCGCCCGGGAGATGATCGTCTTGACCTCGTGGGGGGTGAGGTTCTGGGCCTCGTCGATGATCAGGTACTGGTTGGGGATGCTGCGACCCCGGATGTAGGTCAGAGCCTCCAGCTCGATCTTCTTCGAATCCAGCAGGAACTGCAGCTGCTCTTCCGCCTTGACCTCGCCGTCCAGGTAGTTCGAGAAGATGTACTCCAGGTTGTCGAAGATGGGCTGCATCCACTGGGTCAGCTTCTCGTCCTTGGTGCCGGGCAGGTAACCGATGTCGCGCCCCATGGGCATGATCGGCCTGGACACCAGCATGCGACGGTACGTCCGATCGTCGATCGTCTTCTGCAGGCCCGCGGCGATGGCCAGCAGCGTCTTGCCGGTGCCGGCCATGCCCACCAGGGTGATGAGGCTGACGCGATTGTCCAGCAGCGCTTCCAGGGCGAACAGCTGCTGCGCATTGAGAGCCGTGATCCCCCAGGGCGCGGCCTCCGCCAGATCGAGAGCCACCAGCTTCTTGCGGTGCCCATCGTACCGGGCGTACAGGCCCTTCTCCAGGTCCTCGGAATCCCGGATGACCACGAACTCGTTGGCGTGCAGGGGCGGGTCGGCGTCCACGACGATCTCGCCCTTCTCCTCGAACTGCTTCTGTTGCGAAGGCGTGAGCGAGAGGTCCCTCCAGCCCTGGTAGAGCTCTTCGATGTTGACCTTGTTGGTCTCGAAGTCCTCAGCGTAGATCCCGATAGCGTCGGCCTTGATGCGGGCGTTGATGTCCTTCGTGACGAAGCAGACGTGTCCGGTCGGATCGGCCCGCTGCTGCGCCAGCGCCGTCATGAGGATCCGGTTGTCCAGCTTGTCTTCCATCAACCCGCGGGGCATCTCGACGGGGACGTCCATCACGACCTGGCAGATCCCCCCGTTGTCCATCTTCACGCCCTCGTAGAGCTTGCCGCGCTTCCGCAGCGTGTCCAGATGGCGGGCGAGGTTCCGGGCGTGGCGCCCCTTCTCGTCGGAGTAGCTCTTGAACTTGTCGAGCTCCTCGATGACCGTGATCGGGATGATCACGTGGTTCTTGCCGAAGGCGAAGACGGCGTTCGAGTTGTGCAGAAGCACGTTGGTATCGAGGACGAATCGCTTCAATCACCACGCTCCATCGGTTCGAGAGCCGGGTGGCTGGGCCGCGGTCCAAAGACCCGCGGACACGACCGAACTGGCCCATCGGGCCGATGGGCCGCCCCTGGAAGCCTGCCGGACCGACCGTCGAGCAGGCCTACGCCGGAACAGGGGGCACAGGGCGTCGAGCACCCGGTAAGCCGGATTCTGTGCTCGATGCCACGGACGTCGCCGCCCGGGCATCCAGTGATACTCATCTATCTGGGCCGCCGGTTGCCCGGCGGCTCAAGCGACCCACCCGTGGGATCAGCGAGCAGCCTCATCTCCCACCTATTTGGTCTTGCTCCGGACGGGGTTTTCCTAGCTGGCCCGGTCACCCGGGCCACTGGTGAGCTCTTACCTCACCGTTTCACCCTCGCTGGCCCCGAGCCGGACCCGGACCGTCGGTCCGAGCTCGCCCCTTGACCTAGCAGTCTACTCTCTGTTGCACTGTCCGTCGGATCGCTCCGCCTGGGCGTTACCCAGCGTCCTGCTCTGTGGAGTCCGGACTTTCCTCAGGTTCCGGTGCCGGTCGATCCGTCCCGGAGCCGCCTTGCGGCGGACCGCCGGGCGCGGGCCGAGCCGATCCGCGAAACCTGCGAGTATCTCTGGGTCCTCGTCGCCTGGCCCCCAAGGCACCTATCCGGAAGCCGATCGGATCGGTCCCCGAAAGGTCTCGAGAAACCCGCTCGTTGGGCCTCGAGACCAGCCAGAGCCTAGCACGCAACTCGCGGCAAAAGCAACACCCGCCGCTGCTCGGAGAACCCGGTTCCGACGGCCGTTGAAGGCCGGATCGATCCGGCCGGCCAGGCCTTCGGGTCGGGTCGAGAAAAGACCGTCGACCGCGCCGACCCGGGCCATCGTCCGGCGTCGGGCATCCCGCTTCGGGTCCTCGGGGAGCGCGACCTCAATCCGGATCCCCTCCTCGTTCTCTTTCCTTCGTGACTCTGCAGCCAGGCAGAGGCCTGATCACATGCCCGACTCCGCGAAGCAGGTCGGGGGATCCTGGAGGTCCGACCGGTTCCGTACAGAACCCGGGGCGCCCGCGGGAGTTCTGACAGCAAGCCATGATGGGCTCTCTGCTGGTGTTGACACCGGGGGGCCGGAGTGGTTAGCTCTTGGGGAAAAACCGAGGGGGGGTGAGACGATCCGCGAGCCCGTTCGCCCGACCGGTGCCATCCGCGGTCGAGGTTGGAGAAAGCCAGGACGAATATGTCGATCGTTGTCGGAGACAGGCGACTCACCATAGACGATGTCGTGCGGGTCGCCCGCCACGGTGAGACCGTGGAGCTCTCGCCGGCAGCAGTGGAGAGGATCAAGACCTGCCGGGGGATGCTCACCAAGAAGATCGCTGCCCGGGAGATCATGTACGGGGTCAACACCGGCATCGGGGAGCTGTCCGAGGTGGTGCTGACCGACGAGCAGGTCGAGCAGTTCCAGCGCTATCTCATCTACAACCATGCCGCAGGCTTCGGCGAACCCTGCCCGGTGGAGCACGTCAGAGCCGCCATGTTCAGCCGGATCGCCGTCCACGCCCAGGGGCACTCCGGCTGCCGGCCGGACATCACCCGGACCTACGTGGAGATGCTCAACAAGGGCGTGACGCCTGTGGCATGCGAGAAGGGCAGCGTCGGCGCCTGCGGAGACCTGTCTCCCATGAGCCAGGTCGCCCTCTCGTTGCTGGGCGAGGGCGAGTGCTTCTACAAGGGGGAGCGGATGCCGGCCCGACAGGCCATGGAGCGGTCGGGCATCGCCATTCCGGGGCTCCACGCCAGGGACGGTCTGGCGGCCATCAACGGGTCCAACCTCATCAACGGCATCGGCTGTCTGGTCCTCCATGATGCGGAGCGATGGATCAAGCAGGCCGAAATAGCGGCCGCCATGGCCCTGGAGGCGCTGCTGGCCAACATGAAACCGTATCAGGCCAGGCTCCACGAGCTGAGGGGGTTCAGAGGGGCGATCACCAGCGCCGCCAACCTGCGGGCCGTGATGAACGGCTCCGACCTGGCCACGGGCAAGCTGAAGGTCAAGGTCCAGGATGCCTACTCGATGCGCTCCACTCCCCAGGTGATCGGGGCGCTGCGAGATTCCATGAGATTCGCCCGGGAGCAGTTCGAGATCGAGCTCAACGGCGTGGCGGACAACCCGATCTTCTGCCCCGGTGAGAACATCGTGCTGACCGGGGCGAACTTCCAGGGGTCCCCCATGACGCTGCCCCTGGACACCGTGGCGGCCGGGGTCACCATGGTCTCGGTGCTGTCGGAGCGGCGCCTGAACAGGCTCTTGAACTCGGCCCTGTCCGTGGGTCTGCCGCCGTTCCTCACCAAGGGCGCCGGGATGTTCTCAGGGCTCATGCTGAGCCAGTACACCGCGGACACCCTGATCGTGGAGCAACGGATCCTCAGCGCGCCCTCTTGCGTCCAGTCCATCCCCGCCGCCGCCGACCAGGAGGACTTCGTCAGCATGGGGATGAACAGCGCCCTCAAGTCCAGACAGATCCTGAAGAACGCTCACGCCATTCTCGGCATCGAGCTCATCGCGGCGGCGCAGGCGCTGGACTTCAGGGAGTTCGGCTTCGGGGCAGGCACCCGGGCGGCCCGGACGGCGGTGCGCAGGGTCGTGGCCCATCTCGACGAGGACCGCCCGCTGTTCACCGACCACAACAACATGTCCGTCGCCGTGGAGCGCTGCGAGATCCTCGATGCCGTGGAGAAGGAGATCGGCCCTCTTGGAAGCTCCTGGTAGCCTCTCGCATGATGACGCCAGATCAGCCCGACGATCCCGGGCAGCCCCCGGGGAGCCCTGGCACCCAGCCCGGTCGACCGACCGGCGCCGACCGGCCGGCCGGGCCGGACAGCCGGGCAGCGACCACCCCGAGCCCTGACGGCCAGGGGGGCGCCACGCCCACGGATCCC
>JACQZM010000310.1 GCA_016213885.1 Candidatus Rifleibacteriota bacterium | reverse complement strand
CTGTTCATCGTGTGCAGGATGTGCCAGCACAGGCTCGAATCCGCGGGCCACTTCCTGTCATGTCCCGGCTGCAAGCATCGCATCGATTCCCGGGACCTGGCGGTGCACGTGCTCAGGTACGTGGGAGAAGAGCTCTACGCCAGGGACAGGGTGACCCGCGAGATGAAATGGCTGAACGAGCCCAAGGTGGCCCTCCACGCCAGCACCAAGCGCCAGATCGGAGAAGACCTGGGGCGAGTCCTGTCCGACGCGTTCGTGTGCGTCTTCGCGCACGAGCTGGTGAAGACCGCCGTCCTGAAGTCGCCGGAGACGCTTCTCGAGTTCTTCAAGAAGTACCTCGCCCGGATCGCGCTCGGGCAGGGTGACATCAAGCTCCACATCCGCTGATCGCGAAAGAGGTTCTCGCGCCATGTATCTCGATGAGCTGCTCAAAGCCGTCGTCGACAACGGGGGGTCGGATCTTCACCTGGCCGTCGGCGTCGTGCCCAAGATCAGGCTGCACGGCCATCTGGCCGACGTGGGCACCCAGACGCTCAACGAAGACGTCATCAAAGAGTGCCTCAAACGCTCCCTCACGGAGGACCAGGTGCGGACGCTGGTCAAGTCGTTCGACGTGGACGGGCTGTACTTCAACCCGGCCATCGGACGGTTCAGGGTCAACGCGTTCAAGCAGATGGGGACGTACTCGCTGGTGTTCCGGCACGTTCCGACCAGAATCGCAACCCTGGACGACCTGGGGTTGCCGCCGGTGCTGAAGAAGCTGGCGGGATCGCAGCGGGGCATCGTGCTGGTGACCGGGACCACCGGCTCCGGAAAGTCCACCACCCTGGCGGCCATGATCGACTACATCAACACCAACGAGTGCTGCAACATCATCACGATCGAGGACCCGGTGGAGTTCGTCCATGTGTCCAAGAACTCCGTGATCCGGCAGCGCAGCCTGGGCTCCGACGTGGCGACCTTCTCGGCCGCGCTCAAGGGCGCGATGCGCCAGGACCCGGACGTGATCCTGGTCGGCGAGATGCGCGACCTCGAGACGATCAGCGCCGCCGTCACCGCGGCAGACACCGGGCACCTGGTGTTCTCGACGGTTCACACGACCAACGCCCAGCAGACCGTGGAGCGGATAATGAACTACTACGCCGCGGACCAGCAAGACCAGATCCGCCTCTCGCTGTCGCTGAACCTGTCCGGGGTGATCTCGCAACGCCTGATCCCCCGGCGCGACGGTGGGGGACGGGTGGCGGCTCTCGAGATCATGACGGCCACGCCCACGGTCCGGAAGCTGATCCGTGAGGGGCAGGTCCCGAAGCTTTACCCCACCATCGAAGAGGGCACCAACGACGGGATGCAGTCGTTCAACCAGGTCATCTACCGCTTCTTCGCCGACGGGCTGATCACCCACGAGGAGGCGCTGGCTGCCTCGTCCCGGCCGGAGGAGCTGCAGCTCAGGCTGAAGGTGGAAGGGCTGGTCTAGCGCTTGGCCCGGCAGGAGCCGATCCGGGTTCTCTTCGCGTGCACCGACGAGCGTCTGGCCTCGGTGATCTCGAGGATGGTCGCGGCTCACGAGTCATTCCGCGCCGTGGGCACGGCGAAGACCGCCGAGGAGATCGTCCGGGCCGGTCTGTTCGATGTCCTGGTGAGCGACCTGGACCTGGGACCCGCCGGGTCGCTGCCGATCGAGACCGTGGAGCCGGTGGCCGGTCGAACCGTCCGGAGGGTGCTGGTCAAGCCGCCCGGCGGCTCCGGAAAGGGCTTTCTCGCGCTCCTGATCTCGCCCGAGGAGTTCCAGGAGCGACCGCTCTCCCGGGAGGAGCTTGTCGGCCTGGTCCGGTCCGCTCTGAAGTGAGCGTGGTGGAGCGCGGCTCGCCGCCCGCGTTCAGGCGGCCTGCCTGCCGCCCGAGGCCACCGCCTCTTCCAGCAGCGGCGCCAGCGCCGGATGGTGCTCCTTGATGATCTCCACGAAGATGTCCACCAGCTGAGGGTCGAACTGGGCTCCCTTGTTGAGAATCAGCTCCCGGACCGCCGCGTCGATGCTCAGACCCTCCCGGTACGGCCGGGTCGTGATCATCGCGTCGAAGCAGTCGCTGATGCAGATGATTCTGCTACCCAGCGGGATCTCTTGACCCTTGAGATGGTCCGGGTAGCCCTTGCCGTCGATCCGCTCGTGGTGGTGCCGCACGATCTCCGCCACGGCGCGGAGGTGCTCCACGTTGTTCAGGATGGTGTGACCCAGGACCGAGTGCCGGCGGATCTGGCCCAGCTCGTCGTCGCTGAGCTTGCCGGGCTTCAAGAGCACCGAGTCCCTGACGCCGATCTTCCCGATGTCGTGGAGCAGCGCGGCGTGTCGGATGATCTCGATCGACTTGGGCTGCAGTCCCAGCCGCTGGGCGATCCGCACCGCATCCTTGGAGACGCGGCGGGAGTGGCCGTGGGTGTACTGGTCCTTGGCTTCCAGGGCGTGGGCCAGCGATTGGATCGTCTCGAAATGGACCTGGATCAGGTTCCGGTAGAGGGAGGCGTTCTCCACGGCCATGGCGGCCTGGCCACCCAGGGTGGAGAGCAGCACCAGATCGTCCTCCGTGAACGGGTGCTTCCGGTCGAGCGACCGCTCGAAGTTCAGCACGCCGATCACCGAGTCCTTGTTGACGATCGGGACCGAGATCATGGAGAAGTGGTGTCGCGGCATGTCCAGCTCGACGTACCTGGGATCCTGGGAGGCGTCCCCCAGGAGCAACGGCTTCTCATGCTGCGCCACCCAGCCCGCGATCCCCTCGCCGACCTTGAGCCGGATCTGGCTGACCAGCTGCGGGTCGAGCCCCTTGGAGCAGACCACGCCGAGGGTCTCCCGGTCTTTGGACAGCAGCATGAGCGAGCCCGAGTCGGCCTCCAGGATGCTGGAGAGCATGTTGATGATGTAGTCCAGGACGTTGTCCAGGTCCAGGGAGGAGTTGATCGCCTTGCCCAGCTCGTTGATGAGCGAGAGCTCCGCCACCTGGCGCTGGCTGCGCTCGAACAGCTTGGCCTTCGAGAGCGCCTGGGACACCTGCCCCGCCACGGTCGTGAGCAGGTCGAGATCCCCCTTGGAGTAGCGGACCGGCGGGGCGCCCATCGCCACCAGGGTGCCCATGATCTCGCGCTTGTTGATGAGCGGGGCGCAGATGATGCTGGAGATGTCGGAGGAGATGAAGTCGCGGAACCGGGCGAACAGCTCCCCCGCATCCTCGTGGAGCAGCACGGGACGGCGTTCCCTGAGCATGTACCCCAGGATCCCCTTGTCCCCGTCGATCCGGATGTTGCGGACCGTCTTGATCTGCTCCTCGTCGGCCACCTTCACCATCAGCTCCGCCCGGTCGCCGTCCGAGAGGAGGATCGCGCAGCCCGAGGCGGAGAACACGTGGCTCAGCGTCCGGAGCACGGCGTGGAGCACCTCGGCGAGCTCGAGCGTCGAGTTGACCGCCGAAGAGACCGTGTGCAGCGCCTCCAGCTGCTTGAGCTTGACCTTCCCCTCCTTCTCCTCTCGCACCGCGTCGGTGACGAGCGCCACCTGGCTGGCCAGGCTCTCCAGGAGCTGGCGGTCGAACTCGGAGAAGGCGTTCTTCTCCATGGAATCGACGGCCAGGACCCCGACCAGGCGGCCTGCTGCCTTGATGGGCACCGCGAGCTCCGACGCGGCGTGATAGCCCACGGCCACGTAGCGGTGGTCCTTGGAGGTGTCGGGGACGTACGCCGGCTTGCCGTGCTGACCGACCCAGCCGGTGATTCCGGTCCCCACCGGGACCCGGTGGTTCTTGTTGAAGTCGGTGGCGACGCCGCGAGCCGTGGCGATTCTCAGCTCGTTCCTCGCCTCGTCGAGCCTGAGGATGAAGCCTGTGTGGGCCTCGGTGAGGCTGATCGAGGCGTCGGTGAGGAAGGTGAGCAGCTCCTCCGGGTCACCCATCGAGGCGATCGACTTCGTCGAGTCGACCAGGAAGAGCAGCAGCGTCTCCTTCTGGGCCAGCGCCTGCTGATCCAGCCGGCTGCGGATCATCGTGTTGAGCCACTCGCCCACCATGGTCAGCGCTCCGTTCTGCGCGCCGGCCAGAAGCGGGTAGCACGGTTCGTTGGGCCTCAGCTCGGGGCGGCGCCCGAACAGCGCCTCCCGCTGCGATCTGGTCGTGAAGAAGGGCCCGAGCTGGACGTAGGCGATGAGGTTGCCGCCGACCAGGACCGGCACCAGCCCCCACGAGAAGCCGGCGACGCACTCCGTCAGATGGCTTCTGCCGTCAAGCGTCACCGCCGTCCTGGTGCAGGGGGTCTCGATGCACCCGATGGCGGACTTGATCGGGCAGGGGAGGACGTAGGTCTGTCGCAGCGAATCCAGCTCGACGCCGGCGATGAAGCGACACGTCAGGGAGAAGCTGTTGCGGATGAGGTCGGCGATCTCGCGCCGGTCTTTGGCGGTGAGGATCTGGTCCAGCGAAGGCGTGGGCTTCTTCATACTCTCCCGTGCCACCGGCTGTTCGGCGCCCTGTGAGCGATCCGAGGAGCCGGAAGCCGGCATCAGCGTGACCTCGAGGGACCTCGGGGCGGCGCCATCGAACGCGCCGACCCGGCCGACTCGTTCGTGAACCCCCGCGTCTCCCGGGCCGGGCGCGACCGCCCGAGCGCTCTCGAGGCGTCGGGCCGCCGACGTTCTGGTCGCGAACCGCCGGGGATCGGCTCCCGAGCGACCCAGCGAACGAAAAGAACGACCCGCCTCGGTCACACCAGCCCCGGGACGCGGAAAGTATAGGGACGTGGTGAGTTCGAGTCAAGCGGAATCCGCGGCACCGCCGGGCCGCCATCGGCCCGGGACGGCGGGCGTCGGGCCCCTCCCCATGCGTGACCCGGAAGAGAAGATCCTGACGATCAAGGCGATGGCCGCCGTCGTGGAGTCCCTGCACCGCGACGGCAAGAGGGTGTGCCTCTGCCACGGAGAGTTCGACCTGGTGCACCCGGGCCACATCATGCACCTGAGGGCGGCCAGGCAGAAGGGCGACGCCCTGGTGGTCACCATCACGCCGGACCGGTTCGTCGTCAAGGGGCCGGGGCGGCCGGTGTTCAACGAGGCGCTCCGGGCCAGGACCCTGGCGGCGCTGGAGTGCGTCGACTTCGTGGCCATCAACGACAGGGAGACCGCCGTCGAGACGATCAGGTCGATCAAGCCCCGGATCTACGTGAAGGGGTCGGAGTACCGGTCGATCGACGCCGACATCACCGGCCGGATCGCCGCCGAGAAGGAGGCCGTCGAGTCGGTGGGCGGAGAGCTCCAGTTCACCGACGAGGAGACGTTCTCCGCCAGCACTCTGGCCAACAGGCACTACGGGATCTACCCGCCCGACACGGCCAAGTTCCTGAAGGAGTTCCGCGCCCGCTACGATCCGGAGGAGATCATCAGGAGCCTGGAGTCGCTCGAAGACCTGAGAGTGCTCGTCGTGGGCGAGGCGATCATCGACGAGTACCACTACGTCTCGACCATGGGCAAGTCGTCCAAGGAGCCGATCCTCACCACCCGTTTCGAATGGGGGGAGAGCTTCGCCGGCGGCGCTCTCGCCACGGCCAACCACGTCGCCGGGTTCTGCCCGAACGTGGACCTGATCACCTGCCTGGGCGCCAGGGCGTCTCAGGAAGAGTTCGTTCGCAGTCGCCTCAAGCCCACGGTGAAGCCGAAGTTCTTCTTCCGACAGGACGCCGAGACGATCGTGAAGCGGCGGTTCGTCGAGAAGGACTTCTTGAACAAGATCTTCGAGATCTGCCTGTTGAACGACAGCCCGCTCGACCCGGCCCTGACGCGGGAGATCTGCGGCTACCTCGAGGCGATGCTCGACACCTACGACCTGGTCGTGGTGGCGGACTTCGGCCACGGGATGATCGGCGCCCGGATGGTCGGGACGCTCTGCGACCGGGCCAGGTTCCTGGCCGTCAACACGCAGCGCAACAGCGCCAACCTGGGGTTCAACCTGATCACCAAGTACCCCAGGGCCGACTACGTCTGCATCGACGAGCCCGAGATCCGGCTGGCCGCCCACGATCGGGTCGGCTCGCTGGAGGAGCTGGTCCTGGCCGTGTCGAAGAGCCTCTCGTGCCAGCTGGTCACCATCACCCTCGGACGGCGCGGGGCGATCACCTACCGCGACCGGGAGGGGTACCACGACATCCCGGTTCTGTCCACGGAGGTCGTCGACACGGTCGGCGCCGGGGACGCGGTGCTCGCCATCACCGCCCCGTGCGCTGCCCGGGGGTTCGCCGCGGATCTGGTGGGGTTCATCGGCAACTCCGCCGGAGCGCTGGCGGTCAAGATCGTGGGCAACCGCTCCTCGGTGGAGCCGGTGACGCTCTACAAGTTCATGCGATCCATGCTCAAATGACCAGCACGACGAGGCCGTTTCCGGAGTTCGACAGACGACGGCTCAAGCTGGCGTCGCTGACCAGCCGGGTCCATGACCTGGACTTGCGGTGCCTGTTGCCGCTGAGCGAGGGCGCCGGTCGGCCGAGCCGCGATCTGGAGAGCATCGCGGCGGCGATCCTGGCGGCCCGGGAGCGCCAGAGCAGCGTGATCCTGATGATGGGGGCCCACGTGCTCAGGGACGGGCTGGCGCTGTTCCTCATCGACCTGATGAGGCGGGGGCTGGTGACCCACGTCGGCACCAGCGGCGCCACGGCGATCCACGACTTCGAGATGGCGCTCGTCGGGGCCACCACGGAGAGCGTGGCCCGGTACATCGCGCAGGGCCAGTTCGGCCTCTGGGAGGAGACCGGCGGGGTGAACGACGCGGTCAACGCCGGTGCGGCCGACGGGCTCGGGTTCGGCCTCTCCCTCGGCCGGTGGATCGTGGAGAGACAGCTGCCCCACGCCGACGTGAGCCTCTTCGCCGCGGGCCACACCCTGGGCGTCCCGGTCACGGTCCACGTGGGGATCGGCCACGACATCGTCCACGAGCTGCCGAACTGCGACGGAGCTGCCGTGGGGCTCGCCTCGTATCGCGACTTCCTGGTTCTGGCCCGGTCCGTGGAGCAGCTGGAGGGCGGCGTCCTGCTCAACTTCGGGACCGCCGTGATGGGCCCCGAGACGTTTCTCAAGGCGCTGGCCATGGCCAGGAACGTGGCTCACCAGGAGGGCCGCAGGATCGACCGGTTCGCCTCGGCGGTGTTCGACGTGAGGGCGATCTCCGGCGACATCCGCAACCCCCCGCCGAAGAGCGACCCCGACTACTACTTCAGGTGCTGGAAGACCAACCTGGCCAGAGTGGTGACCGGCGGCGGCACCAGCACCTACGTGCGAGGCGAGCACCGGCAGACGTTGCCCGCCCTGTACCACGCCGTGCTCGGGCTGGGCGGCCTCGCCAGGTGACCGCGGCGATCCGGCGCGACGAGGCGATCGAGCGTGTTTCGGCTTACCTCGGCCTGCGCCCCAGGCACGAAGATCTGCTGGGATGCTGGTCGCGACTGGATCAGGAGAAGCTGGCCGCGATGGCCCGGACCCTGGGGCAGGCCCGCAGGGTGGTGGTGATCGGCAACGGCGGCAGCCTGGACAACGCCCGTCTCGTGGCCCGGTTCCTCGGAGGGGCGGGCCTCCGGACGGTGGCGCTGGAGGGCCTGGAGGAGATCCACGACGCCGCGGTGGAGGAGGGCTTCGACCGGGCGTTCGCCCGGGCCCTGGGGAGGCTCGACCCGGGCCCCGGCGATGTACTCCTCGCCCTCAGCGGATCGGGGAGCTCCCCCAACGTTCTCGAGGCTCTGGCCACGATGCGGGAGGCCGGCGGGGCGATGCTGGGACTCACGGGCGGAGACGGGGGGGCGATGCTGGGCCTCCTGGGCGAGGAGCGGACGATCGTGGCTCCTTCGGCGGTGATGGAGACCATCGAGGATCTCCACTGCCTGGCCGGTCTGGCCCTCGCAGCGGCGCTCTCCGGGGACCCGGGGATCGAGCGCGGCCAGATCGGCCAGGTCCTGGAGCAGGATCTGGGCCGGCAGGTCGACTTCCTGGCGGACCTCACCACCGCCATCTCCGCGACCCTGGCCGAGCGGCGGCGGGTGTTCATCCTGGGCGTGTCGCCCATGGCCTGCCACTTCAGGCAAGACCTGGAACGGGGGGCGACGAACACGGTCCCGATCGTCGGGTTCCGGGCGCCCGACCTGGTCGGCGCCGACAGCCTCACCGCGGCGGCCAACGACGACGGGTTCGCCTCGGTCTACCTCAGGCCGCTGGTGAAGCTCTCTCCCTCGCCGGGGGACGTGGCCGTCCTGATCGGAGAGGGCGGGGCCACCGACACGGCCCGGGCGCTGCTCTCCGAGTGCGGATGTCCCACGTTTCTGGTCAGGGCCGGCGGCGGCTCCGGCAGGTCCCTGGCCATCCCGCGTCCGCGACCGCTCTTCGAGGTGGCGGTCGGGGTCGTCGACCACGCCATCTCCCGGACGCTCAACGACTGGCTGGTGGGCCTGCTCGACGTGAAGCCGCTGGAGTTGCCCTCCCGCGCCTGGGGAGAACAGCGACGGCGCCCGGATCGACGCCAGA
>JACQZM010000194.1 GCA_016213885.1 Candidatus Rifleibacteriota bacterium | reverse complement strand
GATAGGGGTTATCTTGAGCTCGCCCATTCTCTTGGCCCGTTCCTCCAGTGTCGTCGTCTCCCGGATCCTCACCGGGACGGCCTGGATCCGGGGCGTGGGGTACCCCCGCGCAGTCCCCTGTCCCCTCACTCATCTTACCCCCGGTTCATCGAGCGGGGCAATGCCGCAGGATCCCACACCTGTTTCGCGGAGTCGGGCCTGTGGGCAGGCCTCGGCCTGGCTGCAGAGTCACCAAGGACGTGGAGGGGCTTCATTTGAAGTCGCGCTCGGGGGAGAGAAAGAGGAGAGGATCAGGTTGGAGGTCGCGCTCGGGGGCGCGACTCGGATCCTGCGAGGCGCCGGATCGACCCGGACGGCCCGGTCGATGGGCGTGGCGGCCCGATCGCCCACCGCGGAGGGCGCCGGCCCGGGGCCGGGGGACGTCGCGGGATGATCGGGAGCTGCCGATACCTATGGAATGAGGTCCGGGACCCGGAACCCGACGGATTCTCGTTCCCCTGGTCGGCCGGCTCCCCCACCGTCCCGATGCGCACGACGATTCTGACTGTCTTGACCGCGACGATCCTCTGCTCGACGCCGCTCTGCGCTGCCGACTCGCTCAGGTCCGGTCGAGCCAGATCGACTCCCGTTGATCCGCTCGACGAGCTCCTCCAGCAGGCCGCCCGCCGGCAGCAGGCCTCCATCTCTCCCGATGAGGTCGCCGATCAAGCCACCCTGGTCGCCCGAAGACTCCACGAGGTGCTGTGGAGAAACGGAACGCTGGCCCGGATGGAGAGCATCTACGCGTCCGATCCGACCCAGGGGAGCGGTGCCTTCGGCTACCAGTGGATGATGGCGGAGTTCCTTCGCCTGCAACGGGACGAGTTCCGGGCGCTGATGACCCGGGCGGACCGTCTGCTGGTCATGCCGTCCGGGTTCGCGAGGCAGCAGGTCGCTCTGGGTCTCGTGGAGCGCCTGGTGAAGTTCCGCAAGTCGAGCCGCCGCTTCCGGGACCTCACCCGGGCCCCCGGCGACGGAGCGGCCGATGCCGGCTCGAACCGCGACCCGGCCGGCTCGAACCGGCCTTCGGTCCAGGACGAGCTCCGGAAGATGTCCGCCCGGATGGACCGGTGCCTGGCGGAGATGGACCGTCGTACCATCGATATACAGCGCCTGCTCGAGGCCACGATCTGATCGTCGGGAGCCGCTGAACCCCGGTCCGGGAGGGCGAGGCACGTCCGGTGCGGCCCTGGCCCACTCCTCCTGACCGGACGGAGCGAGAACACCCTGCCCCGACACGGCACGCCAGGTCAAGAACCTTTCTGGATCAGCACCGGAGGGTGCCGGTCCCGATGCGCCAAGTGTTGCATCGAGGGACCGTCCGGGGTATAGTGGGACCGGACACATGAACATCCAAGAAGAGATATTCCGCAGGACGCTGGGGCACTTCCTCAAGCCGGTCCAGGTCTACCTCGACGACCCGAGCGTCACCGAGGTCATGATCAACGGCCCCAGGGAGATCTACATCGAGCGGGGAGGGAAGCTCCACAAGACCGACGCCTTCTTCGACTCGGAGCTGGGTCTCCTGGCAGCGGCCAGAAACGTGGCCCAGTACACGGGCAAACGGATCACCAAGGACTCCCCCCGGGTGGACGCGCGCCTTCCCGATGGCTCCCGCGTCCACATCATCACCCCCCCGGCCTCCAGAAAAGGCCTCTGCATCGCGATCCGGAAGTTCTCCCGGGACGTGCTGACCATGGAGAAGCTGGCCAGCTACGGCGCCATCGTCCCCACCATGGTCGAGTTCACCAAGATCGCCATCATGGCGGAGAAGAACATCCTCGTGTCCGGCGGCACCGGCTCGGGCAAGACCTCCTTGCTGAACAGCCTCTCCGTGTTCATACCGGACCACGAGCGGGTCCTCGTCCTCGAAGACTCGTCGGAGCTCCGCCTCCAGCAGGAGCACGTCCTCTACTTCGAGGTCCAGCACCCCGATCGGTACGGCCGCGGAGGGGTCTCGATCCGGGAGCTGTTCCACTCGTGTCTGCGCCTCAGGCCAGACCGGATCATCATCGGAGAGATCCGCGGGGGCGAGGCTCTCGACCTGATCCAGGCCATGACCTCGGGCCACGGCGGCTCGATGTCGACGAACCACGCCAATACCCCTGAAGACGCGCTCCGGCGCCTCGAGACGATGGCGTTGATGTCCGGGGTAGACATGCCGCTCTTCGCTCTCCGGAGCCAGATCGCCTCGGCCATCGACATCGTG
This sequence comes from Candidatus Rifleibacteriota bacterium, assembly GCA_016213885.1. Classification (GTDB taxonomy): domain Bacteria; phylum Muiribacteriota; class UBA6191; order JACPRK01; family JACQZM01; genus JACQZM01. The sequence continues at coordinate 22,272 of JACQZM010000194.1, read as the reverse complement.
GTCCAGACCTCCCGGTTCAACGACGGCAGCCGCAAGGTGACTCACATCGCCGAGGTGCTTCCCCTGACAAAGGAGGGGAACTACCAGCTCCAGTACATCTTTGTGTTCAAGCCCGAGGGCGAGGACAGCCAGGGCAAGGTCCTCGGCAAGCACGTGTGGACCTCCAGGGTGCCGCTGTTCGGCCCCGAGGTCGCGGGGAAGGGCCTCAGGCGCTTCGTGAGCCTGACAGCGCCCATATTCAACCTCGATCCAGCCGGCCAGGGGCAGGTCGCTCGGTGATGGCCATCGTCGGGACAGATGCACCTGGCCGCCCGCTTCGCGTGAGCCGGTCGACGGTGTGCTCCAAGCCCTGCGGCCTTGATCGGTCACGGGCCGACGGTGTCGTCGCGACCGGCTCTCTTCCGGTGGAGGGGCGCCGTGGCTGATCCCTCTCCTCAGGAGCAGGTCAAGATCCTCGGATCGTGCGTGGAGATCCTGTCCGAGATCAGCCGCGATCCCGCCGTCTACGGCGATGCGGCTGCCGCGCTGGCCCTCGGCACCTTGTGCTTCCTGGCCGACCCGAAGAAGGTCATGGGCGGAGGGGCCACGGACCTTCCGGACGCGACCCTGGTCATCTTCGCCGTCTCGAACCATCTGGCCGCGAAGCAGGTGGCCGCTCTCGGCCTGCCGCCCCACTTCTTCAACTCCGCCACGGCCACCGTGAAGCCGTTCCTGTCGAGAAACCAGCACCGGCTGGTCAAGGCCGGGCAGACGTTCCCGGTGGTTTCGGTGCTCGAGCGTGCTCGAGGTCGGGTGGAGCAGCAGGCCGCCAAGCTGGTGGGGCTCGAGGTGCCCGACCTGGGGCCGGCGCCTTATCAGACCCTCGTGGGCGCGATCACGGTGAACCCGGACGGGTCGCCGTCGGTCCAGCCGATCAAGCCTGGCGGAAAGCCGACGTCGCAGCCGGCCCACACCGCCGCGCCGACGCCGACCAGGTCCGCTCCCCCGCCCGCAGCTGCCGCCAGTCCTGCCGCTGCCGCTCCGGCCGAGCCGCAGCCGGAGGCGCCCCCGCCGGGCCGGAAGGCGGTCGTCGACCCGTACGTCCTCGGCGACAAAGACGCCGAGCTCTCCACGGAAGATCGGCTGATCCACCGCGGCTACACCGCCGACCGGAAGACGCCGGTCAGCCTCCTGGAGCTGCGCAGCCCCTGGATGCTCAGGGATGACTACATCGAGAAGCTGGACGTCTGGGTCTCGAAGGTCCAGGCCGTCACCGGGGCCAACGTGGCCAAGGTCCTCGGGATCTACCGCCCGCCCGGGAAGCTGTTCGTGGTCTACGAGCTGCTGGATGGCCAGACCCTGGACAGGCTGCTGGTCGAAGGGGCGCTCGAAGAGCCCGAGGTGTTCACCAAGCTCGAGCAGATCGCCGCGGGCCTGAGGTCGTTCCACGCCGCGGGTCTGGTGCACCGGGGGTTGAGGCCCGATCGCATCCTCGTCGACCGCAGCGGAACCGTGAAGATCTTCGATCCGGCGCTGCCGCGGGCTTCACGACCGGCGGGCGAGGAGGAGACGCTCCGAGAGAAGGGTCTGCGAGGCGAGGTCCGGTACATGTCGCCCGAGATGTGCCTGGGACAGGAGGACACGGTCGCCTCGACGGACATCTACTCCCTCGGCCTGATCGTCTGCGAGATGCTGCTGGGCGAGCAGAACCTCCAGCGCGTCGCCGGCGAGGCCGTGAAGTTCTGGCTGAACTGGCACGTGGATCTCTACAAGAAGGCGATTCCACTCAACGAGATCGACGGCGACATCTCGCCGGAGCTGTCCGACATCGTCTCCAAGATGCTCGAGAAGCGCGCCAAGAATCGATACGCCGACGTGGGCCAGGTCCTCTCCGAGCTGTCCCAGGTCCGCTCGGGCAAGAAGAAGGCCGCGCGTCCGGCGCCTCAGAAGTCGACGGAGCCCGGTGGCAGAAATGCCGGCGGCCGCGGCCTCGGCGACGCCATGTCGAACGTCCAGCAGATGGTCAACCAGGCCGGGATCCCACCCCGGACGCTGGCGCTCGCCGCTGCCGTGGGTGTCATGTTCATCATCACGGGCCTGGCCATAGCCTGGAAGCTGACGCGCACGGACGACGGCGGCGGCATCGTCACACCGATCGTGACCGGCGACGATCCGTGCAAGAAGCAGGTGGAAGAGGCGCTCGTGTTCTTCCGCCGGGAGGACTTCGACGGCGCTGCCAAGCAGCTCGATCAGCTGGGAAGCGCCAGCTGCGCCGGCGCGTCCGCCACGGCGGCGAACGGCCTCCGACGCGACATCCAGAAGGCCCGGGTCCTCAAGGACACGTTCAAGGAGGCGATGCGAAAGGCGAAAGAGGCCGAGAGCCTCTCCCAGACCTCGCAGGCGATTCTCCACTACCAGGATGCGGCCAAGAGCTTCAAGGAGCTGTCGGCGCTGATCCAGTCGCCGGACCGCCCCATGCCCGACGATCTGGCCCAGCGTCTCGGCGTGCTGGAGCCGGTCCGTCTGCTCGAGGAGGCCAAGGCCGCGCTCAAGAACTCCGATGCGTACTCCGCCAAGACCATCGTCTACCGGCTTCTGGACAACTATCCGAACTCCGGGGTAGCTCGCGACGCCGACGAGTTCGCCAAGAAGGTCCTGGAGGTCATGCAGAAGCAGAAGGTCTACGTGGAGCAGTTCGACCGGGGGCGGGAGTCCGACGCGGGTGGGCGGTTCCTGGATGCCGCCCAGTCGTACTGGCAGGCCAAGCTGGCTTACGAGGACGTGCAGCGGCTGTGCGGCAATCCGGGCAAGGAGATCCCGCCCGATCTGAAGGACAAGCTGGACCAGGTCTACCCGAAGATCTGGATGATCAAGACGCCCCAGCCGGACCAGCGGATCGTGGCTGACGAGCTTCTCGTGGAGATCTCCATCCCGGAGAAGTTCTTCCGGGAGCTGACGATCGGCACCAAGAGCTACCCGATCAAGGGCGATTTCGTGACGTTCCGGATCAAGGATGTGGCCGACGGCAACCAGATCCTCGACGTCTCGGCCACCTCGATCGACGGCCGGAAGTATGCCCGGAAGGTCGCGTTCCAGTTCCACACGCCCACCGAGGACGACCCGGTGGTCAAGATCAACGCCATCTCCCAGGCGCAGGGCGTGATCGTGGTAGAGATCACCTACAACAACGAGACCTACACCGTGGAGCAGGGCTGGAAGTCGCCGGACGGCCGCTTCGAAGTGTCCAAGGTCACGCAGCGAGGCATCACGATCCAGACTCGCAAGAGGAAGAAGATCGAGATCCCTCACTGAACTCGTTCGAGAAAGGGGAGGCACGAAGCCCGACGATGAACCCGATGGACATTGTCCTTGTCGTTCTGGTGACGGCGTGCGGCGTTACCGACATCTTCTTCAACCGCATCTACAACCAGGTGACGTACGCCGCCATCGTTTCGGCGTGGCTCGTGGCCTGGCTGGGGTACGGCGCCGAGACGCTCGGCGGGCTTCAGGTGGACCTGTCGACGAGCCTGCTGGGGTTCCTGATGGGTTTCGTTCCGTTCTTCCTGGTCTACCTGATCGGCGGCATCGGTGGTGGAGACGTGAAGCTGATGGGGGCCATCGGGGCCATCAAGGGCGCCTCGTTCGTGGCCTACACCATGCTCTACTCGCTCTTCCTGGGGGCTCTGTTCGGCGTCATCGTGGCGGCCTGGCGTGGCCAGCTGATGCCGATCTTGAAGCGGGTCTGGTACACCATCGTGCACACGCTCTCGCCGGGCATGGGGCCGACCAGCTACCTGGATCCGCAGGGTCCCAAGGTGAACTTCGGTCTGGCCATCTGCTTCGGCACCCTGCTGTGCCTGGTGGGACAGACCTTGAAGCGACAGCTCCTGGATTTCTGAGGGGATAACGGCTCCGAGGGAGGGTACATCGAGATGTTCAACAAGGTGGCGCTGACGATCGGCCTGATTCTGGGCGTGATCGCCGTGGTGATGGTGAACGTCCACGTTTCGAGAATCAAGAAGCAGCAGGAGGCGGTGAAGATCCTTCGCGTCAACAAGCTCATCAAGAAGGGTGAGATGCCGGAGAGCCGGCTCGACACCGTGTCGGTGCCCCAGGACTTCGCGACCGGCCTGGAGACCGCCGTGGAGGACAAAGACCGGCGGCTCGTGTCCAACCGCCCTGTGAACGCGGAGATCAAGGAGGGGACGTTCCTGCTGTGGTCCCACTTCGAGGGCGGCGGTCGCACCGTGGAGCGGGCGATCATGGAGGTGCTGACCAAGGGCAAGCGGGCCATGTCGATCCCGGTCACCCACGCCGGGGCGGTCTCCGGGTGGATCCGTCCCGGTGACTACGTGGACGTGCTGGGGACCTTCACCACGTCGGACCGCGACGGGAACTCCCGGATCTCCACGATGACCATCCAGCAATCGATGCGGGTCCTCGCCGTGGGCGGCAAGACCGACTACGCCGAGGAGATCGTGCGCGGTCGGGCGGGCGACAGGGGGTACGAGACCGTGGTCCTGGAGGTCACGCCGCACGAGGCGGAGGTGATGACGTTCGCCCTGCACCAGGGCGGACAGCTGACGCTCTCCCTCAGACGGCAAGACGATCACGCCACGGCCGAGATCCCCAAGGTGAACTGGGACAATTTCACCGCTCAGCGACCAGGGGGCATGACCCGGTAGCGATTCTGGTCGGCAGGCCGGCGGTCCCGATCGGGACCAACGTGGCCGGACTCGACAGGCTCGCTCTCGTTTCGAGCCGGCGCACCGGCGATCCACGGCCGGGCGCCTCGTGTCATCCGGCGTGGCGTCAGGAGGAGATCAATGGAAAGTCGAGCTGGCATGATCGCCCTCAGCATCATGGACCAGCAGCGGAACGTCATCTCCAGGCACGTTCTCTCGAAGGACCTGACGACGATCGGCCGGGAGATGGGGAACGATGTGGTCCTCCAGTCGGCGCTGGTCAGCCGGCGACACCTGAAGTTCTACTGCAAGGACGGGATCGTCGAGGTCGAGGGCCTCGGCGTCAACGGCACCTTCGTCAACCAGAAGGAGCTGCCCCGCAACCAGAAGGTCAAGCTCAAGCAGGGCGACGAGCTCACCGTCGGGGAGTTCACGATCTACGTGGGCGACCCGAAGGACGAGAAGGGCGACAAGGTCCACATCGACGAGCAGCTCAGCCTGAGCCTGATGAACATCGAGCGGACCATCCACGACGCCCTTCTGGAGAGACTCGACCTCAGGACGTTCACCATGGAGAAGGTGGACGACGAGACGGTCTTCCAGATCGAGACGATCCTCGAGAATCTCGTGGAGGAGCACCTCGGCGCCATGGACGGCGAGACCGTCGAGTACGTGATCCGGCGCGCGCTCAAGCGGTACCTGCTGGACCGCATCCTCTTCCCGGTGCCGCGGACCCAGGTGCCGGTGGGACGGCAGGAGCCGGAGGCGGGCCCGTGGGAGGGCGAGCTGGAGCGGATCCTGAGGACGATCTCCGAGCTCTGCAACCTGGAGTTCAAGAAGGAGCTCGTCCAGCAGAACCTCACCCACCTGGATCGGACGTTCGGCCAGGTGGCCACCAGGGACAGGCTCACCATGTCCAAGGGGCTGCAACGGTTCCTGGTGAAGAAGTACCTGTTCAAGGACATCCGGGACATGGTGCTGGGCCTGGGTCCTCTCCAGGAGCTCCTGGACATGCCCAACATCAACGAGATCATGGTGGTCTCCAAGGACCAGATCTACGTGGACAAGGGAGAGACGCTCGAGAAGACCGGCCACCGCTTCTTCTCGAACGAGGTGATCCACTCCATCGTGGAGCGGATCGTGAACCCCCTCGGGCGACGCATAGACAAGTCCACGCCGCTGGTCGACGCCCGGCTCCAGGACGGCTCCCGCGTGAACGTCATCATCCCCCCCCTGGCGTTGAAGGGGCCGTGCATCACGATCCGGAAGTTCTCCAAGATCCCGCTGACCGTGGACGACCTCATCGAGTTCGGTTCGCTCTCGATCAAGGCGGCCAACTTCCTGAAAGGTTGCGTGGCCGGCAAGAAGAACATCCTGATCTCCGGGGGCACCGGTTCCGGCAAGACGACGCTCCTGAACGTGCTGTCGTCGTTCATCGGCCACCGCGAGAGGATCGTGACGATCGAGGACTCGGCGGAGCTCCAGCTCAAGCAAGAGCACGTGGTGACCCTGGAGACGCGCCCCCCCAACATCGAGGGCAAGGGCGAATACACGATCCGCGACCTCGTGAAGAACTCCCTCCGGATGAGGCCCGACCGGATCATCGTCGGCGAGTGCCGCGGACCGGAGGCGCTGGACATGCTCCAGGCCATGAATACCGGCCACGACGGTTCCATGACCACGATCCACGCCAACACGCCCGAGGACGTGCTGCTGAGGCTCGAGACCATGGTGCTCATGGCCGCCGACATTCCGGTGCCGGCGATCCGGCAGCAGATCTCCGCCGCCGTGAACGTGATCGTGCAGGTCGCCCGGTTCCCGGAGGGCAACAAGAAGCGGACCACCCACGTGACGCATCTGGTGGGCATCGACGACAAGACCGGGAACATCGTCACGGAGGACATCTACAGGTACCAGCTGGTCCGCGATCCGGAGACCGGCCAGACGGTGGGGCGACTGGAGGCGACCGGGTATATCCCGGACTTCGTCGCCGATCTTCTGGTGAAGGGGTACTTCAACCTGGACAACTTCTTCTAGTCCGCAGTCGGGGAGGACCGCGTGTACGAGACGCTCGTTCTGATCGTACTGCCGTTCACGGCGTGCGTCGGCTTCTGCGTCGCCGCCGCTCCTTACTGCAAGGAGTGGTTCGAATCCAGGGAGGGCGTGTACCAGGAGTGGCTGGACGAGGAGCTGTGGGACAAGACCACGGGCCGGCAGCTGGCCGGCTACTGCGTCATCTCGGCCCTCGGGCACCTGCTCGTGGGATACGTGATCTTCGGAGGGTTCGTCGTCCCCATCCTCACGATGTTCCTGGGTTACTGGGTCCCCATCTGGGTGATGCGCTACCTCATCTTCAAGCGACACCAGCTCCTGGAGGAGCAGCTGGAGGTGGGGCTCACGAACCTGGCCAACTCCATGCGCGCCGGTCTGACGTTCGTGCAGTCGTTGAAAGAAGCGTCGCGGAACCTGCCGCCGCCCATCTCGGAGGAGTTCGCCCTGATCGCCAAGGAGTACGAGCTGGGCAAGTCTCTGGACGAGGCGCTGGAGCACTCCAAGCACCGGTTCAAGAGCGTGAACTACAACCTCGCGGTGCTCTCCATCCTGGTGAGCCGCCAGCAGGGGGGCAACCTCTCGGAGACGCTGGAGCGGATCTCGGCGTTCATGCGCGAGGTGTTCGCCATCGATCGCAAGATCAAGGTGATGACCGCGGAGGGACGGTTCTCGGCCAAGGTCATCGGGGTATCCCCGTTCTTCATGGGGGCCATGCTCTATCTCGGTGCGCCGCAGTACATGAAGCCTCTCTTCACCGACCCGCTGGGCGGCTTCATCCTCTTTCTGGCGCTGATTCTGAATCTGATCGGCTTCGCCTGGATCCAGAAGATCGTCCAGATCAACGTATGATCGACCCGGACCGAGGAGCGACGGAATGGCGGAGATGACGACGATCAGCCTCTCGCTGATCGGCTCGTTCGTTCTGGTGCTGGGAGGGTTGGTGGGGATCTATCGCTCCCTGCCGAGACCTCCCCTGAGCAGCTTCTCCATCCGGAGACGAGAGGTCCTGGAGAATTCGACGATCTTCCAGTGGTTCCACCCGATCATCATCTACTTCGCCGCGTTCAACCGGAAGTTCTACCCGCCGGAGACCCTGAACGACCTGGAGATCCGCCTGCGCAGGGCTGGCCGGCCGTGCGACTACCTCGCCGAGGAGTACCTGGGGGTCTGTCAGACCTGCGCCATGTGCACCTCCGCGGTGGCGGGTCTGTACAGCCTTCTGCTGTTCGGGATCGTCGGCGGCTTCATCACCGGGGGGCTCGCGCTGATCGTGGGCTACTTCGCACCGCTGTTCGTCCTCAACGAGTGGATGAACTCCCGGGTCACCCAGCTGGTGATGAAGCTGCCCTACGCCATCGACCTGCTGGCGCTGTGTCTCTCCTCCGGGTCCACCTTCGTCGGCGCCGTCGAGGTGCTCGTGAAGGAGGGCGGTGACGAGCCGCTGGACCAGGAGTTCCGCATCTTCCTCACGGAGCTCTCGCTGGGCAAGACGCGCCGCGAGGCTCTGCTCAACCTGGCCGACCGTTGCGGCATCGACCTGCTGAGCGGACTCGTGCTGGCGCTGATCCAGGGCGATGAGCAAGGGGTCCACATCGCGGAGATCCTGAAACGGCAGTCCAAGCACATCCGGGACGTGAGGGTGGCGCTGGCCGACGAGAAGGCCTCGAAGGCCTCGACCAAGATTCTGTTTCCCACCATGTTGATTCTCATGTCGGTTCTCTTGATACTGTTCGGGGGCTTCATAGTGAAGATCGCACGGGGCAGGGTGCTTTCGGAGTAATGCAGGGTCTCAAGCAGCTCGAATTCACATTCCTGGCAGGGCCCGAAGAGGGCAAGACGTACACCTTCAAGGGCAAGTCGGTCTCCATCGGCTCGGGTCGAGGGTGCGACCTGGTCATCAAGGACCGATACGTCAACGCGGAGCACGCCCTGGTCACGGTGGAAGAGAGCGGCGTGGTCCTCCAGAACCGGGCGGTCAACGGCAGCACCTTCGTCAACGGCCAGCGGGTCGAGCGCTGTCTCATCGAGAACGACGACCAGATCGCCTTTGGCGGCGGCGTAACGATCAAGTTCCGTGCCAGCGAGTTGACGGAGGGGTTCCAGGCGCCGTTCCGCACGCCGGTGGCGTCGACGTTCAGGCTCCAGGTCGTGGGCGGCATGCTCAAGGGCATGAGCTACGACTACTGCAAGGAGCAGGTCACGATCGGATCCCGGAGAGGCTGCGATCTGCTGCTCAACGACGGGGGCGTGGAGCCGGAGCACGCGAGGATCCTCGCCGACGGGGCCGAGCTGGTGATCCACAACCGGAGCGAGTCAGGGGTGAAGGTCAACGGCAAGTTCGTGGAGCGACAGGCGCTCCACCGGCTCCGCCGTCATGACCTACCAGGAGATCCTGGGAGACGTCCGGCTGGCCAAGCCTCGCAAGGTCGGTGCGGACGGAGCGCCGCTCCAGCGGTCTGCCCGGGCCGCCAGCTCGATCTTCAGGAATCCGTTCGTCATCGGTGCCATTCTTCTATACTTCTGGGGCATCGTTTTCGTCGTAATATACGTTGCCACCCGACCCAAGGGGCCGGAGGAGCTGGCGTTCGGTGGGGGGTTCGGGTTCCACTCGGTTGGCCGGGGCATCTACGTCACCAAGTTCATCGCTCAAGATCTCTACGAGTCGCCGATCAGGCTCATCGGCAAGCCCGACGAGGACGATCGCATCCAGGTCAAGAGCGGAGCGGCCGTGCTGTACGATACCCTTCAGGACAAGTCGTTGCCGTACCCGTCGATCCCGAACGCCAAGAGGACGCTCGAGCTGAACTGGCCCAAGAGTCCTCCGTTCCGACGGATGATCATCTCCGATTCGGCCGAGGCCAACCGGGCGCTCGACCTGGGGCGGGAGCACTACGGGAACAAGAATCTCAACCCGTCGGGGTTGTACAACGCCATCCGGTACTTCAGAAGGGCCGAGGCGTACTGTCCGGACTCCGAGGCCACCACCAAGGCGGCCATCAGAGAGGAGCTCAGACGGGCCGAGATCGAGCTTTTCGAGTTCTACGAGGATGCCTGGGAGCGGGCGTACATCAAGGCGCGCGGCAAGGACTACGGCGGGGCGGCGGACCTGTACGAGTTCCTCCGGAAGCTGGTCCCGGACGACAAGAACCCGGGGAACCAGTACGCCCGCACGGCGCAGCTGAACGTGACGCCCGACGAGTGACCTGTTCGGACTGCAAGGAGTCGTTCATGGCTGCCAAGCATGATCGAAGGAACCATCGCCGTGAGCGGCGGTCGGATTCACCGGCGCGGGCTCCACGCCGGAGGAGGTCGGCCGGTCAGGCGGCGCTCGAGTTCCTTCTGCTACTTGCGTGTTTCATTCTGCCCATGGCTATACTTGCGTTCGGGATTCGTAGATATCAGCGGGAACTGTTCGATATCGTTTCGTGGTTTCTGTCCTTGCCCATCCCCTAGGGGGTGGGTCCGCCATCACGTTGAACCGGCCGGAGACCCTGCCAAGGGGTGTGCCAGGCCAAAGGAGGCTCCAGATGTTCGAGCTGTTGAAGAGCAGGCTGTCGGCGCTGCACCGGGACGAGGCTGGCTTGACGGTCGTCGAGATCGTCCTTCTCATCGCCCTGATCGTTCTGCCGATCGTCTTGATCCTGGTTTTCTTCGGTCAGGACATCAAGAAGTTCATCAGCGACATGTGGGGTAGCACCCAGAAGGAGGCCAAGACCCTCGGAACCAAGATGAGCAGCGGCAGCTAAGAGCCTCTTCGGCCAGGGTCCCCTCTCACCCCGTGCCCGGTCTTCTCGACCGGCCGTTGACGGAGGTGCTCCCCGGGCTTCGAACTCCGGTCCGGTCGAGGCGTTGAACCCGGCGCCAGCGGCGGGCTGACCGCCCGGTCCGGAGACGAAGCCTGTTCTGGTATTCCGACCGATCCTCGCGGGATGTGGCTCCGGCGTCGCTGCCGGGGAACGGGCCCTGGATCGAGGATCGGTCCACCGTCGGTCCACTCGACCGCGCCTCGCTGGCGATCGCGTCAGGCCCGATCGCCTTGGCGGCCCAGGCGCGGTTGTGTTATTTTCAACTCGTCGGAGCCAGCCATCCGTTGTCGCGTCGACCGGACCCTGCTCCGTCACCTGGTTCCGGGTAGCCTCGCAGGCACCTGGAGCGCGGAACAGAAGCGCTGGCCGTCGAGGCCCTCTAGGAGTGACCTTTGCCCGTCTACTGTCGCAAGTGTCGCCAGGAAGTCCCCGACCTCCTGTCGACCGAGACCTCCACCCAGTGTCCGAACTGTGGGGCGCCGATCAGCTTCAAGGACGGCATCCCCCGGACCGCTGCACGGCTCCTTCTGAAGGACGGTGAAGAGACCGTCGGCGAGTTCCGGGTGTCGGGTCCCGTGTCCATCGGAAAGGACAAGGCCAACTACGTCCAGATCCTCCATCCCACTGTGGCTCTGAAACACGCCGAGATCCTGCCCCAGGCCGGCGGCCACGTCATCAAGGATCTCGGGTCGGAGAAGGGCACGTTCATCAACGGCAAGAGGGTCACCGAGGCGCCCCTGAAGGACGGCGACGAGATCAAGGTCGGCGACACCCGGTTCCTGTTTCTCCACCCGCAGGAGGCGATGCTGCCCGGCCAGGACTTCGCGATCTCGTATACCCGGGCCCAGCAGGACCTGGACAAGGTCGCGGCCTCCCTGTCGCCGGAGAACCTCGCCATGACTCCCGGGAAGACGCTGACCGGCGAACCCGCCGCCGTCTCCACGGAGCTGGTGCGATTGACGAAGCTCTACGAGATCGGTCGCGACCTGGCGTCGGCCGCCGATCTGGCGCTCGTCATGGAGCGTATCATGGACGCGACGTTCGAGAACCTGGAGCCGAGCCGAGCGGCGATCCTGATGAAGCACCCCTCGACGGGCGAGCTCTACACCACCGTGGCCAGGACTCGAAAAGCAGGCAAGGAGCGGGCCCGGATCCCCATCTCGCGCACGGTGGTCAACGCCACCATGACCAAGAAAGAGGCCGTGCTCATCGCCGACTCGGGCGCGCTCAAGGTGGGCGCGGAGAACACGCTGGTGCGGCACGGCATCCGCTCGGCGCTGTGCGTACCTTTCATGTTCAAGGGCCAGCCGCTGGGGTCGATCTACGCCGACTGCCTCGATCTGACCAAGCAGTTCAACGAGGCCGACCTGAGGTTCCTCGCCGGCATCGCCGGCATGGCCGCTGCGGCCATCGTGAACGCCCGGCTCATGGCCAAGGTGAACCAGGAGCGGGAGCTCAGGGTCAAGCTGGAGCAGCGGGTGAGCGATGAGGGGTGGTCCACCGGATTCGCCAAGCTGGAGGCCCGCGAGGTGACGGTGCTCGCCCTGAGGCTCGTGGGGACCGCTCCGCTCATGGAGAGCGGGCAGCCCGAGAAGGTCGCCACCCTGCTCCAGGAGTTGCTGGGCATTCTATGCGATCGCATCGTGGCCACCGAAGGGACGATCGCTGGCGCCACCGGCTCGACCATCCTGGCGGTCTGGGGGCTCACCCGACCACGGGAGACCGACGCGCTCAGCGCCCTGAGAACCGCCTTCGATCTCAGGGGGATGTTCGTGCAGCTGAACGCGAGCCGGGCCACCCGCAACCTCAGGCCGATCTGGATGAGCTTCGGCCTGGCCGCCGGAAAGGTGCTGGCCGGGCCCATGGCGTTCCGGGGTCGGCAGGAACCCGGCCTGCTCGGCGGCCCCGCCGACGGCGCGTTCCTCCTCGCGAGCCAGGCGAAGCAGAACCAGATCCTCGTGGCCAGCACGGTCCAGGCGAAGCTGGCAGCCCACCTGGAGGCGACCCCGGCCGACCCGGTGACCGTGGGCACCGGGGACGACCCGGTGCAGGCGTTCGTGGCCGTGAACCTCAGGTAGGCTCTTACCTCGGCATCGTTCGCAGGGCGAGCACCGGGGACTGCACAGGCTCGCCCTTTGCCGGGAACCCCAGGATGAGCACCTGGTAGTTGGTGTCCGGCCTGAGATCCGTGAGGGTCACCGAATGGCTCCTGCCGCTCTCCATGGTGGAGGCGTCCACGACCCGCTCGACCCCTCTCAGCGTCCGGTCCCTCGAGACGACGACCCGGCTCAGCCACATGGGGAGGTCCGTCTGCCACCGGATGGTGCATCCGGAGCGTTCGATCGTCACGTTGAACCCGCCGAGGTACGGGCGCTTCTCGCCCCCGGGAATGATCTTCATTCTCACGCTCTTCACCGACTCACTGGCGGTGGCGAGTGACGTGGGAGGGAGCCTGTCGCCCCCTTGCTGCCACGGGAAGCTGAACGGGTCGCGGAGAGAGTCGAGAAACCGGCACGAAGCGAAAGACCGGGTCAGGGCGTCCCGCATCGGCCCGGCATCGCAGCGGACCGGGGATTCACGTCGGCGAAGAGGCATGACGAGGCGAGTGGTGGCGACCACGTCTTCGGACCCGCGACGCCGGACGCTGAGGAGGTAGGAGCTGCCCGGGTCGAGGCCCGGCACCTGGACCCTGTGGCACCGTCCCCTGGGGGTCGCCTGTCTGAACACGGCCCTGTCGGCCTGCGCCAGCGGCGCCACCTGGACGTCGCAGGCGACCCTCCGGTCGGTGTGGAACACCACCAGGGTCGACCCAGGGTCGGACCGGAGAGCCGAGAAGCGGACCTTCACCGGCCTTGCGGAGACGATCGCCGCTACCAGGGCGACGAGCCCCACGAGGATGGCCACCACGATGGACAGTCGCCGAGCCGCCGCGGACGGAACGAACCGCCCCACACCTGGATGGTCCATGTGGACCGGGCCTGCCGGACAGCCGAAGATCGAGCAGCCGCCGTTGTACACCCAGCACTCCGTGTGATGGGGGGTGTGGCAGCGGGGACACGCCGTCACCGGTCTTCCGCCGGCCGGTCTGTGGGAGACCGACGGCGGCGGCAGCGCCGGACCGCCCACCATCTCCGAAGGATCGTCCCCGACCGCGCCCGCCGAACGGCTGACGAGGCCGGTGCCGCAGACCGGGCAGGGGTTCTCGATTCTGACCTCGCTGGTGGGATCGGTCATGGCTGTCGTGCCCTCCTTCCATCTAATCTATAGACCCGGGGGGCCCCGGTGCCGAGGGGAAAGTGAACGGAACGTGGGGTGGAGCCGGTCCGCCGCCCCGGATCGGTCCACCAGGATCCCCCACAGGTTTCTCCAGTGGCCAGCTGGCACCGGATGCACTAATGTACCCCGGACGGACGGTCAGACGTATCGGATCGACAAGAACCTCGACTGGGGCAGACGGGCCAGGAGCGCACGATGAAGCTTCGGACCAACAACCGGATCCTTCTGATCGATGACAAGCACGGCAACCGCGTTCCGTTCAGAGCCGACAAGATCCAGAGAGCGGTCCTGAAGGCGGCAACAGAGGTCGGCGGCTTCCAGTGGGATATCGTGGAGGGGGTCAACGCGGCCGTCTTCGGCAACCGCACCGACGAGGACAACGCCGAGTTTCTGGCCCACATGGTCCAGGCTGCCCTGAACGCCCAGCCCATGTTCCTGACGCCCAACTCGCCGCCACCGCTCGACGAGATCCAGCGCACCGTCGTCGAGACCCTCCGGTTCTGGGGCCTGAGAAACGTGGCCGACGAGTACCAGTACTGGAGCGCGGCGCGACGGTGGGTGCGGAAGGGGATCCTCGCGGAGAAGGACTTCGCGGTCAACCCCTACCCGCAAGACCTGGTGGAGCAGGCCTCGCAGTGGAACCGGGAGCACGGCGTGGACACGATCCAGGGGATCAACGAGGTCGTGAAGTGCGGCAAGCTCAAGGAGCTGGTGGACGCGTCCGTCGCCAGCTACGAGGCGCAGCTGGCCAGAGCTGCAGACGGCTTCTTGAACCGGACCGGGATCCGGATCCTGATCGTGTCCGGACCCTCCTCGTCGGGCAAGACGACGACGACCCACAAGATCACCCACGCCATCAAGGCCAGGGCCGATGTCGATTTCGAGGTGTTCTCCGCGGACAACTACTTCTACGGCGTGGACCAGCACCCTGCCGACATGTTCGGAGACCGCGACTACGAGCGCGCGAGAGCCTACGAGATCCCGCTGATGCGACAGCACATCTGCGAGCTCCTGGCGGGCAAGCCGATCCAGATGCCGGTCTACGACATGAAGACCGGCAAGCGGAAGGGCACCCAGGAGATGAAGCTGGGCCAGGGCCAGGTGCTCCTCATCGACTGCCTCCACGGGCTGTTCCCCTACCTGACCCAGGGGATCCCGGAGGACCAGAAGTTCAAGGTGTTCCTGTTCAACGCCAACCGGATCGCGGAGGGCGACGGTTCATCCGGCCGGGGCATCCCGTTCACCACGGTCAACATGGTCCGGAGGATGCTCAGGGACTGGAAACACCGGAGCAAGGACCCCAGGGGCACCCTGGAGCACTGGCACTACGTCAGGGACGGTGAACTCTCGGACATGCTGCCGTTCCTGAAGACCGCCCACGCCTTCGTCAACGGAGGTCTGCCCTTCGACTTCCCGGTGCTGAAGCACTTCATCGCCTCGTCGTTCCCGTCGCCGGACTCGCTGGACAAGACCACGGCGCTGGACGCGTACCTGCGGTCGGCGGAGACGCACCGGATCCTGGCGTCCACGGTGACGCTGGAGCGGCTGCCGGACCACCTGATCCCTTGCGACTGCCACATCCGCGAGTTCATCGGCGGGCTGTCGCTGAAGATCGACCACCAGGAGTGACCTAGCGGGGCCTTCTGCGGGACGGCGAGGTCTCGGTGAAGACCATGCTGGCGAAGCTCACCGTGGCGTCGGGGTCGGGCCACTGCCGGTAGGCCAGCAGCTCACCCTGCACCGGACCGACCACCGACAGCAGGGTGTAGATCGGGACGAACCCGCAGAGGCGGTTCTTGTCCTGGTCGACCCAGACGCGCTCCCAGAAGCCCTTGCGGTCGCCGACCAGCAGCGGCTCGAGCACGGCCCGGTCCTGGAGCTCCAGGGTCTCCCGGGCCGGCGCGTCGATCCGATCGGGGTCCCCGAACTGGGGTCCCACGTGCGACAGATCGACGCTGGCGATCACCAGGGCGTTCCGCGTCATGATCACCTCCCGCAGCGCCTGGACCAGATCGGTGAAGAGCGTGTCGTCCTCGGGAAGAGCTCCCCGGGAGAGCGTCTCCTGGAGCGCGCCGCACAGGATCGGCAGCATCTGGAACGGCTCGTGCTCCCACAGATGGCGGAGGAACACCGCCTGGAACTCGATGGAGTGCTCGCTCCGATGCGCGAACTCTCCGGCATACAGCCGGTCTCCGAACGACGGCTCCAGCCTGTCCAGCACGTCCGTGGCGGTCGGGATCGCTCCGAGCGGGGTGTCGTAGTTCTTGCGGGTGAACGTCAGGCTCGCTCCCGTGGGTTGATGGCTCGTGCCCAGGACGACGACCAGGTCCGGCGGTACCGCCTGGAGCCGGCTGTACGTGAAGGCGTAGACCGGGCCTCCCCTGGGAAGGTCTATGTGCGGCGCCATGCAGGCCACGACCGGGCCGTCGCCGCGGCCCGGCAGCGCACCGGGGCCCTCCGCGGAGATGAAGTAGCCGGTGAGCTCCTCCCGGAGGGCCTGGGGGTCCGACTTGTAGCACCTTCCGGCGAACGCCGTCGGCCGGACCGGACTGGCCGCGAACTCCTGGGAGAGCTCCCGGACGTACTCCTGGAACGTCGGCGAGTCGAGGAAGTGGCGCTGGTCGAGCTGACCGATCAGCTCCATCAGCGCCTGCGAGGGCAGGATCTCTCCGGTGCGCCTGCAGAACTCGGCCTGGATGTCGAGCAGCGTATGCTCGCCGTCCATCATGGTCGCCAGCACGAAGGCGGCGGGCGACAGCATCACCACGTCTCCGGCCAGGCCTGAGGGGTCTTTGAGCGCGATCATGTCGCCGTCTTCCGTGGCGATCGGTCTGGCCTCCACCGGACGCAGCGTCGGTCTGAGCTCCTGCTCGTGTCTCGTGGGCACGACAGCCTCCTAGCGGGCATCCGTACTGGTCGACTCCACCCGGAGCGTGCCGAGCAGGGCGAGGAACACCTTGCGATCTTCCTCGAACGACCATTTCGGGGAGCAGCAGATGAAGCTCGTGGAGGCTCCCTGGCCGTGACACAGCCAGGTCAGCTTCCCCAGCCCGTCCGCCGCGGTCTCGATCACCAGCGTACCCGGTCGCCCGTTCACGGTCCGTTCCTCCAGCTCGATCGGCTCTCCCTTGCTCTGTCTCTCCGCGACCGACTCCCTGTGGGTCCGGCGCAGCGCCTCGACCGAGTCCGACGTCCCGGGCGTCGCCGACAGGACGACGAACGCCCGGCCGATCGACCGAGGCCCGGCAGAGCCTGAGGTCTGCCGGCTCTGCGAGAGGCTCCGGCTGCCCCAGTTGATCTCCCAGCCCCTCGGCGGGGTGAGCTCCGCGGCCACCGGCCCGAGGTCGAACCGGAACGGCCGCCCATCGGTGAGCTTCAGGCCCGAGGCGGCCAGCACGACCTCCCCTCCGGAGATGGGTGCCGGGACCTGCCCGGGTGACGGCGCATCAGGTGTCGGGCTCATCCCGGGCAAGACCGCGGCCTCGGCCGGGACCCCTGGCGCCGGCGGACTCCCCGCCGACCCCTCCGCAGGTCCTCGCCCCTTCCTCGGTCTGTACGCCCAGTGAAGCAGCAGCGCTCCCAGGCAGAGAAACCCCACCAGCAACCCCGCGACGCACGCCACCGCAAATCCCCGGGGTACCTCGACCGGGGCCGGCGTCGCCGCCGGCGACGACCCGGTCCGGGCGTACGAGCCGCTGCGCCGCAAGGAGCCGGTGGGTCGCCCGGACACCAGACGCAGGTGGACCACCATCTCCTCGGCGTTCTGTGGCCGTTCCGAGAGGTGCCTGGAGAGGCAGCGCGAGACGAGGGCGGCCAGGGCGTCAGGGACCCCGTCCACCAGGTCCCTGAGCGGTCGCGGGCCCTCCTTCTCCATGCGCTCGTACACTTCCACCGGGTTGGAGAACGGGAACGGCGGATCGCCGGCGATCAGCTCGTAGAGCATCACCCCCGCCGCGTACAGGTCGGAGGTCACGCTGGCCGGTTCGCCCCGGAGCTGCTCCGGAGCCATGTAGGCCGGGGTGCCGATCACCGCACCGCAGGCGAGAAACAGGATGGGCACATCGGCGCCGTACCAGACCGGACGCATCGCCATCAGGCCGAAAGCCGACCCGAGCGTGCCCAGCGCCAGCACCTCGCCCACGAAGCCGGCCTTGGTCAGGCCCTCGCCGCTGAAGTCGCCGCCATGCATCTTGGCGAACTTGAGTGCCAGGATCACTAGGCAGATGGAGTAGAAGATACCCATCCACACCAGGGCCGAAGCCGGCTGGAAGTTGAGCGGAACCGCCCACAGCATGCGGAAGGGATGGCCCATTTCCAGCGCCAGCGATGCAAACGCGGCCACCAGGGTGACGATCGACAGCCAGGTGCAGCGCTTGATCAGCGGCGAATACTGCCTGGCGCCGAACATCGCCGCCATCGCCGCCACCATTGCAAGACCCGTCGAGGCCATTGAAAAAAACACGTAGGTCACCACCGGCAAGCCCCACGTCACTCCGCTGCTGCCGGTGTTGAAGGAGGCATGACCGCTGCCGATCAGGCTGGCAAAGGCCATGCCCAGACTGACCACCAGTCCGGCGGCACCCGCCATCATGATGGTGTTCACCGGACCCGTTGCTTGTGCTTGTGTAGTCATGGTTATCTCTCCTTATGCCTTGTCGACGCTGCTGCGACTGCCTGGAATGGCACCCCCGGCTGCGCCAGCCCCTGATACGTAGTAGACCTGCGGCTTGTTGCCCGTGTGCTCCAGCAGGCGCGTGCCCTTCTTCTGCGAAATGATCCGGTTGATCTCGGAATTGGGATTGTCGAGATCGCCGAAATAACGCGCGGTCGGCGCGCAGGTGCGCACGCAAGCCGGAACGAATTCGCGCAGCGCCGGATCGTCGTTGCTGAGATTCGCGGTGCCCTTGGGCGCCTTGCTGATCTTGTGGTAGCATGCGGACCCTGGTAGGGCGGGTTCCACGACAGGTCGCCCTCACCCTTGAACACGGCCTTGATATTGGGCTCGTGCAGCGGCTTTTCATCCGTGTAGAAGCGCACGCCGTACGGGCAGGCGATCATGCAGTACTTGCAGCCGATGCACTTGTTCCAGTCGATCAGCACCACGCCGTCGTCGGTCTTGTAGGTGGCGCGCGTCGGGCAGACATGCATGCACGAGGGATTCTCGCACTGCATGCAGGGCCGCGGAAACCACTTCAAGGTCGGCGCCGGCTGCTTGCCTTCGGTGTAATACAGGACATCCTGGAAGTTCTCGCCGGGCAAGCGGTTGTGTTCCATCTGGCAGGCGGTGCTGCACGCCTGACACCCGGTGCACTTCTCCAGGTCGATTACCATTCCCCATTTAGCCATTTCTCATTCTCCTTGTTCGTTAGGCGCGCGTCAGGCGCGCTCGACCGTGACTTTTCCGGTGTAGAAAGTCTGCATGCCGGAAATGCGATCGGATTGCTGAACCAGAATCTCGTCGACATGGGCGCCGCGCCCCTTGGCCCAGCGACCCCAGGCCCAGTGACCGTGCTCGAAAGGCAGCACGACGGTATCGGGACTGGTGAGTTCGGTGACGCGGGCAATGGCGAAGATTTCGCCGGCAGACGACTTGATCTTGATGCGGTCGCCGTCCTTGAAGCCCTTGGCCTTGGCCACGCTGGGATGCACCTCGGCCACGGCCTGGCGCTTGCCACCTGCCGCCGGCTGAAACAACGCGATCGCGTGCGGAATATTGGCCGTGCGGCCTTCCGCGTGCATCGCCGTCTTCGGCGTGATGAAGTGCAGGTCGCCGCCGCCCGTGTACTTCGGCTCTTCCCAGTGCGGCATGTTGTACTTCTCGGCCGAACGCCCGGTGGTCTTGAGGATCCAGTCCTTCTTGTGCTCCATGTACGAGGAGACGAACTCGAACTTGCCGGAATCGGTCTTGAGCAGCTTGGCCTTGACTTCGTCGGCCTTCATCGGCTTGTTCCAGCCGTTGTCGCCGGAATTGGCTTCGAAGCCCTTGGCCATGTGGCGCACGATGTTCTCGGCGCTGCCCAGTTTTTTGAAGTAGTCGCTGGTGGGCCCCTTGATGCGGCTGCCGATCTGGATCAGCACGTCGGCGAAGGTCTTGGTGTCATACACCGGCTTGACCGCGGGAACGCGCAACTGCGCCAGCGGCCAGCCCTGGAAGGGATAGGTCGGCGCATCCTGGAAGCGCTCGAGGTAGGTGTTGTCGGGCAGGATCAGGTCGGCCATCATCGCGATCTCGCTGGGGAAGGGCGAGGTATCGATGACGAACATGCTCTTGACCGCTTCTTCCCATTCCTTGGCCGCGTTGGCCGTCGAGAACACCGGATTGGTCATGTAGAACATCGCTGTGTCCAGCTTGTAGCCGGCCGCACCGGAAAGGTGGTTCTTGCCCACTTCCTGGATCATGTTCTTGGCCATCAGGTAACCGGCTTCATCGCCTTTCAGGTCGATGCGCTTGACCTTTTTGTGCGGGCCGTCCTTGGCATAGTCGTCCATGAAATCCTTGGGGTCGGCGGGCGCGGGGCCGTAGGCCGGACCCATCTGGTAAGCCAGGCCGCCCTCGGCAAACAGCGAGCCGACCAGCGCATTCAGCGAGTGGATCGCCATGCCGTTCAGCACGCCATTGGTATGGTTGTGGGCGCCACGCTCGAACAGTGCGATGGCCGGGCGGGTCGAGCCGAATTCACGTGCCGCGGCAGTGATCGACTCGGCAGACAGGGTAGTCACGCTTTCCGCCCACTTCGGCGAACGATCCTTGAGCTCGGTGTTCCACCACTGGATCAGGCCTTTGACCCATTTTTCATTGAACTCCTTTTCGTCAAGCACGGCTCCGGTCTTGAACTTGTTCACGCCGTCCTTGAAGTCGCCGACGAAGGATTTTTCCCACAGGCCTTCGGTCAGGATCACGTGGGCCACGGCCAGCGCCAGGGCGCCATCGGTGCCCGGCTTGATGATCAGGGCGCAGTCCGAGGCGGACAGCGTCTGGTTCATATGCACATCGACTGCAATGACATGCGTCTTCGGCGTCTTGACGCCGCGCATGTACCCCCACTGCTGCATGTTGTTGTTGTAGGGACGGAAGGCTTCGAGGAAGTTCGCGCCGAACATGAACAGCGCATTGGCGTGGGCGTAGTCGTATGAGTTGTACGAGGCATTGCCGTCGGTGCATTGCTTGGCCAGCACCGAACCGTCGGAGCAGATCGACGAATGGCCGATTGGCGCATTGGGCGAGCCATACAGTTGGCCGAACGGGACGATGTTCACGCCGACATCGGAAGCGCCCCAGCCGCGGCCGAAGAACAAGCCGAAGCGGTGGGATTCGCCCTTGTCGCGCAGCGCATTCAGGCGGTCGGCGACGATCTTGTAGGCTTCGTCCCAGGAGATCGGCACAAACTTCGGATCCTGGTCGCGGCCCTTCTGCGGGTTGGCGCGCTTCATCGGGCCCTTGAAACGGTCCGCGTCATACAACATGTAGGTGCCGAGGTGTCCCTTCGGGCACAACTTGCCGTTGGCGATCGGATGATCGTTGCTGCCGTAGATCGCATGCACCTTGCCATTGGTCGTGTACACATCAATTCCGCAGCGCGCGGGGCACTGGGCGCAGATGCTCTTGGTGACGACCGTGGCCGCTGATGATTCGACTGCCGCATGGGCCTTGGACAGCGTGGAGAATCCGTCCAGCTGAGTGCCACCCAGACCGACCGCCCCCGCTGCACCCGCCGTTCCGGTGGCCTGCAGAAAGCGGCGCCGGGATACCTTTGATTTCAGGATATTCATTCCACATCCTCCTCGTTGTTGTCGCGTTGTAGTCGAACACTCCGGCACATCCGGAATTGCAAAAGCTGAGTCGGCTAACGCAACCACCGTGCCAGCAAGCTTCAGCGCCCTGACCCGAACAGGGAGTGAAAGGCGGAACTCGCCAGTTGGCGGCGCTTTTCGCACTGCGGGCAGAGGTCTGTTCCGGCCTTGTCGGTAAACGACTGCCCGCACTCGGGACAGCTCTTCCCGACAAAGGACGTCAGTCGAATGGGGTGATCCGGTAACGCCTGGCCATCCGCGTTGTAACCATTCGGTAATAGGCTCAGGGCGCCGGAAGGGCAGATGGAACGGCATTCATCGCAGCCGACACACAGCTGCGTATCGAACATGAGTTCGGTGCGGCCCGCCTCTTCGAAAACAGCCAGGGCACCGGTGGGGCAGATGCTGGCGCAGAGCTGGTGATTGCAGCAGGCAGCAGACACATCGACGCGATGAAACAGGCCGGGCGGGGGGGCCAGCCAGGCGGATTGGGCGATGCGCTCCATGCTGAACAGGACCCGTTGCCGTTCGCGCGACGGCAACGGCGCTCGCTCGAATCCGCGCCGGCGACGGATTTCCGCCGTGGGCAGGGGTCGAACCTGATCGACCGCCACGGTGGCCTTGGCGGTCAGCGCCCTGAAGAAGCCGCGCCGCGACAGATTGATTTCGCCGACGGGCGACGG